>VBAE01000084.1:0-3192 GCA_005882415.1 Alphaproteobacteria bacterium | reverse complement strand
AGCCTAACGGTGAAGTCGGCGACCCCGGCCCTCTCCCGCGGATAGATGGAATAAAGCCGCTCCAGATCGCGCACGGGCCCCGGCCAGGCCGCGCCGATCCGGAAGGCGACCGGGCCGATTCGAAGGTCGAGCCGGTGCCTCACAGCCGCCTGACGAGGCCCGCCGCCTCGAGCTCCGCAAGCCGCGCCTCGATCGCCGCTTCGGCATCCTCGCCCGAAGCCAGGTCGAAACGCTCGCCGATCCGCTTCAATATCTCGGCGGCGTCGGCGGGGCTGCCGCCGATCGCGTCCAATATCTGCGGCGCGGGCGGGGCGAGGATGTGGGTCATCCCGGAAGGGCGGTGGTAGAGTGCGGTGAGGCCCTCCAGCTCGACCGAGCGGACTGCGTCGGGGGCGTCCGCGACGAAGCGGGGCCGGGCCATGCCGGCCGCCTTGAGGCTCAGCGCGGCATCTGCAGCGAGGCGTAGCAGGTGAAGCCGCTCATCCCCGCCTGCAGACGGCGTATATAGTTGGCATAGGCCTGGGCCGACTGGCTATCCATGCCGCTCGGGCTCGGCCCGCCGCTCAGCAGCAGCTTCGCCTCCTCGCCGGTAATCGGGCGCGGCGCGGGCGGGAAGGCGCCCGGGGTTCCCGGAGCGACCAGGCTTCCGTCGGGCGCGATATAATTGCCCGCAGCCTGGGGCGCCGGCACCGGGATCTGGCAGTTCATCACCGATCCCGCGGTCTGGGCGAGCGCCGGGCGGATCGTCACCACCGTCGACGCCGCGGCGGCGCCGAGCGCGAGCACCATCCGCCGGCTCGGGCGGGCGGACTGGTCGCTGTTATCTTCTGCTTCGGCCATGGCTTACCCCTTATGCCCATCCCCTTGCCCAAGCGTAAAGGCTCCGCGTCGCCTCGCCGCTTTTGCGTCCCGTTCGGGGACGGGGGACCCGAAACCGTTTCGTCGGCGTTTGGATGGTCGGGCCGCCCTCGCGCGGCCTTTCCAAAGGAGGATGTACGATGAAGTTGCTTATGACCGCAGCCGCTTTGATGCTCGGCTCGACCGCCATCGCCCAGACCGACACGTCGATGACGACGACTAGCACCGGCGGCACCGTCGCCGCGGGCAATACCGCCCCGGAACGCGACGCCCGCGGAATCCCCGTCGTCTCCGCCGATGCCACTGCGCCGGCCGGCTACAACCAGCCCCCGACGACCTTCCCGGCCGGCACGCCCCCGCCCACCGTCGCCGCTCCGACGCCGACCAGCGCAGGGCCGATGCCGCCGTGCACCCGCACCGTCACCGACCATTGCACGCAGACCTACGAGCGCGGCCGGTCGCGCTAAGCGGCTGAACCCGGAGGCGCGACTTCGGCCTCGCCCGAAGCCGCGCCTTCTGCCATGAACCCCGCGGGCGATGAGCCCGCGGGGGCGCCGATCCGCGCTTCCTGAGCCACGACAGGGGAGCGCGAGCGCAACATGACCATCAGCTTCGAAAACCGGGTCGCGATCGTCACCGGCGCCGGCGGCGGCCTCGGTCGCGCCTATGCGCTCGAGCTGGCGCGGCGCGGCGCGAAGGTGGTGGTGAACGATGTCGGTGCAGACATCGACGGCACCGGGCATAGCGACGCTGCCCGGAAGGTGGTCGAGGAGATCGAGGCGGCCGGCGGAACCGCGATGGCGAACGGCGCCAGCGTCACCGATTTCGCCCAGGTCGAGGCAATGGTCGCCGCGGCGAAGGAGAAATGGGGCGGAGTCCACATCCTCATCAACAATGCCGGAATCCTGCGCGACAAGAGCTTCGCCAAGATGAGCATGGACGATTTCCGCCTGGTCGTGGACGTCCACCTGATCGGCTCCGCCAACTGCACCAAGGCGGTGTGGGAAACGATGCGCGAGCAGAATTACGGCCGGATCCTGATGACCAGCTCGTCGACCGGCCTCTACGGCAATTTCGGCCAGGCCAATTACGGCGCCGCCAAGCTCGGCCTCGCCGGCTTCGCCAAGACGCTGCAGCTCGAAGGCGCGCGCAACGGCATCCGCGTCAACACGCTGGCGCCCACGGCTGCGACGCGGATGACCGAGGACATCTTCCCGCCCCAGATGCTCTCCGCCTTCGCGCCGGAGAATGTCGTCCCCGCCGCGCTGTTCCTGGTCTCGGAGGACGCCCCGACCAACGCCATCGTCGGCGCCGGGGCGGGAGTGGTGCAGGCCGCCTATGTGACGCTGACGCCGGGCGTCGCCCTCCCCGAAGGCAGTCGGGCGCCGAGCAGGCGATGCTGATCCTCAAGACCCTGCAGGGCGGCTGAGCACTCACCGTAGCACTGTATTGCTACTCTAACACAGCCGTGCTACGCCCCTCCCACTAATCAGGGAGAGGATCCGACTCATGTACAGCGAAAGCGATCTGGAGGCGGCGGTGGCTGCGGGGGCGCTTACCCCCGAGGCGGCGGCATCGCTCGCAACTATGTGGCGGAGAGGAGCGCGCTCCCGTCGGTCGACGAAGAGCATTTCCGACTCATCACCGGCTTCAACGACATTTTCGTCTCGATCGCCGCTGCGATCCTGCTCTTCTCTTTGGCCTGGATCGGCCAGTCGATAGGCCCCCGGGTCGATTTCGACGGACCCTCGCCCGTCTCGGGCCTTCTGGTCGCCGGCGCCGCCTGGGGCCTCGCCGAATTCTTCACGAAGAAGCGGCGGATGGCTCTGCCCAGCATCCTCCTCCTTCTCGCCTTCGTCCTGGCGGTTGCGGAGACGGTGGGCACCGGCCTGATCCTCGCGCTCGGCGAATCGTCGCTCGAGAATAACGATTCGATGGCGATGGCCGTGCTTGCGGCCTCGGGAGCGCTCGCCGCCGCCGGGGCGTGGCTTCACTGGCGCAGGTTCCGGGTCCCGATCACCATCGCCGCCGGCGCCGCGTCGCTGGTCGGAATGACGATCGCCATGATCTTCTATGTGCTTCGCGACTCTCCGGATCCGGAGCGGGCGAACATCGTCTACGGCTTCGTCCTTCTGCTCGGCATCGGCGTTTTCCTGTTCGCGATGTGGTGGGATGCATCCGATCCGCGCCGCGAGACCAGGCGCTCCGACGTCGCCTTCTGGCTTCACCTCTTGGCCGCGCCGATGATCGTCCATCCGATCTTCGCTTTGCTCGGCCTCACCCAGGGCGGCGGAAGCGTCACCGAGGCGCTGATCGTCCTCCTGGTCTACGTCC
>VBAE01000083.1 GCA_005882415.1 Alphaproteobacteria bacterium | reverse complement strand
TGCCCCTGCTCGCCGACACGACCTTCTTCCACCGCCTCGAGCTGACCGGCGCCGCCCGCTTCTCCGATTATTCGACCTCGGGCTCGACCACGACCTTCTCCGCCGGGATCAACTGGGAGCCGGTCGACGACCTCCTCTTCCGCGGCAGCTGGGCGCAGGGCTTCCGCGCCCCGACCATCGGCGAACTCTTCGGCACTCCGTCGCGCTTCGACCAGGAGCTGGTCGATCCCTGCTCCGCGGTCGGCGGCCAGATCCCGGCCGCGGTCAAGGCCAACTGCATCGCCGCCGGCGTTCCCGCCAACGGCAGCTACGTCCAGGCCAATCCGCAGCTTCCGGTGATCACCGGCGGCAACCAGAATCTCGCCGCCGAGAAGTCGGAGAGCTGGATCGGCGGAGTCGTCTGGCGGCCGAGCTTCGCGCCGCGCTTCTCGATCGAGGCCAATTATTTCAACATCAAGGTCGACGGCGCGATCCAGGCGATCGACGCCGAGGTCCTGCTCGGCCGCTGCACCGAATCGGGCGACGCCCTGAGCTGCGCCGCGATCAGCCGCACCGCCTCCGGCGCGATCTCGCAGATCCGCGGCCTGCTCCAGAACATCGCGTCCATTCAGACCGACGGAATCGACGTCACTTTGAACTACCGCACGCCCAAGACCTCGGCCGGCACGTTCGGCCTCTATTGGTCCAACACCTTCCTGTTCAACTATACGGTCACCGTGCCGTCGACCAACGGCACCACCGCGATCGCGCGCGAAGGAACCGAGCAGGGCAGCCCCGACCAGGCCTTCCCGAAGTACAAGTCGAACGCGGTCCTCGACTGGAGCCTGGGCGAGTTCGCGGCGTCGCTCACCGGCCGCTATATCGGCGGGGTGACCGAAGCCGACGGCAACCGCATGGGCAGCCGCTTCTACACCGACATCCAGATCCGCTGGAGCATCCAGGACGACCGCTTCGGCTTCGCGCTCGGGGCCAACAACCTGTTCAACGTCGACCCCCCGGCCTGCTTCACCTGCGGCCTCAACAATATGGACCCGACCACCTACGACGTGCCGGGCACCTTCTTCTACGCAAGGGCGACGCTGAAGATGTAAGCGCGAGCGCCCGAGCGCAGCGCGGGCGACGCATCGCGTCGTCCAACCGGCGCGAAGAGAGCGCGACCGCCGGCCAGCCTGCGCCGACGGCGACAGGACTGACGTCACGGGGTTCAGCCCCGTGGCGGCTCCAGCGTCCGAAGTTGGGAAGGGGCGAACCCACCCTCGTCATGCCGGACCCCGATCCGGCATCCATGAACACGGATTGTGTCCAGTTCTCGCGGACCTGTGTTCATGGACCCCGGGTCGAGCCCGGGGTGACGGGGAGGGGCGGAGAAGACACCGTAACCACCCTCGTCATGCCGGACTTGATCCGGCATCCATGAACACGGATCGTATCCAGTACTGGCAAACCTGTGTTCATGGACTCCGGGTCAAGCCCGGAGTGACGAAGGAGGGTCGCGGCCGTCTCCACAAGACCTCGTCATGCCGGACTTGATCCGGCATCCATGAACACGGTTCGTGACCGGTTCGCGCAGACCTGTGTTCATGGACCCCCGGCGGCAGCCCGGCAATGACGACAGCGGTTCACCCACCGCCGCCCCCCGAACCAACCCGGGACAAAAACAACTTTCCTACACGTTCTTTTTATGTTCTATAATCGTGGATGAGCGGGAATCAGGACGGGTCGGGGGCCCCGAAGCACCTCATCGACGATCGCGCCAAGGGCGCCTTCCTCGCCGCGATCAAGGGCGGCGCCTTGCTGAGGGACGCCGCCGCCGCGGCCGGCTTCACCCTCGGCGCCTTCTGGAAGGAGCGAAAGCGCGACCCCGCCTTCGACGAGGCTGTCCAGGAGATGCTGGAGCTCTCCAATCTCCCTCGCTTCATTCGGCCAGCGAACGGCCGGCCGATGCAGCTCCGCCGCACGCACAGGCTCCGCTTCGCCGACTGGCGTCAGGAGGTATTCCTCGCCCACTTCGCCGCCACCTGCAACGAGACTGCGGCAGCCGAGGCCGCGGGCGTCTGCACCGCGACCGTCTACCGTGCCCGCCGCCGCGACCCGGTCTTCGCCGCGGCCCACCAGGCGGCGCTCGAACAAAGCTATGTCCGCCTTGAGGCCGAGGCGCTGCGCCAGCGGCTCGAAGCCCAGAGGCGGCTCGCGGACGTACTGGACCAGGGCCTCGATCCCGGCGGCGCCCTTGCCGAGGAATTCGACCGGGTGATGAAGCTCCTCGCCCGCTGGGACCGCGGCAACGGCAAGGTCGGCCCCCGAACAGTCTCCGCTGCGCGCAGCGACTCGATGAGCTTCGACGAGGCCATCGCTCTCCTCGCCCACCGCCTCACCGGCCTCGGCCACCGGATCCCCGGCTACCCCGCCCTCGAAGCTCCGCCCGCCGACGAAGGCGGAGCGGCTGAGGCGGACGCAAACGGGGACGGGGAGGACAACCCGACCGAGAAGAAGCCATGACCGTCCCGCAACACAACCGTCATGCCGGACTTGATCCGGCATCCATGAACACGGTTCAAGTCCAGCCCTCACCGACCTGTGTCCATGGACTCCGGGTCAAGCCCGGAGTGACGAGGAAGAGGCGAAGCCCGCCGTACCAGACTCGTCATGCCGGACCCCGATCCGGCATCCATCAACACCGATCGAGTCCGGTACTCGCAGACCTGTGTTCATGGATTCCGGCCCGCGCCCGGAATGACGAGGAAGCGGTGCAGCCGTGACCGTCCCGCTGCTTACCCTCTCCGGCGCCGCCGAAATCCGCCTGACCCGCGCCCAGGCCTGCTTCGCTCTTGAGCTGCTGCGCACGATGGGCCCCGAAGAACGTCACCGCGCCCTTCTCGGCCTCCCCCGCGCCGCAATCGTCGCCATCGCCGAGGAATGGTGGTGGCAGGCCCATGGCGGCCAGTGCGAGCCTGAGGCGTGCGAGGACGGCTGCCCATGGCGGGTCTGGTCGATCGTCGCCGGCCGCGGCTTCGGCAAGACCAGGGCCGGCGCCGAATGGGTCTGGCAGCGCGCCCGCGAGAATCCGGATGCGCGCATCGCCCTCGTCGGCGCCAGCCTCGACGAGGTCGCGCGGGTGATGGTCGAGGGCGAGAGCGGCCTCCTCTCCATTCCCCGGGCAGGGGAGGACCCGCGCTGGCTGTCCAGCCGCGGCGAGTTCCGCTTCCCCTCCGGCGCCCGCGCCTTCGCCTACACCGCCGAGCGCCCGTCCCAGCTCCGCGGCCCCCAGCATCATTTCGCCTGGTGCGACGAGCTCGCCAAGTGGCCGCGCGCCGATCCCTGCTGGGACAATCTCATGCTCGGCCTCCGCCTCGGCGACGCGCCCCGCACCATCGTCACCACCACGCCCAAACCGGTGCCGCTGCTGAAGCGCGTCCTCGCCATGCCACGGACCGTCCAGACCAACGGCGCCACCGCCGAAAACCCGCACCTCCCCGACGATTTCCGGGCGGCTGTGACCGAGATGTTCGGCGGCACCCTGCAGGGCCGGCAGGAGCTCGACGGCCTCCTCCTCGATCATCTCCCCGGAGCGCTCTGGACCCGGAGCATCATCGAGGAGGCGAGGGCGCCCGCGCCCTGCATGGCCTCGTTCGAGCATCCGGCGCTCACCGTCGGCCAGTCGGGCCCGGTCATCCTGCGCGTCGTCGTCGGCGTCGATCCCCCCGCCAGCGCCGACGGAGACGCGTGCGGGATCGTCGTCTGCGGCCTCGGCGAAGACGGGATCGCGTATGTCCTCGCCGATCTCACCGCCGGCGGAATGCGCCCCGAAGCCTGGGCACGCCGGGTCGTCTCGGCCGCCGAGGCTTGGAATGCCCAGCGCATCGTCGCCGAGAAGAACCAGGGCGGCGATATGGTGGAGAGCGTCCTCAAGGCCGCAGGCCCCCACGCCCCGGTCCGCCTCGTCCACGCCGCCAAGGGCAAGGGCGCCCGCGCCCAGCCCATCGCCCTCCGCTTCGAAAGCGGCCAGGCCAAATTCGCCGGCCTCTTCCCCGACCTGGAGGACGAGCTCTGCGCGATCACCTATTCCGGCTTCGAAGGCACCGCCAGCCCGGACCGCGCCGACGCCCTCGTCTGGGCCCTGACCGAGCTGGCCACCCCCCGCCCGGAACCGGGGATCAGAAGGCTGTGAAGCCGGTACCGCACAGCCCGGAATGACGGGGGAGGGGCGAGGCGGCCCGTACCTAAGCTCGTCATGGCGGACTTGATCCGCCATCCATGAACACGGTTCGTGTCCAGTTCTCGCAGACCTGTGTTCATGGATTCCGGGTCAAGCCCGGAATGACGGGGGAGGGGCGAGGGTGTCAGTACCCCCTTGACCACACCCACAAATCCCGCATCCTCCCCGGATGGAACGGGACCCCTGCGTCTACATTCTGGCAAGCCGGCGCAACGGCACCCTCTACACCGGCGTCACGTCCAACCTCTTCCAGCGCCTCTACCAGCACCGCGAGCGGCTGAAGAAGGGGTTCACCGACCGCTACGCCATCTGCCGCCTGGTCTGGTTCGAGCAGCACGGTGAGATGGAAACCGCCATCCGTCGCGAGAAGCAGCTGAAGAACTGGCACCGCGACTGGAAGGTGCAACTGATCGAGGGTGCAAATCCGGACTGGCACGATCTTGCGATAGGCTTCGGCTTCGATCCCCTTCCGGAGCCGAAGAAGTAAGGCGCCAGCACCCGTACCAACCCGTCATGCCGGACCCCGATCCGGCATCCATGAACACGGTTCCGGTCCAGTTCTCGCGGACCTGTGTTCATGGATTCCGGGTCAAGCCCGGAATGACGAGGAAGAGGTGACACCACCTTGCCCCGCGCCGCCTGCGCCCCTAGGGGACGCGCGCAAGGAGGAATCATGGCCACTATCCAGCTCAAGCTCACCGAGGACGAAGCGGAGATTCTGATCGACGCGCTGGAGACGGACCTCGAAGGCTATATCGACGCCGCCGCCGACGCGCGGGCCAACGGCAAGCGGGCCGACGTCGCCACCTTCACCGAAGCCGCCGACCGGATCCGCGCCGTCCGCGAGAAGATCCGCAAGCTCGTCCCCGACGCCTGAGGGCGTGACCCGGAGGCCACAGCGGCGGGCCGATTTTCGGCGCCGCGGGAACCCCGGCAACCATCGAGCCTGATCTACGTTAACGGCGCGTATCTGCAAATTGGACAGCCGGTGCAGCCCCAGCCGACGAACGAACATAAAGATATCGAGCAGCAGGCCGAGGAAACTCAGGCCGCGCTTCGGCGCAGCATCGAGCGGAGCCAAGAGCTCACCCGGGAAGCGGAGCAGCTCCTCGAGCGCAATCGCCGCCAACCGGGCGGGGGCAGCGGCCCGGACCGCCAGTAGCGTAACGCTTCCGGACCGCTGCCTCCGGGGGGCAGGGGAGGGCGATCTGCCCTTGAACAGCGCGGCGCTTCCCCCGATGTAGGCTCCAGCACACACACCGGCCGACAGGACTCCTTACATGCCCGATCATATCGACATCCTCTCCACCCTCGTTCCGATCGTCATCGAGCAATCGAACCGGGGCGAGCGCAGCTTCGACATCTATTCGCGGCTGCTTCGGGAGCGGATCGTGTTCGTGACCGGGCAGGTCGAGGACCATATGGCGACGCTGGTCACCGCGCAGCTTCTGTACCTGGAGAGCGAGAATCCGAAGAAGGACATCTTCATGTACATCAACTCGCCGGGCGGGGTGGTGACGGCCGGAATGGCGATGCACGATACCATGCAATATATCCGCCCGCGGGTCGGGACCGTCTGCATCGGCCAGGCCGCGTCGATGGGCGCCTTCCTGCTCTGCTCGGGCGAGCCGGGCATGCGGGTTGCGCTGAACAACGCCCGGATCATGATCCACCAGCCTTCGGGCGGCGCCCAGGGCATGGCCAGCGACATCGAGATCCAGGCCAAGGAAATCCTGCGCATCCGGCACCGGATGAACGAGCTGATGGCGAAGTATACCGGCCAGCCGGTCGAGGAGATCGAGAAAGCCGTCGAGCGCGACCGCTTCTTCGGCGCCAGCGAAGCCAAGGATTTCGGCCTGGTCGACGAAGTGTTCGAGAAGCGGCCGAACCCGGCGGACGGGGATACGACGCAGGCTGCGGCGGCGTAAGGGCGCGGGCGGCGACGATCACCACGGCGTGATCGCCTTCCGCTGATCCGTCATTGCGAGGAGTGAAACGACGAAGCAATCCAGTGGGCGGAGGCGCTGCACTGGATTGCTTCGCTACGCTCGCAATGACGGGTTGTATCGATGTCGGGCGATCGCTCGTTGGCGATCGTCCTCACCCCAATATAAGTTGAGGAAGTTGAGGGGTGGCGAGAGGATGGGGGGCGGATCGGCGAATCCTTCGCCGCCGGGTTGAGGGAAGGGGCGCGCTCGTCGGTCGACGCCCGGTGCGGATGCGCATTGCGCGACTCGGTGCTGTCGATCTACCAGCTTGGAACATAAAAGGAACGGTGTAGGAAAGTTTTTTCTGACTCTCCGCCGATTGTCAGGGGCGCTGGCGGGCGCTTCGCCGGTCGCCCGCGCCGGCGCTCGCGGGCGGCCGGCGGGAGGAATAGAGGGCGTGAAGCGCCAAAGCGGTCAGGCTGACCGACGTGACGATCGACAGATGAAAGCCTTTGCCGTCGCCCGGCGGGATGGCGAGGAGGAGGAGCAGGGTCGCACCGCAGCCGATTGCGGAGCACAGGGCATAGGCTGCGCGCTTATCCTGAAAGCGGCGGACGATCGAATAGACGAACAGGACGGCGATCAGCTGAGGCGGGAGATAGAGGGACAGGAGGAAGAGCGCGCCGAGAAGCCCTCCGATGCCTTCAGGGACGTGAAAGAGCAGCTCGTTGGCGGCGCCGAGCAGGCCCAGCGTGACGAATGGGATGGCAGCCATGGCCGCAAGCCTCGGCATATGACCGTCAGCCACACTCATTCTCCATCTTGGGCATCGGCTTCCCTGGCTGCGATGACGAACCAGCAGACATCCGGATCCAGCTTGCCGGTTTCGATCTTGCCGCGCAGGCCTTTGAGCGAAGAGGAGATGGGGTCGGCGATCGGATAGGGAGAAGCGGCTCGGGCGCGTTCGAGGTCCTCCTTCGACTGGGCCCGGATCGCCTTCTGAAGCTGGGGCAGCACATATTTGGCGTTCTCGCCGACATCCATCAGCAGCTTCACGGCGGGCAAACGGCTGATCGGCCTGTCGAGAAGCCGTCCTATGGTGACGACGGACCTTTTGCCGGCGCCGCTCCTGGCGGACGGACAAACCTTGTCCCAGTGTATCTGGAGGCGGGCGAGCGTGCGCCCTTGTGCGTTGAATTCCACTTCGCGCCCAACTGCGGCGACGTCCCGTGAAAGCACCGCCTGATAGAGGTCCTCGCAGCCGGTCCCCGGGGCCGGGACGGCGAAGAAGAGCAGGCCGGCTGAGAGGGCGAAGATGCTCAGAGTTGCTGCTCCTGGAGGCCGAAAAGCCGATTCCTGCTCCTGGATAGGATGAACGGGCCGGCGGCGCTATCGGCTTGCGTTGCCGGCCGGCGGCCACGGCAGTACGGCCGTGCCGACCTTCCCGTCGGGCGTTCTTGTCAGGATGAGGAGCGGCTCACGCGGGCCGCGGGTCACCTGGATGGCGATCCGGCCGTCCCGGGACCGCTGCGACGCGCGACGGATTTTGCCGGACGCGATGGTTACGGTCACCGTCGAATCGTCTTTCCAGCGCGCCTCGAAGTCCATCGGGTCTTGAAGATCGGTGACGTAGACGTCGGCATTCCAGGGATTGCAGGAGGGGGCCCTGGGGCCGGTGACGCAGACCACGCGTGCATCTTCACCGACGATGCTGTCGGTCAGGGCTGCCGTTTCCGCGGAATTGAACCTGTGGGAAAGCGGATCGATTCTGTTGCAGTTGGCGAGGGCGAGGATTCCGGCCGCGGCGAAGAGGGCGCAGCCGGCCCGAATCCTGTGGCGCATCATTAAGTCCGTCATTGCCTTTTCTTCGGCACCGCCCGTGCAGAGCCTATGCAGGCGGCCGAGGATTTTCGGTGAGATGATCGTGGATGAGCCGTTGCAGCTTCGCCCCTTGCGCCGCGCTCGCCGGGGCTCCACATGGGGGCGAGGGACGCGGGCGCCGCAACGCTTTTCCCCCATTAATCATTAGGCCATTGTGATCGTGCGATAGTGCGGTCTAACATGGCAGCGAAGGAGAGGGCGCCCGGCGCGCGCCCGATAGGACGAACATGACCAAGCTTAGCGGCAGCGACTCGAAGAGCACCCTCTATTGCTCGTTCTGCGGAAAATCGCAGCATGAGGTGAGGAAGCTGATCGCCGGCCCCACCGTCTTCATCTGCGACGAATGCGTCGAGCTGTGCAACGACATCATCCGCGAGGAAACCAAATCCTCCCTGGTGAAAACACGCGACGGGGTGCCGACGCCGGCGGAGATCTGCAAGCATCTGGACGATTATGTGATCGGCCAGACCCACGCAAAGCGCGTGCTCTCGGTCGCCGTCCACAACCATTATAAGCGGTTGGCGCACGGCTCGAAGGGCGGCGAGGTCGAGCTTTCCAAGTCGAACATCCTGCTCGTCGGGCCGACCGGCTGCGGCAAGACGCTTCTCGCGCAGACGCTGGCGCGGCTGCTCGACGTGCCCTTCACCATGGCGGACGCGACGACGCTGACCGAAGCCGGCTATGTCGGCGAGGACGTCGAGAACATCATCCTGAAGCTGCTCCAGGCGTCCGACTATAATGTCGAGCGGGCGCAGCGCGGGATCGTCTATATCGACGAGATCGACAAGATCAGCCGCAAGTCGGACAATCCCTCGATCACCCGCGACGTGTCGGGCGAGGGCGTCCAGCAGGCGCTGCTGAAGCTGATGGAAGGCACCACCGCCTCCGTCCCGCCGCAGGGCGGGCGCAAGCATCCGCAGCAGGAGTTCCTGCAGGTCGACACGACCAACATCCTGTTCATCTGCGGCGGCGCCTTCGCGGGCCTGGAGAAGATCATCGCCGACCGCCTGCAGGGCAAGTCGATCGGCTTCGGCGCCTATGTCGCGGCGCCTGAAGAGCGCCGCACCGGCGAGATATTGCGCCAGGGCGAGCCGGACGATCTCCTGAAGTTCGGCCTCATCCCCGAGTTCGTCGGCCGTCTGCCGGTGATCGCGACCCTGGAGGATTTGGACGAGACCGCTCTGGTCAAGATCCTGCGCGAGCCGAAGAACGCGCTGGTCAAGCAGTACGCCAAGCTGTTCGACATGGAGGACGTGAAGCTCAGCTTCACCGACGACGGGATGATCTCGGTCGCCAAGAAGGCGATCGAGCGCAAGACCGGCGCCCGGGGGCTTCGCTCGATCCTCGAGAACATCCTCCTCGACACCATGTTCGACCTGCCGTCGATGGACGGGGTCGACGAGGTGATGATCGACAAGGACGTGGTCGAAGGCCGCAAGGAGCCGGTCCGAGTCTATGCCGAGAAGAAGGGCGAGAGCGCGGCCTGAGCCGGTTCGCGTGACTGCCGACGATCTTCCCGGGCGGCCGGCCTATCTGGCGCTGCTCCCCGAATTCCTGTTCCGCACCGACGAGCTCAAGTCGCGCTATCTGCTCAAGGCGTGGGTGTTGGCGCTGCTTCCCAGTTTGGTGCTGGGGGCGCTGGTGGCGGCGTTTCTGCCGGATGCGGGGCAGCCGGATTTCCAGCCGGAGAAGGTTGGGCTGCCTTACCTCGTCTTCCTGCTGGTGGTGGTGTCGCCGCTGATCGAGACTTTGGTGCTGGCGCCGCTGGTGCTGGTTCTAAACCGCTTCTTCGGGGCGGGGCCGGCGGTGGTGCTGAGCGCCTTGCTTTGGGGCGCAGCGCACAGCCTCGAGGCAACGGCCTGGGGGCTCGTCATCTGGTGGCCGTTCCTGATCATGTCGATCGTCCTGCTCACCTGGCGGGAGACCGGGCTTTGGACCGCCATCGGGATGGTCGTCGGCATCCACATGCTCCAGAACGCGTTCGGGGCGGTGCTGCTGCTGACCTCGGGCGCCGGTCATTGATGCCGCGGGGGCGCGGGTCCATATAGGGGGAAAGGAGAGCCGCAAGGCCCTTGAGTGGAGTATTCATGACCCAGACCTTCCCAGTCCTGCCCCTGCGCGACATCGTGGTCTTCCCCCACATGATCGTGCCCCTGTTCGTCGGGCGCGACAAATCCGTCGCCGCGCTGGAAAGCGCGATGGCGGCCGACAAATCGATCTTCCTCGTCTCCCAGCTCGACCCGGCCGAGGACGACCCCGACCGCGACGCGCTCTACGACCTCGGAGTCGTCGCCACCGTGCTGCAGCTCCTGAAGCTGCCCGACGGCACCGTCCGGGTGCTGGTCGAGGGCCGCGAGCGCGCGACGCTGACCGCGATGCGCGAGGAGGGCGAGCATCTCATCGCCGATGTCGTCACGCTCGACGCCGCGGAACCGGAGGGCGCCGAAGTCTCGGCTTTGATGCGCTCGCTGGTCGAGCAGTTCGAGAATTATTCCAAATTGAACAAGAAGCTCCCGGCCGAGACCGCGGTCCAGCTCGGCCAGATCGAGGAGCCGTCGAAGCTCGCCGACGCGGTCGCCGCCAACATCACCATCAAGGTGTCGGACAAGCAGGCGCTTCTCGCCGAGCTCGATCCGGTGCGCCGGATGGAGATGGCCTTCGCCTTCATGGAGGGCGAGCTTGGAGTGCTCCAGGTCGAGAAGAAGATCCGAAGCCGCGTCAAGCGGCAGATGGAGAAGACCCAGCGCGAATATTATCTCAATGAGCAGCTGAAGGCGATCCAGCGCGAGCTCGGA
Organism: Alphaproteobacteria bacterium; assembly: GCA_005882415.1. Lineage (GTDB taxonomy): Bacteria > Pseudomonadota > Alphaproteobacteria > Sphingomonadales > Sphingomonadaceae > Allosphingosinicella. The sequence continues at coordinate 1,191 of VBAE01000083.1, read as the reverse complement.
AACGACGAGGGCGAAGGGGAGGGGGACGAATTGTCCGACCTCGCCAGCCGGATCGCCAAGACCAAGCTTTCCAAGGAGGCGCGGACCAAGGCCAATTCGGAGCTCAAGAAGCTCAAGGGCATGGCGCCAATGTCCGCCGAGGCGACGGTCAGCCGCAACTATCTCGACGTCCTGCTCGGCCTCCCTTGGGGCAAGCGCTCCAAGCTCAAGCACGACATCGCCGAGGCGCAGCGCATCCTCGACGAGGACCATTTCGGGCTCGACAAGGTCAAGGACCGGATCGTCGAATATCTTGCAGTCCAGGCGCGGACGAACAGGCTGAAGGGTCCGATCCTCTGCCTGGTCGGACCCGCCAGTCATTGGGCGGCGTGCGCGACGAGGCCGAGATCCGCGGCCACCGGCGGACCTATATCGGGAGCTTGCCGGGCAAGATCGTATCGAACCTGCGCAAGGCCGGCACGTCCAACCCCTTGTTCCTGCTCGACGAGATCGACAAGCTCGGCCAGGATTTCCGCGGCGACCCCGCGTCCGCCCTGCTCGAGGTGCTCGACCCGGAGCAGAATTCGAAGTTCCAGGACCATTATCTGGAGATCGATTACGACCTCTCGGACATCATGTTCGTCACCACGGCGAACACGATGGACATGCCCCAGCCTCTGCTCGACCGGATGGAGATCATCCGCCTCGAAGGCTATACCGAGGACGAGAAGGTCGAGATCGCGGTCCGCCACCTCATCCCCAAGCAAATCGAGAGCCACGGGCTGAAGGAAGGCGAATTGGTCTTCGCCGAGGACGGGCTCCGCTCGCTCATCCGCCACTACACCCGCGAAGCGGGCGTTCGGACGCTGGAACGGGAAGTGGCCAAGGTCGCGCGCAAGGCGCTCCGCCGGATCCTCGAAGGCAAGACCGAGGCGGTGGAGATCACCGCCGAGACGGTCTCCGACTTCGCCGGCACCCGCAAGTTCCGCCACGGCGTGGGCGAGGAGGAGGACCAGATCGGCGCCGTCACCGGCCTCGCCTGGACCGAGGTCGGCGGCGAGCTTCTGACCATCGAGTCGGTCACCGTCCCCGGCAAGGGCCAGATCCGCACCACCGGCAAATTGGGCGACGTCATGCAGGAGTCGATCCAGGCGGCCTTCTCCTTCGTCAAGGCGCGGTCCCCCAGCTACGGCGTCAAGCCGAGCCTGTTCG
>VBAE01000082.1:11373-25403 GCA_005882415.1 Alphaproteobacteria bacterium | reverse complement strand
TGCGCGCCGGCCTTCGCGGCAACGACCCCGTCATCTTCTTCGAGCACCGCGCGATGCTCGACGACAGCTGGGCCCGCCGCCCCTGGCCGGGCGACGACTATGTCCTCCCCTTCGGCCGGGCGAAGAAGGTGGTCCAGGGCGACGACATCACCATCGTCACCTGGGGCGCGATGGTCCCGCGCTGCGAGGCGGCGGCCAAGGAGATTTCCGCCGACGTGATCGACCTCCGCACACTGATGCCCTGGGACAAGGAGATGGTCCTCGACTCGGTCCGCCGCACCCGCCGCTGCCTGATCGTCCACGAGGACCTGCGCACCGCCGGCTTCGGCGCCGAGATTGCCGCCGTCGTCGCCGACGAAGGCTTCCTCGACCTCGACGCGCCGGTGGCCCGGGTGACGATGCCCGACATCCCCAGCCCTCACAATCCGATCCTCCTCGACGCCGCGGTGCCGAGCGTGGAGCGGATCCGGGCGAAGATCGAAGAGCTGGTGGGGTTCTGAAGATGATCGACGTCCTGGTCCCGCTCGAGCAGGAGGGCACCAAAGCGGTGGTCCGCGCCTGGCTCCGCCAGGTCGGCGACCGGGTGGAACTCAATGATCCGCTGGTCGAGCTGGAGACCGACAAGGTGGCGATGGAGGTGCCCGCACCCGCGGCGGGGGTGCTACGCGAAATCCTTCTCGACAGCGACGCGGAAGCCGTGCCGGGCGCCGTGCTGGGCCGAATTGCGCTCACCGCAGAAGTAGTGGAAACCGTTCGTGTCGAGCGAAGTCGAGACACCCAGCCGAGCGCAGCCGAGGCCCCCCGCATCGCCACGGGCACCGAACTGCGCCTGTCGCCCTCAGTCCGCCGGGCTTGCCTCCAGCACGATATCGATCCAGCCAAGATCGAGGGCACCGGCCGAGACGGCCGCATCACCCGCGCCGATGTCGACCGCGCGGTTGAGGCCGCCACCAGGGTCCAGCCCCAGGCCGGGCCCTCGGACTCAGGCATCCGCTCCCACAGCGTCCCCCACGACCGAATGCGGCTCAAAATCGCCGAGAACATGCTCGCCTCGGTCACCCAGGCGCCGCACGTCACCGCGATGTTCGAGGCGGATTTCTCCGCGATCATCCGCCACCGCGACCGCCACAAGGCCGCCTTCGCGAAGAAGGGGGTCAAGCTCAGCTACACCGCCTACATCGTCGCCGCCGCCGCCGAAGCGATGAAGGCCGCCCCCGCGATCAACGCCCGCTGGCACGACGACCGCCTCGAGCTGTTCGACGACGTCAACATCGGCGTCGGCACGGCCTTGGGCGAAAAGGGCCTGATCGTCCCCGTCCTCCGCAAGGTCCAGACCCTGAACCTGAAAGGCATCGCCGCAGGCCTGGACGAGCTCATCGAAAAAGCCCGCACCGAAAAGCTGACCGGGAGGGACGTGTCGGGCGGCACGTTCACCATCTCCAACCACGGAGTCTCGGGCTCCCTCTTCGCCACCCCCATCATCATCGCCCAGCCCCAGTCCGCGATCCTCGGCGTCGGCAAGCTCAAAAAGCGCGTCGTCGTCCGCGAAGTGGACGGCGTAGACACGATCCAGATCCGCCCGATGGCCTACGTCTCCCTGACGATCGACCACCGGGTCGTGGATGGCCACCAGACGAATGCCTGGCTCACGAGGTTCGTAGAAGTGCTGGAAGGCTGGGCGGCGGAATAGTCCTCCCCGCGCAAAGCGGGGGAGGGGGACCACCCGAAGGGTGGTGGAGGGGTAAGTGTCGCAGGCCTCGCCTTCTACCCCTCCACCCCGCTCCGCGGGGTCCCCCTCCCCATCCTGCGGATAGGGAGGACTAAAAGAGCCCCCTCAGCTCCCCCTTCATGATCTTGCCGTTGGCATTCCTCGGCAACGGCTGCGGCAGGAACAGCACCCGCACCGGCGTCTTGAACACGGCCAGCCGCTCCCGCACCCAGGCCTTCAGCTCCTCCTCCGTCGCGCTCTCCCCGGGCGCCAGGTGCACCACGGCCGCCGGCTCCTCCCCCAGCGTCCTGTGCGGAATCCCCACCAGGGCCGCGTCGGTCACCGCCGGGTGCTCGTAGAGGACGTTCTCGACCTCGATCGAATAGATATTCTCCCCGCCGCGGATGATGATGTCTTTCGCCCGGTCGACGATGTAGCAGAAGCCCTCCTCGTCCAAGCGGGCGAGGTCGCCCGTACGAACCCACCCATCGACGAACGTCTCAGCGCTAGCCTCCGGCTTGTTCCAATAAGCTTTGACGATCTGCGGCCCCCTTGCCCACAGCTCCCCAACCTCGCCCATGCCGAGCTCCCGGTCCCCCTCCACCGACATGATCCGCAGATCCGCGACGGGCACCGCCGGGCCGCAACTGTCCGGGCGGTTGAGATAGTCTTCGCCGACATGGCCGGTGATCGTGGCGGTGGTCTCGGTCATGCCCCAGCCATTGCCGGGCAGCGCTCCAAACTCCTCCCAGATCCGCCGTACCAGTTCGGGCGCCGAGGGTGCGCCGCCATAGCTGATCGTCTCCAGGCACGAGAGGTCGAAGCGGTGGCGCTCGGGATGCTCGAGGATCTGCCAGGCCACCGTCGGCACCCCGCCCGTCCAGGCGACCCGCTCCCGCTCGATCAGCGCCATCGCCTCCAGCGCATCCCATTTGCGCATGAAGACCAAAGTGTTGCCGGTGACCAGCGTGCCCATCAGCATCGCGCTCAAAGCGGTCGTGTGGAACAGCGGAATCACCAGCAGCGCCGTCCGCGGCTCGGGCGGCTGTGGAGTCTCGCCGCGCCTCAGCGCTGCCCGCGCGTTGCCGTAGCCGGCGGAGAGGATGTTGGTCATCAGATTGCGGTGGCTTCCGAGCGCGCCCTTGGGCTTCCCCGTCGTGCCGCTGGTATAGAGGATGGTGGCGTCGTCGTCCGGCTCCACCGCCGTCTCCGGCAGGTCCGCGTCGGGCAGCGACGCCCAGGATTCCGGCGCCCCGATCAGGTCCTCGAGCCGAACCGCCCCGTCCGGCGCCGCCTCGGCCCGGCTGACGATCACATGCCGGACCTCCGGAGCCTCCGTCAGATGCGGCGCGATCCTCTTGTGCCGCGGAGCGTCGCAGATCAGCAGCTTGGCGCCCGAATCGGCCAGGCCATATTCGAGCTCGGCGCCGGTCCACCAGGCGTTGAGCGGCACCGCGATCGCCCCCAGCACGGTGATCGCGAAGAAGGCGACCGGCCATTCCGGCAGATTGACCATGGCGATTCCCACCCGGTCGCCCTTGCCGATGCCGAGCCGCCTCAGCTCCGCCGCAAGCGCCGCCACCGCCCGGAACGAAGCCTCGTAGCTGACCCGCTCGTCGTCGAGGATGGTGAACAGCCGATCGCCATGGCTGCGCGAGAAGCGCACGAGGGCGGGGAGGGAAGGGGGCGCGTTCTTCCACACGCGGGTCGGGCGGCCGTTTATCGCCACCTCGTCCATCTCGAAGCGGCTGCCCGGCGCGGTCAACAGGGCGTCGACCTCGTTCAAGGTCATGCGCGGCCAATCGGGGTCCAGCTCCAGCCCAGTCATCGCCTCTCCTCTTTTGTACGAGGCCTATTGTTGATTCGCGCCGCGCTCAAGCGATAGGGCGTGTGCGGGCATTGGACAGGGAGGGACGATGATATTCGCCGACGCAGCCGAAATGGGTTTCGACCCCGACCGCCTGGCGCGGATCGACGATTTCCTCGCGACCCGATATGTCGAGCCCGGCCTCTATGCCGGCACCCAGGTGCTGGTCGCGCGCGAGGGGAAGGTCGTCCATCTCGGCAGCCAGGGCGCCGCCCGCGCCGACGGCCGGCCGATGCAGGACGATGCGCTCTTCCGCATCGCCTCGATGACCAAGCCGGTCACCTCCGTCGCCTTCATGATGCTGCTCGAGGAGGGGAGGGTCACCCTCGACCAGCCGGTGGAGAGCGTGATCCCCGAGTGGAAGAGTCTCGGCGTCTATAATGGCGGCGGGGCAGGGGTGCCGTTCCTGACGAAGCCGCCCGAGCGGCCGATGCAGATGATCGACCTGCTCCGCCACACGTCCGGCCTCACTTACTCCTTCCAGCACCGCACCAATGTGGACGCCGCCTATCGCGAGCGGAAGATCGAGGCTTGGCACGGGCCGCTCGATCTCGACGGCTTCGTCGCTGCACTGGCCGAGATCCCGCTCGAATTCTCGCCCGGAAGCGCCTGGAACTATTCGGTTTCCACGGACGTGCTCGGCCTCGTCGTCCAGCGCGTGTCGGGGATGAGTCTCGACCGTTTCTTCGAGGAGAAGATCTTCGCCCCGCTTGGGATGAAGGACACCGCCTTCACCGTCCCCGCCGACAAGGCCGACCGCCTCACCGACTGCTTCGCGCTCGACCCGAAGAAGGGAAGGGTCCTCTACGATCCCGCCGAGGGCAGCGCCTGGAGCAAGACCCCCAACCTCCTCGCCGGCGGCGCCGGCCTGGTCTCAACCATCGCCGACTATCACCGCTTCACCAATATGCTTCTGAACGGCGGCGTTCTCGACGGCGCGCGCATCTTGGGCCGCAAGACGATCGAGCTGATGACCGCCAACCACCTGCCGGACGGGCAGGACCTCACTCAGATGAGCCGCTCTTTGTTCAGCGAGGCGGTGAACGCGGGGCAAGGCTTCGGCCTCGGCTTCGCCGTCAACCTCGACCCCGCCCGCACGCTGCTGCCCGGGAGCAAGGGAGAATATTATTGGGGCGGCATGTTCTCCACCGCCTTCTTCGTCGACCCCGTCGAGAAGATCACCATGGTCTTCCTCACCCAGCTCATGCCCTCCTCCGCCTACCCGGTCCGCCGCCAGCTCAAGACACTGATCTATGCTGCGTTGACCTGATCGTGGCGGAACCGCGTCCGCGACGCCCGGTTACGCCTCCCGAACGACAGGGAGAGTCGCCATGGCCGAGGACGCGCCGCCGCTGAGCGAGGAGGAAGAGCGCGAGGTCGAGGAGCGCAGCCCGCCGACCGCCAAGGTGGTCCATGCCGCGGTCTCGAAGCAAGGCGACGATGAGCTCGACCGCCCGGCGGGGTCGCTCTTCTGGTCCGGCCTCGCCGCGGGGATCGCGATCATGGCGTCGGTCGCAGCCCAGGGCGCGCTCCACCAGCGCCTGCCCGACGCCCCCTGGCGCGAGCTGGTTGCGGGCTTCGGCTACTGCCTCGGCTTCATGATCGTCATTCTCGGCCGGATGCAGCTCTTCACCGAACATACGATGGTCGCCGTCCTGCCGCTGATGCGCGAGCGCACCGCGCGCAATTTCGCCCGCACCGGCCGCCTCTGGGCCATCGTCCTCTTCGGTAACATCGTCGGCGCCGCAGCGATCGCCGCCGCTGCCATTTACCTCGACCTGCAATCGGTCGACCTGACCCGGGCGATGCTCGAAGTCTCCGCCAAGCTGCTCGACAAGAGCCCCGCCGAGATGATGCTACAGGGCATCCCCGCCGGCTTCCTGATCGCCTCCGTCGCCTGGATCCGCTCCGCCGCCGACGATTCGGGCTTCTGGATCGTGATCGCGCTCACCTACCCGATCGCGATCTGCGGCTTCACCCACGTCATCGCCGGAGCCGCCGAGGCGTTCCTTTTGCTCTGGGCCGGCCAGGCGGGCATCGGCTGGGTGGTCGCCGGCTTCCTCATCCCCGCCTTCATCGGCAACGTCATCGGCGGCACCGGCCTCTTCGCCATGCTCGCCCACGCCCAGGTGAAAGAGGAGATCTAAGGGAAGGCGATCTCGTACAGCCACGGCCAGTTCTTGCCGGTGACGAACAGGCGGCGGGCGTCCGGGTCCCAGGCGATGCCATTCGCCACCCGCTCCGGGTCGCCGGAGCCGCATTCCTTAAGCAAGGGCGTTAGGTCGATCCAGCCCGTGACTGCCCCCGAACCCGGATCGATCCGTGCGATCAGCGGCTCGGGCCAGAGATTGGCGAGGATCTCCCCCTCCACCCATTGCAGCTCGTTGAGCCCCGTCACCGGGCGGCCGTCGAAATGCACCTCCAGCTCGCGCAGCAGCTGGAAACCCTCTGGGTCGAAGAAGCGCAGGACGTTCGTCCCGTCGCTCATCACCAGCTCCGTCCCATCCCCCGTAAGCCCCCACGCCTCGCGGGGATTGGGGAAAGCGCCCTTGAGCTCCAGCCGCTCAACATCCCATCGAAGGGCGATGCCGTTCCACCACGTGAGGCTGACGATCTCGTCACCCACGGCCGCCAGCCCTTCGCCGAAGATAGGCGCGGTAAGCGCGTAAGACCGAAGCACCGCCCCGTCCTCCAGCTGCACCTCTCGCACACTCGACCGCCCGACCAGCCCGGTGCTCTCGAACAGCCGTCCCTGATGCCAGAGCAGGCCCTGGGTGAACGCTTCCGGATCGTGCGGAAATCGCCGCACCACCCGCACCTTTTCGATCACGGGGTATTCATCGTCAGCAGGTCGTAGCTCGCCACCACCTCGTCCTTCTGATTGAAGACGTAGACGGCCCAGCGGACCTCGCCCTTCTCCTCGTCGCGGACGCTCTTGGTCTTCACCGTCAGCTCCACCCGCATCGAATCGCCCGGGTAGAGCGGCGTCTGGAAGCGCAGATTCTCAAGCCCCGTATTGGCCAGCACCGGCCCCGGCGCCGGCTCTACGAAGAGCCCTGCGGCGAAGCTCAGGATCAGATAGCCGTGCGCCACCCGGCCCTCGAAGATCGGGCTCGCTTTGGCCGCCTCCTCGTCCATATGGGCGTAGAAAGTGTCGCCGGTGAAATGGGCGAAATGCTCGATATCCTCGAGCGTCACCGTCCGGCTGGCGGTCTTAAGCGTATAGCCGATCTCCAGCTCGGAAATACGCTTGCGAAACGGGTGCACGTCCCCCTCCACCTTCGGCGCGCCGGGGAGCCACTGCTTCACCACGCTCGACAGCACCGCCGGCGAGCCCTGCAACGCCGTGCGCTGCATGTAGTGCTTCACCCCGCGGATGCCGCCCATCTCCTCGCCGCCGCCGGCCCGCCCGGGCCCGCCATGGACGAGGACGGGCAGCGGTGAGCCGTGCCCGGTCGATTCCTTCGCCGAGGTCCGGTCGACGATCATCATCCGCCCATGATAGGCGCCCGCGCCGAGCACGAACGCCTCCGCTACTTCCGCGTCGAAGGTGAACAGCGACAGCGCCAGGCTCCCCATGCCGCGATTGGCCAGCGCGATCGCGTCGTTGAGATCGCGGTAAGGCATGATTGTCGACACCGGCCCGAACGCCTCCACGTCATGGACCGCATCGCTCCCCCAGGGCCGCAACGATCCGCGCCGACTTGGCAAGCTCCGCCACCGCCGCCCGCACGCCATTCACCTGCGCCTGGCTGGCAAGCGCACCCATCGTGACGCCCTCCTCACGCGGATCCCCGATCCGCACCTGCGCAAGCCGCGCCCTCAGGGCCTCCTCCACCGCGTCGATATGCTCGGCGGGGGCGAAGGCGCGGCGGATGGCGGTGCATTTCTGCCCGGCCTTCACCGTCATCTCCCGCGCCACTTCCTTGACGAAAAGGTCGAACTCCGGAGTCCCCGGCCCAGCGTCCGGCCCGAGGATCGAGGCGTTCAAACTGTCCCGCTCGGCGATGAACCGAACGCTCTCCCGAGCGATCACCGGGTGCGACTGGAGCTTCATCGCCGTCTGCGCGGACCCGGTGAAGCTCACCACGTCCTGCAAGGTGAGATGGTCGAACAGATCGCCGACGCCGCCCATCACCAGTTGCAGAGCCCCCGGCGGAAGCACCCCCGCCTCGATCATCACCCGGAACGCCGCCTCGGCGAGATAGCCCGTCGCGGACGCCGGCTTGACGATCGCCGGCACCCCCGCGAGCAGGGTCGGCGCCAATTTCTCCAGCATCCCCCACACCGGGAAGTTGAAGGCGTTGATATGCACCGCCACCCCGTGCAGCGGCGTGAAGACATGCTGGCCGACGAAGGTCCCGCCCTTCGACAGAGGCTCCATCGCCCCATCCACCAGCACGCGGCTATTGGGAAGCTCCCGCCGTCCCTTGGACGAGAAGGAATAGAGCGTTCCCGCCCCGCCCTCGATGTCGATCCAGCCGTCGGTCCGGGTCGCCCCGGTCTCGTAATTGAGCTCGTACAGCTCCTCCTTGCGCGCCATCACCGCATTGGCGAGGTCTTTCAGCATCCACGCCCGCTCGTGGAAGGTCATCGCGCGCAGGGCCGGCCCGCCGACCCTTCGCGCATGGTCGAGCATCGCCCTGAAATCGAGCCCCTGGCTCCCGGTCAGCGCGACGGTTTCGCCGGTGATCGCGCTCGGCACTTCGGCGAGCGAGCCCTCGGGCGCCTCATACCAGGCGTCGGCGGCGTAATTGAGCAGCTTGAGTGTCTTCATGCTTCTTCCTTAGAAGGATGGCACGGAGGTGGAAATGCCGGAAGCCGTAAGACCGATCGCCCTGGCCGACATAGAGGCGGCCCGCGAACGCATAGCCCCCATCGTCCTGCGCACGCCTTTGATGAGGCTGCACCTAGGGCAGGGCGGCCCCGACATCCGCCTCAAGCTCGAGAACCTCCAACCGACCAACGCCTACAAGATCCGCGGCGCCGCCAATGCGGTGGCGAAGCTCGGCCCGGAGGAGCGCGCCCGCGGAGTCTGGACGGTCAGCGCCGGCAATGCCGGGCAGGGCGTCGCTTTCGCCGCCCGCGCCGCCGGAATCCCCTGCTCGGTCGTTGCGATCGAAACCGCCCCCCAGACCAAGCTGGACCGGATGCGCGCATTGGGCGCACGGATCGTCCCAGTCTCCTACCAGCAGGCCTGGCAGGCCGCCGAAGCCCACGCTTATGAAGGGATGGAAGGCACCTTCATCCACCCCTTCGACAACCAAGACTTCATCGCCGGCCACGGCACGATGGGCCTGGAGATTTTGGAGGACTGCCCCGCCGTCGCCACGGTCATAACCGCCATCGGCGGCGGCGGCCTCATCACCGGCGTCGGCAGCGCGGTCAAAGCGCTGAGGCCCGACGTCCGCGTCCTCGGCGCCGAACCCGAAACCGCCGCCCCCTACGCCCTCTCTCTGCGCGAAGGCGGCCCCCGCCGCTTCCTCGCCTGGCAACCCACCTTCGTCGACGGCGCCGGCGGCCAAAGCGTGACGGAGCGGATGTGGGAGAGGATGCAGGCGGTGGTAGACGGCGCGGTCACCGTAACCCTCGACGAAACCCGCGAAGCCATGCGCTTCATCGCCGACAAAGCGAGGGTGATTTCGGAAGGCGCCGGAGCGCTAGCGTTGGCCGCCGCTTTGACCGGCCGAGCAGGGCAGGGCCCAATCGTCTGCGTCGTCTCGGGCGGCAACATAGACCTGAAGAAATTCGCTGAGCTGGTGACCGGCTGATCCCGCGTGGCCCCTCCACCGGACTTCGTCCGGTCCCCCTCCCCATCGCTTCGCGACAGGGAGGATTGAGGCTTTCTGGTCCTCCCTGTGGGCGAAGCCCATGGGGAGGGGGACCACACGAAGTGTGGTGGAGGGGCCTACCGCCCCCTGAAACTCGGCTTCCGCTTTTCCATGAACGCCGCCACCCCCTCGCGATAATCGTCCGAATAGCCCAGCTCCCGCATCGCATCCCGCTGCAGGTCGAGCTCCTCGTCCAGCGAGTGCCCCCAACTCTCCCGGATCATCTTCTTGATCCGCGCCAGCCCCAGCGTCGGCGCCGCCGCGAACCGCTCGGCCAGCGCATCGACCTCCGCGTCCAGCGCCTCATCCTCGACAGCCTTCCAGATCAGCCCCCACTCCGCCGCACGCTCGGCGGACAGCGGCTCCGCAGTCAGCGCCAGCCCCAGCGCCCGCGCCTGCCCCACCAAACGCGGCAAGACCCAGGTCCCGCCGCTGTCCGGAATAAGCCCGATATTCGCGAACGACTGGATGAACTTCGCCGATTTCCCCGCCACCACCACGTCGCACGCCAAAGCGATATTGGCCCCAGCGCCCGCCGCCACGCCGTTCACCCGCGCGATCACCGGGAAGGGCAAAGACGTAAGCCTCCGGATCAGCGGATTGTAATAAGTCTCCACCGAATGGCCGAGGTCCACCGCCTCCCCCGGCGCCACCGCCCGGTCGCCCAGATCCTGCCCCGCACAAAAGCCGCGCCCCGCCCCCGTCACCACCAGCACCCGCGCGCCCTCGAGCGAGGAAAGCGCGTCCGCCACCTCCTCGTGCATCTTCACGGTAAAGCTGTTCAGCCGCTCCGGCCGGTTCAGCGTCAGACGCGCAATGCCGCCGTCGAGCGAGAAGAGGATCGTTTCGTAGGCCATGCTGCACTGTAGATCAGGCGGCGCGGCCAAGGTAAAGGCCGGGCATGAGCACCCTCACCCAAGCCTTCATCTGCGATGCAATCCGAACCCCGATCGGCCGCTATGGCGGGGCTCTGGCCCATGTCCGCGCCGACGATCTCGCCGCAATCCCGATCCGCGCGCTGAAGGAGCGCAACCCGAACGTCGACTGGGACGAACTGGACGACGTCATCCTCGGCTGCGCCAACCAGGCCGGCGAGGACAATCGCAACCTGGCCCGCATGGCTGCCCTCCTCGCCGGCCTCCCCGACAAATCGGGGGGAGTGACCCTCAACCGCCTCTGCGGCTCGGGAATGGACGCCGTCGCGATGGCCGCGCGCGTGGTCCGCGGCAGCGAGGCGGACATGCTGATCGCCGGCGGTTCCGAGAGCATGAGCCGCGCCCCCTTCGTCATGGCCAAGGCCACCTCCGCCTTCGACCGCAATGCCGAGATGTACGACACCACCATCGGCTGGCGCTTCGTCAATCCGAAGATGAAGGACGCGTACGGCGACGACACCATGCCGTCGACGGCTGAGAACGTTGCTCAAGAGTTCCAGATAAGCCGCGAGGATCAGGACCTTTTCGCCGTCCGAAGCCAGGAGAAAGCAAGCCGAGCCCAGGAGGATGGCCGCCTCGCCGCGGAGATCGTCCCCGTCTCGATCCCCCAGCGCAAGGGCGACCCCCTCATCGTCGACCGCGACGAGCACCCGCGCAAGACCAGCGTGGAGGCGCTGGCGAAGCTCCGCCCCATCGTCCGCGGCGACGGCAGCGTCACCGCCGGCAACGCCTCGGGCGTCAACGACGGCGCCGCTGCGATGATCGTCGCTTCGGAGGAAACCGCCCGCCGCAACGGCCTCACCCCCCGCGCCCGCTTCCTCGGCGGCGCCGTCGCCGGGGTTCCGCCCCGCATCATGGGCATCGGCCCCGCGCCGGCCTCCGAGAAGCTGCTGAAGCGCCTCGGCCTCACCATCGCCGACATGGACGTGATCGAGATCAACGAAGCCTTCGCCGCCCAGGCGCTCCCCGTCCTCCGCCAGCTCGGCCTCCCCGACGATGCCGACCATGTGAACCCCAATGGCGGCGCCATCGCCCTCGGCCACCCGCTCGGCATGTCCGGCGCCCGCCTCCTCCTCACCGCCACCGAAGAGCTCCACCGCCGAGGCGGCCGCTATGCGCTGTGCGCCATGTGCATCGGCGTAGGCCAGGGCATCGGGGGGCCCGCGGCCGAGGGCCGTGGGGGAGGGGTCCCACCATATGTGCAGCGGGGAGGCGGGCCCCCTCCACCATGCTGCGCATGGTCCCCCTCCCCGTTCCGGGGAGGAGCAGGCCGGGCCTCCGACTCTACATCTCGCGTGCAAAGGTGTACGCCGCCCCCCGGCGCACCGCGCCTGGGGGAGATCGTCAATGCTGGTCGCTTTGCTCGTCCCTTTGGGGCTCGGCGCGCTCATCTACATCGTCGTCCTCTGGAGAACCGCGGTCGAGAGGCGGGAGGTCGGATTGAGTGGCGAGGCGGTCGCGCTCGGCGCCGTGACCAATTTCTTCGACACGCTCGGCCTCGGTTCCTTCGCGCCCACCACGGCCTGGTTCAAGCTCAGGCAGCTGATCCCCGACGCGAAGATTCCCTGCACCCTCCTCCCCGCCCATCTGCTGCCCGTGGTCGTCCAGGCGGCGATCTTCCTGGTGCTGCTGGGCGTCAAGGTCGATCCGGTCCTGCTCTTCGGCTGCATCCTCTCCTGCGTCGTCGGCGGCCTCGCCGGCGCGGCGCTCGTCGGCCGCTCTAAAATCTGGCTGGTGCAGGTGGTCGTCGGCTGCGCGCTGCTTCTGGCGGCCTTCCTCTACGCGCTGGCCGCGCTCGGTCTGATGCCGGCCGGCGGAACCGCGTCCTCTTTGCCGCCGGGCCTGATGGCCGCGGCCTTCGTCGGCAACTTCCTGTTCGGCCTGCTCGTCAATTACGGCGTCGGCCATTACGCGCCGACCCTGATCATGTTCAGCCTGATGGGTTTCGACCCGCGCCTCGCTTTCCCGATCATGGCGGCGGGCGGGGCTTTGATGGGCGTCGCTGCGGGCCTGCGCCATGTCCGCAAGGGCACTGCCGACATAAGGATGATCCTCAGCATCACGCTCGGCGGGATCCCGGCCGTCCTCATCGCCGCCTTCGTCGTCAAGAGCATGTCGGTCGAGCTTCTGCGCTGGCTGGTGATCGTCGTCGTCCTCTATGCGGCCGTCATCATGCTCCGCACCGCGCTTGCCGGGCGGCGAAGCGGGGAGACGGCGTGCGTGGACGACTTCGCCGGCGCCGCTCCCGGGTCGCCGGCGGCGGCGCCGTCGGGGGCGTGATCTCGTTGACGAATCTGCTCTGGTTCGCTATATGTTCTCGAAGCTCTTTGACACCTGACAGACCTATTTCCATGCTGCCGCCCCTCGAACTTCAGGATTCCGCGCCAGACCCTGAACTTCGTGAACTTCACCTCGGGCCACCCCGGCCGCATTGGTGCGTTGGTTGCTGCAAAAGGCGCCTCCTGCTAGGGCGCGCGCAGGAGAAACAGATGTACACGACCGAGCTCAGCAAGACCAAGCAGGTCCAGAATCTCGAGGATCCGGACAAGCTCGCTGCCTTCGAGGCGCGGGTGGCGGCGGACGAGTTCATCGAGCCCAAGGACTGGATGCCGGAAGCGTACCGGCGCACCCTCACCCGGCAGATTTCGCAGCACGCCCATAGCGAGATCGTCGGAATGCTCCCCGAGGGGAATTGGATCGGCCGCGCGCCGTCGCTGAGGCGCAAGGCGATCCTCCTCGCCAAGGTGCAGGACGAGGCGGGGCACGGCCTCTATCTCTATTCGGCCGCCGAGACGCTCGGCACGTCGCGGCAGGAGATGATCGAGGCGCTCCACTCGGGCAAGGCCAAGTACAGCACCATCTTCAACTACCCCACGCTGACCTGGGCCGACATCGGCGCGATCGGCTGGCTGGTCGACGGCGCCGCGATCATGAACCAGGTGCCGCTCCAGCGGACCTCCTACGGCCCTTATGCCCGCGCGATGGTGCGGGTGTGCAAGGAGGAGAGCTTCCACCAGCGCCAGGGCTATGAGATCATGATGGCGATGTGCGCCGGCTCGGCCGACCAGAAGAGGATGGCCCAGGACGCCTTGAACCGGTGGTGGTGGCCGTCGCTGATGATGTTCGGCCCGCCCGACGCCGACAGCCCCAACACCGCCCAGTCGATGCGCTGGCGGATCAAGCGCGAGACCAATGACGAGCTCCGCCAGAAGTTCGTCGACATCACCAAGCCCCAGGCGGATGCGCTGGGCCTGACCGTCCCCGATCCGGCCCTGCGCTGGAACGCGGACAAGGGCGGCCACGATTATGGCGAGGTCGACTGGGAGGAATTCTACGCGGTCGTCCGCGGCGAAGGCCCGGTTGCAAAGGAGCGGATCAAGGCCCGCCGCGACGCATGGGAACAAGGCGCCTGGGTGAGAGACGCGGCGGCGGCCTATGCCGAGAAGCACAGCCGCAGGAAGGAGGCTGCGTGAGCAACGACTGGCCCCTGTGGGAAGTCTTCGTCCGCTCGAAGGGCGGCATGTCCCACCGCCATGTCGGCTCGGTCCACGCGCCCGACGCCGAGATCGCGCTCCGCCACGCCCGCGACACCTACACAAGGCGGATGGAGGGAGTGAGCCTCTGGGTCGTCCCCTCGGCCTCGATCACCGCCTCCGACCCCGGCGACGACGCCGCCAACTTCGACCCCG
>VBAE01000082.1:0-11362 GCA_005882415.1 Alphaproteobacteria bacterium | reverse complement strand
GAGGGGGACCGGACGCAGTCCGGTGGAGGGGGCCCGCCTCTCCGCCGCACCAACGCGGGGCCCCCTCCACCACGCTACGCGCGGTCCCCCTCCCCGTTCCGGGGAGGAGTTAAGCCATGGCCTCGCTCCCACCCATCGACCTCCCCTCCGCCGCCACCGGCGCGGGCGCCTTCGACACGCCCGCGCCTTCCGAAGGCTCGGCGCTGTTCGAATATCTCCTCCGCTTGGGCGACGATTCCCTGATCCTCGGCCAGCGCCTCTCCGAGTGGTGCGGCCACGCGCCGTCGGTGGAAGTCGACCTCAGCCTCGCCAACATCGCCCTCGACCTCGTCGGCCAGGCGACCCATTTCCTCAATCTCGCCGGCGAGGCGGAAGGGAAGGGGCGGGACGACGACGCGCTCGCCTTCCGCCGCGACGTGCTCGATTTCCGCAATTGCTGGCTGGTCGAGCAGCCGAACGGCGATTTCGCCCAGACGATGGCGCGGCAATTGCTCTTCTCGACCTGGCAGAAGCTGCTCTTCCGAAGCCTCGTAGGCTCCTCTGAACCCACCATCGCCGCGGTCGCCGAGAAAGCGGTCAAGGAAGTCACCTACCACCAGGAACTGGCGAGTGAATGGGTCATCCGCCTCGGCGACGGCACCGAGGAGAGCCGCCGCCGGATGCAGGAGGGGCTCGACTGGATGTGGCGCTTCGTCCCCGAACTGTTCGAGATGGACGACCTCGCCGCCTTCATGGCCGAGAAGGGCATCGGCGTGGACCTCCCCGCGATCCGCGACGAGTACGACCGTCAGATCCGCGACGTCATCGCCGAAGCCACGCTCGACCTCCCCCCCGACCAGCGCCCCATCCTCGGCGGCCGCCGCGGCCACCATAGCGAGCATCTCGGCCACCTCCTCGCCGCAATGCAATTCCTCCCCCGCACCTATCCGGACGCAGTGTGGTGAGCGCTACCGCGGCCATGCTCACTGACCCGGGCCTCTGGGAGGTCCTCGCCTCGGTTCCCGACCCCGAAATCCCGGTGATCTCCGTGGTCGACCTCGGCATCGTCCGCTCGGTCGCACCGGACAAAGTAACGATCACCCCCACCTACACCGGCTGCCCGGCCAGCCACGTCATCGAACGCGACATCCGCGATGCGCTCGACGCCGCCGGCTACCGCCACGTCGCGATCGAGACCGTGCTCTCGCCCGCCTGGACCACCGACTGGATCACCCCGGAAGGCCGGGCCAAGCTCGCCGCTTACGGCATCGCCCCGCCGACCAAAGGCGCGGTGCACTGCCCGCAATGCGGGTCCGTGCAGACGGAGGAGATCAGCCGTTTCGGCTCGACCCCGTGCAAGTCCCTCTGGCGCTGCCGCGACTGCGCGGAGCCTTTCGACCTGTTCAAATGCCACTGACAGGTGTGACTTGAGTGTGACCTTCCACAGCCTCGAGGTCGCCGAGCTGGTCGAGGAGACCGCCGACGCCCGCTCGATCCGGTTCCGCGTGCCCGAGGGCCTCCGCGACGCCTTCCGCTTCCGCCCCGGCCAGCACCTCACCCTCAAGGCCGAGATCGGCGGCGAGGAGGTCAGGCGCAATTACTCGCTCTGCGTGGCGCCGGAGGAGGGGGAGCTCAAGGTCACCGTCAAGCGCATCGCCGGCGGCCGTTTCTCGACCTGGGCGAACGAAGCGCTGAAGCCCGGCGACCGCCTGGACGTGATGGAGCCGCACGGCAGCTTCACCCACGACTTCCGCGCCGATGCCGCCAACCACTATGTCGCCTTCGCCGGCGGTTCGGGGATCACCCCGGTCATTTCGCTGATCAAGACCGCGATGATCGAGGAGCCCGGCAGCCGCTTCACCCTCTTCTACGGCAATCGCGACAGCCAGTCGGTGATCTTCCTGGAGGAGCTGGCGAAGCTCAAGAACCGCCACATGGGCCGGCTCGAAATCCACCATTTCCTCGCCGAGGAATCGGAGGATATCGAATTGTTCAACGGCATGCTCGACCGCGCCAAATGCGACGAGGTGCTCGAAGCCTTGGTCGATCCAGCGGAGGCGACCGCCTTCTTCATCTGCGGCCCAGGCCCGATGATGGACGCCGCCGAGCAGGCCCTCCTCGCCCGCGGCGTCGCCTCCGACCGAATCCACATCGAACGCTTCACCGCCGACCGCCCCGCCGAGGCCCTCCAGGCCCAGCTCCAGGAATTGTCGCGCGGTTCGGAGGGGCTGACGATGCTGGTCACCCTCGACGGCCGCAAGCGCCGGGTGCCGTTCAGCGCGGAGGCCGGCAACATCCTCGACAGCGCCCGCCTCTCGGGCCTTCCCGCCCCCTTCGCCTGCAAGGCCGGCGTCTGCGCCACCTGCCGCGCCCGCGTCCTCTCCGGGGAAGTGGAAATGGCCGCCCGCTACGGCCTCACCGACGACGAGGTCGCCAGCGGCTACATCCTCACCTGCCAGTCCGTCCCGAAGGGGGAGGGCCTGGAGGTCGATTACGACGCCTGAGCGGAGGGCTTACCGCCCGCCGCGGTCGCCGGGTTCGCGGTAGCGGGCCATGTCGTAGCCCTTGCGGTTGGCATCGAAGGTGATCACCGAGCGTACCGTCGCCTGCATCGCCGCCATCCGCTCCTGGAGCGGCGCCGAGGTGCGGCGGATCATCACCGCCATCGCATACGACCTGCCGTCGGGCGAGGTCACCACGCCGATGTCGTTATAGCCGGCCTGCTCGCTCCCGAGCACCTGGCCGGTGCCGGTCTTGTGGCTCAGCGTCCAGCCCGGCTGGAGCCCGCCCTTGAGCCGCTGCGGCCCGGTCTTGGTGTGCGACATGATGCCGAGCAGCCGCTCGGTCGAGGCCGGCGAGAGCAGCTCGCCCCGCTTCAGCCGCGCAAGCGCGTCGACGATGCCCAGCGGCGTCGCGCCGTCCATCGGGTTCGCGATGTAATTCTCGAACGCTGCCCGGCGGGCCGAGAGCGGAAGCGCGTTGCGGGCGGTGTAGAATCCGCCATTATAGGCGTAGCTCTGCTTCCACTCGATGCCGGCGATCGCGCTCTGCAGCTTGCGCTCGCCCGGGCCGAAGCGGATTCCGCTGATTCCCTTCGAGCGCAGGAAATTGCGGACGGCGTCAGGGCCGCCGGCACGCCACAGGACGAAGTCGTTGCAGGTATTGTCGCTCTGCTGGAGCGCGCGGGTCATCAGCTCGGCGACGCTGGTGGTCTTGCCGTTCGGGCCGATCTCGGCAGCGATCGGCTGGTGGAAGAGGGTGATGTCTTCCTTGTGCATGGTCACCGGCGCGAACAGGCTGAGTTCGCCCCGGTCGGCCTTGTCGAGCGCGGTCAGGGCGACCCAGAATTTGCTGACGCTCTGCTGCGGGAAGAAGGTGTTGCCGTCGTACGCCGTGGACCAGCCGCTATCGACTTCCTGCACCGCGATGCCGATGTCGCCGCGGAAGGACTGGCCGAGGGCCTTCACCTGCGCCTCGAGGATCCGGCGCGCGGCCAGCTCCTCGGCCGAGACCGGAACGCTGGAATAGCTTTTGGACGAGCCGCTCTGCGCCGCGACCGCGTCGCTGTGGCCGGCGCCGCCCAATGCCGCGATCGGAAGCGCGACTGCGCAGCCGAGAAGGGCCATCCAACGCACCTGGAACCCCGTACGAAGCTCTGCCGATTTCACCTGCCGCCCTCCTAAAAGCTCTACTCGCCCTTATGGAATCTACCATAAGAGTCAGCACCTTGCTGTCAGCTTAAATACCGAGCGCTTCGGTGAACCGTGGCGTAGCTGCGACGGACTCCCGGATCAAAATGCGAAACGCGCGGTGAGGCGGATGTCCCGGCCCGGAAGCGGCGCGAAATCCTTGAGGAAGCTCGCATGGCGCCGCGCGTCGACATCGAAGATGTTGTTCGCCGACAAAGTGAGCGTGGTGTGCTCGTTGTTGGCGAGCGGCTTCCACGAGACGGAGGCGTTGACCAGCGTAAAGCCGTCCGTCGGAGTCTCGTTCTCGGCCGTGCGGTCCTGCTCGAAGACATGCTCCGCCTCGATCCGCCCCTGCAGCCTGTCCGACTGCGCTTCCAGGCCGCCGAGCACCCGCAGAGGCGGGATGCGCGGGGCAGGTCCGACGCTGTCGATGGTGGCGCGGATATAGTCGGCCACCGCGTCGGCGACGATCGCATAATTGCCGATCTTGGCGACCTGAGCGGAGGCTTCGAACTCCACGCCCGAATAGCGTGCGTCGGCCTGCGAGATCTGGAAGACGGGAAGATCGTCCTGGATCGCCCCGGTGCGGGCTTCGTAGATGTAATTGTCGAACCAGCTCTGGAAGACCGAGCCGCCGATGTGGACGCCGCCGACATCGGCGCTGAGCGTTGCTTCGAGGCCCCAACTCTTCTCCTTCGAAAGGTTGGGATCGCCGATCTCGAAGGCTTGGGTCCCGGCATGGGGCCCGTTGGCGAACAGCTCTTCGGCGGACGGCGCCCGCTGGGTGTGGGAGGCGTTGATCCCGAGCTTCACGCCCTCGGCAACCTGATAGCTGCCGCCGAGCGAGCCGGAGAAAGCGTTATAGCTGCGCTTCAGCGCCGGGTTGCCGAGGTCTGCGTCCGCGTCCGCCTCGACCCACTGGCGCTCGTAGCGGGCGCCGGCTTCGGCGCGGAAGGGGCCGCTCTCCCACGACTCCAGCGCGAACAGGCCGAACTGCTTGGTGCTGTCGGGCGGCAGGAACTTCTCGTCGCCGACGATGTCGAGCTTGCGCTGGAAATATTGGGCGCCGAAGCCTCCGCCCCAGCCGTTGCTGCGGCGCTGGACGAACTCCAGCCGCCCTTCCGCGCCCTTATTGAAGAAGCTGGTGCCGATGCCGCCGCTCGCTTCCAGTTCGTCGTGGCGATAATCGGAATAGCCGCCGCGAAGGCGAACCGTCTCGAGGAAGCCGGAGCCGATGTCGAACTCGCCGCGGCCGTCGAAGCGGGTCTGTTTAACGTCGATCCGCGGCGCCTCCGCCTCCACCCCCGGGACGAGCGAATAGCGCACCGGCACGCCGTAGAGGCTGTCGTAGCGGTTGACCGAGAAGCCGATGTTCGCTCCGTCGCCGACATAAGCCACGCCCGCGGCGATGTCGGAGGTTTCGGCGGCGGTGTTGGGGAGCTTGCCCTTCAAGTCCGCCAAAGCGCGGATCGCCGGGTCGGAGCTTGCCGCGGCCTCCTCGCGAAGCTCCGGCGTCAGGATGTGGCCGCCGATGCGGAGGTCGCCGCTCTTGCTGTAATTGCCGTCGACGTGGAAGACGAACTTGCCGGCGATCGGCACGTCCGCGCTGACATTGCCGGAACGCTCGTCGGCGGCCGAGCCGTAGGTCAGGATTCCGTCGACATGGACGGGCTCCGAGGGCAGCCGGCGCGGAATTCGGGCGTCGACCACGTTCACGACGCCGCCAATGGCCTCCGATCCGAACAGCAGGGCCGCCGGTCCGCGAAGAACCTCGATCCTCTCGGCGGTGAGCGGGTTGATCGCGACGGCATGGTCGACGCTGGTGTTGGACACGTCGAGGCTGCCGATGCCGTCGGTGAGGATCCGCACCCGCTCGCCCTGGAAGCCGCGCAGCACCGGCCGCGAGGCGTTGGGGCCGAAGGAGGTGGCGGAGACTCCGGGCTGGCGGGCGAGCGTCTCGCCGATCGTGGGCCTGAGATCGCGGGTCAGCTCGGCGCCGGTCACCACCGTGGTGCCGGAGAGCACGTCCTCGCGGTTGCGGCGGAGACCGGTGACGACGATGTCCTCGCCCTCGGGTTCGGCGGCGGGCGGGGCGGCTTCAGCGGTCGTGGCGTCGTCGGCCGCGGCGGGGACGTCGGCCGGAGCCTCAGCGATTGCGGGCGCGGCATAGGGCAAGAAGGCGATTGCGGCGCCGGCGAGGAGGGCGGAACGGAACATAACGGAAGTCCTTGGGTATCGCGGCCTGACGGCTGCTCGCGCGCCTCCACGAAAAGGCGCGGCTTTCAGTCTTATGTGCGGGAAATTGGGGCCGTCAGCCGAGCGGCGGCGGCAGCGGCGGCCTGGGATTGAGGCCGGCGAGCGCGGGAATCTCAGTCGCGTGCGGGGCGAGCGTGGCAGCCTCGATCGCCGGCAAGGGCAGTGGCGGCGGGGCGAGCATGTCGGCCGGGGCCGAGACCGAGGCGCCGCTGGCGGGTGCGCTCTTCTTGGCCGCGACCGCGCCGGCCGATTCCTCGGCAAGGGCGGAGGCGGCCTTGGCGAGATTGCCGCTCTCGCGTGCGGCGATGTGCGCGGTCATGCCGTCGTGCCGGCAGATGGAGGCGGCGACGGACGTCCCTGGCCCGAAGACCAGGGCGGCAAGCATGATGAGTGTGACCCAGAACCGCACGGGGCACGAGATAACATCCCCTCGCTTATGTGCAACCGGTGAGCGCGGCGTTCGTCCCCAATTTTCCTCAGCGTGCCGCTCAGAGAAACGCCCGGAGCGCCATCCATCGCTCTAGCTTCTCGGCGAAGGGGCGGGTGTAGGCCGGGCTGCTCGAAGGGAGCGGGAGGAGGGTGAGGCGCGGGTCGGCGGCGAGAAGGGGCGCTCCGAGCCGGGCGGAGGTGCCGCCGTTGAAGCCGACCGCTTTGAGCTGCGGGAGGCTTGCGGCGAGGTCGGCGAGCGGATTGGCGCTGTGGCCGCGGATGTTGGTGTCGAGGCTCCCGGCGCGGGTGGCGGAGCCGACCACGTCCCACAGGCCCACGCCCGCGCCGAGCAGCGCCTTTAAACGCTCCTCATAGTCCAGCGCCTCCACGTCGCGGCCGATCACTCCGCCGACCAGCCGCCAGAACTGGTTGCGGGGATGGGCGTAATAGCGGCCGCGCGCGAGCGATTGCTCGCCCGGCAGGCTTCCGAGCAGGAGCAGCCGGGTCCGCGCGTCGACAACCGGCGGGAAGGACCGCTTGAGCATATGAAGACCGATGCCGCTTCCTCAGCGGGTCCGGTAGGGCGTGAAATCGCCGAGCACGCAGGTCGGCCCCGGGATGGACTGGCCGGGCGCGACGCTTCGGATCCGGTCGCCGCGGCAATATTGCGAGCCGTTCGCCTCGACGATCAGAGTGTCGAGAGGCCGCATGCCAGGGCAGCCCGAGGCGAGATGGTTGACCCAGGTCGTCCGGCCGGTGCGGTAGACGAGGGTCTGATCGTCGACCACCTGAAGCGAGCCGCCGGTGCCGCTGCTCGAGACGCAGTTCGCCGGCTCGCCCGCCGTCATCCCGGCAAGCTCTCGGCCGAGCGCGTCCTGGCTGCCGGCGGAATCGGTGGCCGCGGCGGCGCAGCCGGACAGGGCGATGAGGAGAAGCAGGGCGCGCATCGGGACCTCCTTGTCGCCGCCCAACGCAGCCAGGCGCGTTTCGATGCGGGCTTGGCGCTGCGGCTGCGCAAAGGCTAGACCCGTGCCATGCGGCAGGCAATGGCGAGCATCCGTTCGCGAACCGGGGGAGTGACGTCTTGAGCCTTGAATCGGTGCGCGCCTGGCTGGCCGCATATGCGCCGGACCTGCCGATCATCGAAGTCGAGGAGAGCACCGCGACCGTCGACCTCGCCGCGCAGGCGCTCGGCGTCGAGCCGGGGCGGATCGCCAAGACGCTCGCCATTCGCGTGAAGGACGAGGTGCTTCTGCTCGTCACCCGCGGCGACGCGCGGCTCGACAACGTCAAGTGCAAGGCCGCGTTCGGCGGGCGGCCGAGGATGCTCGGACCGGAAGAGACGCTCGCTCTCACTGGCCATCCTGTCGGCGGCGTCTGCCCCTTCGGCCTGGCGACGCCGCTGCCGATCCGCTGCGACGTCTCGCTCAGGGACTTCGACATCGTCTATCCGGCCGCCGGCTCCTTGAACTCCTCGGTCGAGGTAACGCCCGAGCGGCTCGCCCAGATCGTCGGCGCCGAATGGGCGGACGCCTGCCGCCCGGGCCATTCTGATCCATGATGAGGCACTGCTGCCACAGGCTGTCATAAATCTTACAAATGGGTTGTTACGGCCCTTCGCCTTGCTCTAAGGAAGCGCCTGAAAGGCCCTCGCAGAAGGGCTTGATACAGGGGAGGCAAAAATGCGCGTGAAGACTCTCGTGCTCTGTTCTTCGTCGGTTGCCGCTGCGCTCGTCGCATCGCCGGCCATGGCCCAGGACCAGCAGCCGCAGGCGCAGGAATCCCCAGCAGATCCGCAAGCCGGAACGGTCGGCGCCGCCGATCCCGCCCAGGCGACCGCCGCCGATGCGGCCGGCGATGACGAGATCGTCGTCACCGGGCTTCGCAAGAGCCTCCAGTCCGCCCAGAACATCAAGCGCAATTCCGAGCAGATCGTCGATGCGATCGTTGCCGAGGATATCGGCAAGCTCCCCGACGTCGCCGTCTCCGACACCGCCGCGCGAATCCCGGGCATCCAGGTCCAGCGGGAAGGCGGGGAGGCGAGCAGGGTGCTGCTCCGCGGCCTTGATGAGCGCTTCTATGCGACCACCTATAACGGCCGCGAGATCTTTACCGCCGAGACCCGTTCGGTCGCTCTCCAGGATTTTCCGGCCGGCGGGATCAGCGCGATCGAGGCGTTCAAGACCTCGACCGCCAATATCGTCGAAGCCGGCGTCTCCGGCCTCATCAACGTCCGCTCGCGCCGTCCGTTCGACTTCACCGGCTTCGAGGTCGCCGGCTCGGTCTGGGGGAATTATCCGCAGCAGTCGCGCGACGCCAAGCCCGGCGCACAGCTCCTGATCAGCAACCGCTGGGACACCGGCGCGGGCGAGTTCGGCGCCCTGATCAACTTCTCCTACACCCAGATGCGCTACCAGGATTCGGTCCGGCGCCACGGCTTCTTCATCGCCGACCTCGCCGGCGGCCGCTCGCCCGACTGGCCGGAAATCCATTATAACGAAGGCAATCGCTGGCGCCCGTCGGTCAACGGCGCCCTTCAGTGGCGCCCATCGCCGGGCCTCGAATTCTATGTCGAGGGCCTCTGGCAGGGCTACCGCGCCGACGTCACCGACCGGATGTGGGCGCAGCCTCTGTGGGGCGGCGCGAGCTACGAGAACCTCGTTTTCGAGCCCGGCACCAACCACATCCTCAGCGGCACCGTGAACCGTCCCACCGCCTGCTGCGGCGGCAACCAGACCTGGGGCTTCCAGGGCGCCACGAAGCGCAAGACCAACACCTACCAGTTCGCCGTCGGCGGCAGCTACGACGCGGGGCCGCTGAAGGTCACCGCCGACATCGCCCGCACCAGCAGCGAATTCAACCTGCGCACCGAAAGCATCGATTACGAGATCAACACCAACAATTATTCGGTCGACTGGTATACCGGCCCCGTCGGCGGCTCCGGCCCGACTTTCCAGGTCCGCGGAATCGATCCGGCCGATCCCACGATCTACAATTATCGCGGCTTCTTCGAAGACTATGCGACGGCCAAGGGCGACGACTGGCAGGCCCGGCTCGACTTCGAATATGAGCCGGCGGGGCTGGACTGGCTTCCCAAGATCCAGTGGGGCGTGCGCTACGTCAACCGCGATGCCTCCAACGTCGGCGGCGCCTTCTATTGGAACCTTCGCGACCGGGGCATCCACATCGGCGCGGTGCCGCTGGAATATATCCTGCACGATCCCGCCTTCCGCGGCGACAACCACAAGCCCTTCCCGCTGACCTGGCTGTCGCCGAGCTTCGGCAGCGTCTGGGACAATCTGACCGAGCTTCGGCAGTTCAACATCAACCTGACCCACTCCGGGTCGCTCGACGGTCCGCCCACCGATCCGACCCGGACCTTCCGGATCAACGAGAAGTCCTACGCGGGCTACGGCCAGCTCAACTATCAGTTCGAAGCGGGCGGGGGAGTGGTCATCGACGGCCAGCTCGGCGCGCGGGTGGTGAAGACCGAGGAGAATATCCACGGCACCGCGTTCAGCTTCCCGAGCGTGGTCCCGGTCGACGTCCAGAACGAATATACCGACTTCCTGCCCAACGCGAACCTGCGGATCGCCTTCACCCCGCAGCTCCAGCTCCGCCTGGCTGCGACGCAGACCCGGACCCGGCCGACCTTCGCCCAGCTCAATCCGTCGCTGGCGCTCGATCCGGTTCCGGGCTGCGGCGCCAATCCGGGCTGCGCCCGGACGGGCCGAGTCGGCAATCCGAATCTGAAGCCGCTGACGTCGAACAATTTCGACGTCTCGCTGGAATATTACTTCTCGCGCACCGGTTTCGCGTCGCTGACCGCGTTCAGGCGGGACATGCACGGCTTCGTCGCCAACGTCGCCCGGGAGTACGATCAGCCCGATCTCGAGACGGGGCTGCCACTGCTGGTCACGACCCCGGTCAATACCGGCGCCGGGCGGGTTCAGGGCTTCGAGGCGCAGGCGACGACCTTCTTCGACTTCGGCGGTGTGCCGAGCTGGCTTCGCAATTTCGGCGTCCAGGCCAACGTCACCTATCTCGACAATGCGGCGAACTTCTCGGTCTTCGTGCCGGAACTGATCGATCCGCACTCGCCGCCGGGACAGGTCGAGACGATCCCGAACCCGAGCCACAGCATCGAGCGGCTTCGGCTGCCGGACGTATCGAAATGGACCTACAACCTCGTCGGCATGTACGAAGGGGGCGGGTTGACGCTGCGCCTCGCCTACAACCACCGCACCGGCTTCGCCGAGGGCGACCTTGCCGAGCGCGACAATTTCTTCACGCTGCAGGGCCGCGGTCACCCCGTGTCGAGGCTCGACTGGTCGAGCAGCTATGCGGTCAATGAGAATCTCACCGTGTTCTTCGACTGGACGAACATCCTCGGCTCGCCGTTCAAGTCGGACATCGTCCGGGTGAACTATCCGGGCGGCGTGGCGAGCGCTCCGGAGATCTTCCCGATGGTGGTGCGGTTCGAGGAATCGGTCCTCTCCGGCGGCATCCGCTTCCGCTTCTAAAGGCGGCTATCTCTTCGGTGCGGGCGGTCGCAGCGCGGCCGTCCGCTCCGAGCCGGGAGCGAGGGCGGGGAGGCCGTTCTCGGGCCGGTCCAGGTAGAAATAGGCGACTGCGGCGACATCGTCGCTCCGGTAGAAATTGGTCCAGCCGTCGGGCAGCGACGGGTCGGTCAGCGGCACCGGCGGGTTCCTGGTCAGGAGCTGCTGGAAATTGACCCGCGAGCCCGGGTCGATGGTGACCGGGATCAGCGGCACGCCGGCCTTCTGGAGCGCGATTACGTCCGCCTTGCGGGCGCCGCCCACTTGCTGGAGCGACACCTCGATCCCCCGCGCGAAGAAAATGGGGTCGGGGACGTGGAAGCGGTAGAAGGTCCAGCGGCCCAAGGCCTCGTCGGCGACCGGGGCGCCCTGGAATCGGTTCACATAGGCGCCCTGGCCCCAGGCGGTGCCGATATAATCCTCGGTACCGGTGCCCACCAGGCTCGGCTG
>VBAE01000195.1 GCA_005882415.1 Alphaproteobacteria bacterium | reverse complement strand
GTCGGGGGCTGAGGCGTTGATCGCTCTGGAGGGGTGTAGGCCGGACCTCGCTCTGCTCGATTATGCGATGCCGGGGATGCACGGGGCGGACCTCGCCCGGGCGGCGCTGGAGATGCAGCCGGACCTGCCGATCGTCTTCGCCACCGGCTATGCCGAGAGCGAGCAGCTCGACGCGGCTTTGGGCTCCGGGGCACCGGTTTTGCGGAAGCCGTTCAGCGTAGCCGAGCTCGCCGACGCGGTGTCGAGGCACGCGCTGCAGCGGGCTTGAAGGCCAAAAAAGGCGTTCCTAGATTCCTCCTCGCCGGGCGACTGCTTTCGGTGCCCGGCCTGAAATGGAGGGGCGCCGGGCCGCTTCGGACAAGCGCCCCTCATGAGTCGCTTCATGAGGAGGATTCACGATGAGAAGCTTCGATTTTTCGCCCTACCGCCGTTCCACCGTCGGCTTCGACCGGCTGTTCGATTTCCTCGAGCACAACACCCGCGAGCAGGCGGATAACTACCCGCCCTACGACATCGAGAAACTGGGCGACGACCGCTACCGGATCACGCTCGCTGTGGCCGGCTTCAGCAGCGGAGAGCCGCAACCGCGACGGCAATTATCTCCACATGGGAATCGCCACCCGCGCGTTCGAGCGGCGTTTCGAGCTCGCCGACTTCGTCCGGGCCGAGGCGGCCGACATGAAGGACGGCCTGCTCTCGATCGAGCTGGTCCGCGAAATCCCGGACGCGATGAAGCCGCGCAAGATCGAGATCGGAAGCGGCGAGAGCCGGCCGATCGAGGTGGAGAGCCGTTCTAGCGAACAGGAACGTCAGCTCGAATCCGTAGACGCCTGATCGCTTCGGAAGGGCGCCCCGTCTGGCGGCGCCCTTCTCTGTATCAGCGATGCGTTGCGGAAAGAAACTTTGTTCCTATATCCATTTTGTAAGGTGCAATTGTCCTTGCGCTGCTGTAACGGCCCGCCCGACGCGCCGTTTCCTGCGGGGGCAGACGGCATTTCGCGACAGAACAAAAGGCTTGGGAATCGGCTATGAAGTGGCTGGGGAAGTTCAATAATCCGCTCGCTTTGGTGATCGAGGGCTTCGCTGCGGGGGCGCTCTTGTTCTTCGCGAGCCACGGGCTTCCGGCCCATCACGACCCCGCCGAGCAGGCCGCCGCAGCCCGCATCGAGGCGCAGCTTCGCTGAGCGCTTGAACCCGCGCCGGGCCCCGCTATAGCTGGCCTGGATGGTTCGCTTTTCGTTCTGTAATCATGAGCTGATGGCGCTGCCCCAGGGCGCGCTCTACTGGCACGCCCGGCGGGCGTTGCTGGTCGCCGACCTGCACCTTGAGAAAGCGAGCTGGTTCGCCCGGCTCGGGCAGATGCTTCCGCCCTACGATTCGATGGCGACATGAGATGCTGACCGAACTCACCGGCTCGACGCGCTGGACCTGGATCACCGGCAATCACGATCCCGGCATCGCCGACCATTGCGGCGGTGCGATCGTCGAGGAAGCGGAAGTCGATGGCCTCCTGCTCCGCCATGAGGCCGACCCCGCCGAGATGCGGCCGGAGCTCTCCGGCCATTTCCACCCCAAGCTCCGAGTCAGCCACCGCGGCCGAATGCTCTCCCGCCGCTGCTTCGTCGCGACCGACCGGAAGCTGATCCTACCGGCGTTCGGGGCGCTTACCGGAGGGCTCGACGCGGGGCATCCCGAGATCGTCCGCGCCATCGGGGGGGCCGGCCACGCACTGGTGCCCGTGGCGGACCGGATGCTGCGCTTTCCGCTCGCAGCCTAGCTGCGCCACCAGGTCGGAAAGGCCTTCTTCAGCCCTGCCAGCTTGGGTTCGTCCCAGTGGACGATATAGGGGTGGCGCGGGTTTTTGCGGGCGAAATCCTGGTGGTAGGCTTCGGCCGGGTAGAAGGCGCCGCTCTCGATCCGGGTCGCGATCGGGCGCGGGAAGGCGGTGCGGAGCTGGGCTATGTAGGCTGCCGCGACCCGTTTCTGCACCGCGTTCTGAGGGAAGATGGCGGAGCGGTAGCTTGGGCCCACGTCCGGTCCCTGGCGGTTGACCTGGGTCGGATCGTGGGCGGCGCCGAAGTAGATCTGGAGGAGCTGGCCGTAGCTGATCCGGGCCGGATCGTAGACGATCTTCACCGCCTCGGCATGGCCGGTCCCTTCGCCGCTCACCTTTTCGTAACGGGCGTTGGCCGCGCTTCCGCCTGCATAGCCGGAGACGACGGTGCGGACGCCCTTCACATGTTCGAATACCGCTTCCATCCCCCAGAAGCAGCCGCCGGCGAGGACGGCTGTTTGCAGCCCTTTGGCGGGTGCGTCCACCTTGGGGGCGGGCAGCGCCGCGGCGGGGGCGGCGGCGAGCGTCAGCGCCGCTGCGATGAGGGCGCGCCTCATGCCGGGATGAACCGCATCGCGGCGCCGTTCATGCAATAGCGCTTGCCGGTCGGCCGAGGCCCGTCGTCGAAGACATGGCCGAGATGCCCGCCGCAGCGGCGGCAATGAACTTCCGTCCTCGCCATGAAGAAGGCGGTGTCGTTGCGGGTGCGCACGGCATTGGGGAGCGGCTGGAAGAAGCTCGGCCAGCCGGTGCCGCTGTCGAACTTCGCGGCCGAGGAGTAAACGGGGAGATTGCAGCCGGCGCAGGCGAAGACGCCCCTGCGCTTCTCATGGTCGAGCGGGCTCGAGCCGGCGCGTTCGGTCGAGGCGTGGCGGAGCACCGCATAAGCTTGGGGCGACAGGCGCTTCTTCCATTGCTCGTCGCTCAGGCGGAATTCGAACGTCTCGGCCTGCGCTTCAGTCGAGCGGCCGCCGAACCAGAGCGCCGCGGCCGCGCCGATCAAGCCCATGCCGCCCGCGCCGATCGCGGTTCTTCTGTCCATTTTCATGACTCATCCTCCAGAGAGCTTTGCCGCGATCAGCCCCCTGACGGCATTGCCAATATAGAAGCTCTCCTCGAGATCCGCTAGTTTGAGATCGGCCTCTTTCGCGCGCCCTTCCTCGATCAGCCGCTCGCGAAGCACTCCGGGGAGGAGCCCGCGGCTGAGCGGCGGGGTTAGGAGGATGCCGCCTTTCTCGACGAACAGGCTGGTGAAGCTGCCTTCGGTGAGGAAGCCGTCCGCATCGACGAACAGGACTTCGAAGGCGGCCGCGGACCGGCGCGCATCGTCGTAGAAGCGGCGGTTGCTGGTCTTGTGGCGGAGGCGGAAGTCGTCTTTTTCCACCGGAAGCGGCACGACCGCGACCTCCACCGGCTCGGCGGGTGCTTCGGGTGCGGGGCGTGCTTCGATCGCCACCGCGCCGGTCGGTGAGAGGAGGAGCCGGAGTCGGGTGGGGGTGCGCAGGTGAAAGGTGGCGGCCTGGAGCTCGTTGCGGACGCCATGGCGGTCGAAGGCGAAGCCGAGGCCTTCCGCGCTCCGCTTCATCCGGGCGAGATGGCGTTCGAGGTCGGCGATGCCGTCGCGCGGGTCGAAGCGCATCGTCTCGATGAGGTCGAACTCCGGGCCCTTCACGAACACTCCCTTCGCCAGGCACTCGCGCCATTCGTCGGCGGCGACGCTGTCGTAGACCACGCCCGAGCCGAGGCCGAGCGCCGCCCGCCCCTCGCCATGCGCCAAGGTGAGGGTGCGGATGGCGACATTGAACTCGGCTTCCCCGTCCGGCGCAACCCTGCCGATCGAGCCGGTGTACGGGCCGCGGGGGGTGGCTTCGAGGGAGGCGATGATCTCCATCGCGCGGATCTTGGGCGCTCCGGTGACCGAGCCGCAGGGAAAGATCGCCTCGATCACGTCCCAGGGGCCGGTGCCGGGCTCGAGCTCAGCCGTGACGGTGGAGGTGAGCTGGTGGACGGTGGGGTAAGTCTCGACCTCGAACAGGCGCGGGACCTCGACGCTGCCGGGGCGGGAAACTCGGGAGAGGTCGTTGCGCAGCAGATCGACGATCATCAGATTCTCGGCGCGCTGCTTCTCGTCGGTGCGGAGGCTCGCCGCGGCTTCGGCATCGGCGGCAGGGTCCGGGCGGCGGGCGGCGGTGCCCTTCATGGGGCGGGTGACGATGCGTCCGCCCGCGAGCGAGAAGAACAGCTCGGGCGAGAAAGAGAGCAGCCAGTGCGCCCCGGTGAAGACGATGCCGCCGTGCGGCGCCTTCGCCCGGGCGCGGATCGCCGCGTAGAGGGCGAGGGGGTGGCCGGCGGTGCGGACCTCCGCCTGGAAGGTGAGGTTCGCCTGGTAGATGTCGCCGGCCTCGATATGCGCCTTCACCCGGGCTGCGGCGTCTTCATAGGCATGGCGGGTGATCCCCGGAGTGGGCGCTGAGCTCCAGGCGCCGGCAGGGTCGGGGAGCAGCTCGGACGCGTCCACTTCCTCCCACCCGTCGAACAGGCCGAACCAGAGGAGCGGCGGCTCCCCGGCGGTTGAGGCCCGCGCCAGCGGGGCGAGCTTCGGCTCCAGCGCGTACCCCGCTTCGTACGCGAGGAAGCCGGCGCTGTGGGCCTCGGCGGCGCGGAGGCGGGCGAGGCAGGTGCGGATTTCGCCCGGGTCGTTCGTCTCGATCACGTTGCTCGGGCGGCGATAGAGCCTCGCCTTTCCGCCTTCACGGGCGTCGTCGAGGAGGACGAAGGGCGCGGCTTGCCAGTGCGGAGCGGGAGGCCCATCTGGCGGGCAAGGAGAGTCTTTCTTGGTCACCAGCGTCTTCGACCTCTTCAAGATCGGGGTCGGCCCTTCGAGCTCCCACACAATGGGTCCGATGACGGCCGCCTGCCGCTTTGTCGAGACGCTGTCCGAACGCGGCCTGCTGGAGCCGACCAAGCGGATCAAGGTGGAGCTCTACGGTTCGCTTGCCCTCACCGGCAAAGGCCACGCCACCGATCGCGCCATCCTGCTCGGCCTCACCGGCGAGCGTCCGGACGACGTCGACCCCGACCATGCCGATATCCTGATCGACCTGATCCGCAAGAATTACTGGCTTCCGGTGCTGGGCAAGACCGAGATTTCGTTCGACGAAGACCGCGACGTTAAATATCTGCAGCGCGAACGCCTTCCCCATCATTCCAACGGCATGCGCTTCACCGCCTTCGATGGCGCCGGCAAGACGCTCCATAGCGCCGTCTCTTACTCGGTCGGCGGCGGCGCGGTCGTCGACGAGGCGGCCATCGCCGGCAACGCCCCGCCGGAGGGACTGTGGGACATCCCCTATAATTATCGAAGCGCCGACGAGCTCCTCGCCATCGCCGAGCGCGAGGACCTCACCATCGCCGACATCGCCCGCGCCAACGAGCGCATCCGCTATTCGGATGAGGAGATCGACGCACGCCTCGCCGCGATCACCGAGGCGATGTCGAAATGCATCGACCGCGGGATCGGCCAGGAGGGCATCCTTCCGGGCGGGCT
>VBAE01000081.1 GCA_005882415.1 Alphaproteobacteria bacterium | reverse complement strand
CCCGAGCGCGACCACCGAATCCCCCAGCCGGCCCGCGGGCAGGTTCAGCCGCTGCCGCTCGCCCGCCTCCGCCGGGGAAGCGAGCGCGACCAGGGCCGCTGCGGCGATCAGCTTTTCAGGTCCCCGCACCGGCCCTCGTCGTCAGCAGCCAGCCGCCGTTGGAGCGGACCAGCGCGAGGCCGAGCAGAGCGGAGGCGCGCTCCAGCACGTCGCCCGGCGGCCCTTCCAGCACGATCACGCCGCTGAACGGCCTGCGCGCCACTTCATCCGCCGCGGCGACTTCGACACCGAGGTTGCGCGACAGGTCGGCCGCCACCCGCGACACCGTCGCCGCCGAATAGACCAGCCGCCCCTCGCGCCAGACGCCGATCGATTCCCGGTCCAGCTTGCCGATCCACAGCGGCTCCATCGGCATCGCCTTCAGCACCATGCCCGGATCGAGCCGCGCCGACTCGCGCCCCGGATTGTAGAGCAAGGCTCCTTCCGACACCGAGACTTCGAGCAGCTTTTCGCCCTTCACCACGTTGAATTCGGTGCCGAGGTCGCGAAGCACCGCGCCCCCCGCATCGACCTCGAACGGCGCAGCCTCGTCATGGACGATGTGGAACAGCGCCTCGCCGCGCTCGAGGCTCGCGAAGCGCGGCCGGTCCTTGTCGAGCAGCAGCCGGGTTCCGCCGTTGAGCTCAATCCGGCTGCCGTCGGCCAGTGCCACGCTCTGCCGCTGCCCCGGCCCCGTCTCCACCGCATAAGGGCTGCTCCCTGTGGACATCAGGCCCCAGCCGGCCACGGCGACCAGACTCGCCGCGATCGCCCAGCCGGCGAAAGCGCGGCGGCCGAAGCGGTGCTCCCTGGGCGCGGCGACCGGCACGGCGGCTTCAGGCGCGGGGAGTTCGAGCCGGAGCCCCTCCGCCGCAATGTCGGCGGTCTCGGCTTCGTCATAAGCGGCGAGATGGGCGGGATCGACTTCCAGCCAGGCGGTGAACGCCTCCCAATCCTCGGCCGACGCGTCGCGCAGCCGGATCACCCAGCCGATCGCCTCGTCCCGCGCCTTACCGTTGATCACCATGTCGCGCATCTCGCCGAGTAGACGCCGCCGCGAAGCTCAACCCGCATCGAGACGCCTCCTCAATTCGATCAGCGCCCGATAGGCGCGCTGGAGGTGCTTCTCGACCGCGCTGAGGCTGATCCCAAGCTCGTCGGCGATCTGCTTCTGGCTCGCCCCTTCCAGCCGGAAGCGGCGGAAGATGGCGACGGTGCGCTCGCCCAGCGCCTGGAGCACGTCCTCGGCCGCTTCCAGGTCCTGCCGCGACTCGAGCTCCCGCTCCGGGGAAGGCGCGTCCGAACGCTCGTCGGCGGGCCCGGCATAATCCTCCTCGCGCCGCGCCTGGCGGATCTCGGAGCGGCGCCGGTCGAGCATCAGATTGGCCGCGGTCCGGTAGAGATAGGGGAGCGGGTCGCGGATCGGCCCGGCCGCCCCGGCCGACGCCTTGATCCACAACTCCTGGAGCAGGTCCTCGGCCGAATCGCCGGCGCCCCGCGCGCGCAGGAAGCGCAGCAAGGCGGGCCGCGCCTCGAGATAGACGATCTCGAGACCCGACGCCCCGCCAGCCGAACCGGCCTGCGCGCGTTCGAACGCACCCATTATCGCTTCTAAAGCCTTCCCGTCCGCCTCGGCCGCCGCCCCCGCGCCGACCTACCCGCCCGTCCCGCGCCCGAAACAACCCAGCGACCAACAAGTCAACCCTTGCGATGAACTCGCTCCTCCCCGGAACGGGGAGGGGGACCGCGACGCGAAGCGGCGTGGTGGAGGGGGCCCCGCGCCCGACCTGCGAAGCCTTCGAACTCTTCGCCCGCGAATTCGCTCTCTTTTTCGCGCAGAGAACGCAGAGACGCGCAGAGAAACGCAGAGAGGCTGCGGCCATTCACAACGCACCGCCCATCCGTCCGCGCCGAAATCTCTGCGTCCCTCTGCGCCCCTCTGCGTCCTCTGCGCGAACACCTTTACCGAGTTGGTGCGGGGCACCGGGCTTGAAGAATCGGCTGCGCCTCCGCTGCGATGATGGACCACGCCATTGACTTCCTATGGTATTTCCACCATGGGTGGCGCCGTGCCGACGGATGGAAGCCACTCTTCTGGGTCGCCTCATGCAAGCGCGACGTCATGGCCTTTCCGGAGGAGGTCCAGGACGTGATGGGATACGCCCTCGATCTCGCCCAGCGTGGCGGGAAGCACCCGGATGCGAAACCGCTGAAGGGATTTGGCGGAGGCGGCGTTTTGGAGGTCGTGGACGATTTCGACGGAGACACTTACCGCGCCGTCTACACGGTCAGGTTCGAAGGCGCCGTCTTCGCTCTCCACGCGTTCCAGAAGAAGTCGAAGAAGGGCATTAAGACCGACCGAGGCGACGTGGACAAGATCATGCGGCGCCTGAAGCGTGCTGAAGAGGCCTATGAGGCCTGGAAGAGAGAAAGGGAACGGGATGGCTAAGCTCGCAGTGACCGCCAGCGGCGGCAACGTCTTTGCCGATCTCGGGCTTGCCGACGCCGAGGGTCAGCACGTCAAGGCCGGTCTCGTCTCCAAGCTTGCCGAGGTCATCGCCGATCGCGGCCTCAGCCAGACCGCAGCAGCCAAGCTTACGGGCATCAGCCAGCCCGACCTTTCGAAGGTGCTGCGCGGCCGCTTTCGCGATTTCAGCGAAGCCCGCCTGATGCGCGCCCTTGCCGCCCTTGACTCCGAAGTGGAAATCACGGTCCGCCACGACGGCCGTGAAATCGGCGACCCGATCCGGGTCCGCGCGAGCGCCTGATTGCGGCTCCCCATAACGCCCGCCCACGTGTACGCTCCGACCGATGCCGAACCTGCCCAACCCCGTTTACTGGGCGATCCCGATGTTCCTCGTCACGCTGATCGGCGAGGCGTGGATCAGCCGCGTCAGGCAGCGGCGGCTGTTCTGCCCCAAGGACACGGCGGCGTCGCTCACCCTGGGCACCGGGAGCCTCGTCGCGGGCATCCTCACCGTCGGCATCGTCGCGGTCACCGCGGACTGGGTCTACGCCTTCCGCCTCACCGACATCGGCTACGCCTGGTGGGCCTTTCCGCTCTGCTTCGTCCTGGACGACCTCTGTTACTACGTCTTCCACCGGTCGGCCCACCGGGTGCGCTGGTTCTGGGCGAGCCATGTCATCCACCACTCGAGCGAGCGCTACAATCTCTCGACCGCGCTCCGCCAGACCTGGACCGGCTTCCTGAGCTTGAACTTCGTCTTCCGCCTGCCGCTCTTCCTGATCGGCTTCCCGCCGCCGCTCGTCTTCTTCTGCGCCGGCGTGAACCTCGTCTACCAGTACTGGATCCACACCGAGCTGATCGGCCGGATGCCGGGCTGGTTCGAAGCGGTGATGAACACCCCGGCCCACCACCGGGTCCACCATGCCGTCAACCCGCGCTACCTGGACCGCAATTATGCCGGCGTGTTCATAATCTGGGACCGCATGTTCGGTACCTTCGAGCCCGAACGCGACGAAGACCGTCCCGTCTACGGCATCGTCAAGCCGCTCGGCTCCTTCAACCCCCTCTGGGCCGCGATCCACGAATGGGTCGGCATCGCCCAGGACATGTGGCGGGCGCCGGGTGTCGGGAACAAGCTCGCCTACCTGCTCAAGGAACCCGGCTGGAGCCACGACGGCTCCCGCGACACCAGCGAAACCATCCGCGCGCGGTGGCGGGACGAGGGATCTCAGCAATTATAGGCTAGCCTGAGCCCCGGCCTCGGCCATCTCGCTTTGTAGAACCGGCCCGTGCCCGAGGCGGTGATCCAGGCGTCCTGCATGTCGGCGCCGCCGAAGCAGATGTTGGTGCAGATGGGATCGGGGAAGGGGAAGTGTTCGGTGCCGCCCGTCTCCGGATCGAAGGCGGTGATTCCGCCGTTGACGATGGTGGCGACGCAGACCCTCCCGTCCGCCTCCACCGCCAGGCTGTCGAGCAATTGATAGTCCGGAAGGTTCGCGACCACCCGCCCCGGCGCCAGCCCCGGCGGCGCCAGCACGCCCGGCTCCATAACGTCGAAGGCCCAGAGGCGCTGCAAGTAAGTGTCGGCGACGTAGACCGTGCGGCCGTCCGGAGAGAGCCCCACTCCGTTGGGCGCGATCAGGCCCTCGCGCTGGCGGGTGATCCGGGAGCCCTTCGCGTAGAGCAAAGCCCCGAAGCGCCGGCCCTCCGCGGTGGAGCAGCCATGGTCGGTGAACCACAGCCCACCCTCGGCGTCGAAGACCAGATCGTTGGGCCCGATCAGCGGCCGCCCGTCGCAGCTTTTGTACACCGTCTCCAGCCGCCCCGTCCCAAAGTCGAAGCGCTGGATCGAACCGCCCGCATGCCCCGCCGGCGTGGGCCCCGGAATGGTCAGCCCCTGCTCCTCATGCCACGAAAAGGCGCCGCCATTGTTCGCGATCCACAGGGCCCCGTCCGGCCCGATCGCCGCGCCGTTGGGCCCGCCACCGGTCTCGACGACCAACTCCTTCGACCCGTCGGGCCGCACCCGGGTCACCCGCCCCGCGCGGATTTCGGTGACGATCACCGAGCCGTCGGCCATCGCCACCGGCCCCTCGGGGAACTCAAACCCCTCCGCGACGGCCACGATCTCCATCAGGCGTGGCCGAGGATCGCCTTGGTCTCGAGGAATTCGTCGAACGCATGGTCGCCCCATTCGCGCCCGTTGCCCGACTGCTTATAGCCCCCGAACGGCGCCATGAAGTCGAGCTCTGCCGAGTTCAGATTCACCTGCCCCGCCCGAAGCCGCACCGCCACCTTCCGCGCATGGTCCGTGTCCGAAGAATGGACGTAAGCGGCCAGCCCGTATGGCGTGTCGTTGGCGATCTCGACCGCCTGCTCCTCGTCCTCATAGCCGATGATCGTCATCACCGGCCCGAATATCTCCTCGCGCGCGATGTCCATGCCGTTGTCGACGTCGCCGAACACGGTGGGCCTCACATAATAGCCCTTGTCGAGCCCCTCCGGCCGCCCCGGGCCGCCCGCGACCAAAGTGGCGCCCTCAGCGACGCCCCGCTCAATGAGCCCCTGGATCTTCGCCCATTGCACGTCCGACACCACGGGCCCGAGATGCGCGTCGCCGCCCGGGTCGCCGACCTTGGTGCCCTCGGCCACAGCCTTGGCGACCGCCTTCGCCTCCTCCATCCGGGCCTTGGGCACGAGCAGCCGCGTCGGCGCGTTGCACGACTGCCCGGAGTTCATCAGCATCGACTTCATCGCCGCCGCCACCGCGCCGGCCACATCGGCATCGTCGAGCACGATGAACGGCGATTTCCCGCCAAGCTCCTGGTGCACCCGCTTCACCGTATCCGCCGCCGCCTTGGCGACCGCGATCCCCGCCCGGGTCGAGCCGGTGAAGCTCACCATGTCGACGTCCGGATGCGCCGCGATCGCCGCGCCCACCGTCGGCCCGTCGCCATTGACGAGGTTGAACACCCCCGCCGGCACCCCCGCCGCGTCCAGCACCTCGGCGAAGATCCGCGCCGAGAAAGGCGCCACTTCCGACGGCTTCAGAACCATCGTGCACCCGGTCGCAAGCGCCGGATAGACCTTGGTCGCGATCTGGTTGATCGGCCAGTTCCACGGCGTGATGAAGCCGCACACCCCGATCGGCTCCCGCGCGATGACGGTCGACCCGCGCTTCGCCTCGAACTCGAAGTCCTTGAGCACCGCCATCGCCGTCTGCAGATGCCCGAGCCCGAGCGCCGCCTGCGCCCGCTGCGACAGCGCCGCCGGCGCCCCCATTTCCTCGGTGATCGCGGCGGCGATGTCGGCGTAGCGCTTCTGATATTCCGCGGCGATCCGCCCGAGCAGCGCCAGCCGCTCCTCCTTCAGCGACTGCGACCAGGCGGGAAACGCCGCCTTCGCAGCCGCCACCGCCGCATCCACGTCCGCCGCAGAGCCGAGCGAGATCCGCCCCGCCACTTCCTCCGTCGCCGGGTTGATCACGTCGAGGCTCTTCGCCTCCGCCGGCGCCACCCAGGCCCCGCCGATATAGAAATCGAGATATTCGCGCATCTGTCGTCCTTCGGTGAGTCAGGGCCGCTATACCCCTGCCTCCCCATGAGTGAAACTCATGGGGAGGGGGACCACCGAAAGGTGGTGGAGGGGTGACCTGTCTCAGCCGCAATAGGGTTCCCGCGCGAACCATCAGCGGCCGCACCTTATCACCCCTCCACCAGCTCCGCTGGTCCCCCTCCCCATCACCTGCGGCGATGGGGAGGCAGTTTTCGCTTAGAATTTCACCCCCGCCGCGACGCCGTAGCGCCTCGGCTCCAAGGTGAAGACGTTGGTGAACAGGCCCGACGACTGGTCGGTGACGTACTGCCCGGTGATCGCATTGTTCTTGGTCAAATTCTGCACGAACGCGCGGACGAACCAGCGGTCGTCATTGCCGTTGAACTGCACCTGCGCGTTCACCACCTCATAGCCCGGGATGCGGTCGATATTGCGGTTGAAGATGCTCCCGTAGCTCTCGCCGGTGTAGATGAAGTCGACCCGGGGGACGAGGCTCATGCCGCCGGCGAAGCGGAAGGTGTATTGCGCGCCGACCGAGAATTTCCATTCCGGCGCCTGCGGCAGATTGTTGCCCTTGATGTTCACCTCGACCCCGCTTCCGAGCACCTGGAACGGCAGCGGCCCGGTCGGCACCCCGAACAAAGCGCGAAGCGGCGCCGACGGATTGGCGGCGGTGGCGGCCAGAGCCGAGCAGATTCCGAACGCGCCCGTCGTGTTGGTCCCCGGCACCGGAGTCGGCGCATGGAGGCCGATGCTGCCGTTGATCGCCGCGACATAGAGGTTGGTCGCAGCGGCGCTCGGCCCGACCACGGCGCAATTCGATGCGTTGGTCAAATCCTTGATGATCACCGCGTCCGACCGACCGCCCGACGGATCGCGCGGATCGGCGAGCATCTTGTCGCCCGAGACCGAGGTCTTGAGGTAGCTCGCATTCATGTTGATCAGCAGGTCGCGGGCGGGCCGCACCACGCTCTCCAGCTCGACTCCGTAGATCTTGGCGTTGACGTTGTCGTTGACCGACGTCCGCGCCACGATGCGGCTGAGCTGGAGGTTGTTGTATTTGTACATGAACGCGGTCGCGTTGATCCGCAGCATGCCGTTGGCGAAGCTGTTCTTCGA
Organism: Alphaproteobacteria bacterium; assembly: GCA_005882415.1. Taxonomy (GTDB): domain Bacteria; phylum Pseudomonadota; class Alphaproteobacteria; order Sphingomonadales; family Sphingomonadaceae; genus Allosphingosinicella. The sequence goes on along the minus strand of VBAE01000081.1, from coordinate 4,027 downwards.
TCCGATCTCGAATGCGTCGACCTTCTCCGGCGCGAAGGTGGTCGACACCGCGAACACCGGCGACAGCGGCGGGTTGATGCCCCCCGATTTGTAGCCGCGCGAGTAGGAGAAATAGAGGAGGTTGTCCGGGGTCAGCCGCGCGTCGAGCACTGCCCGCCCGGTGAACTTGTCGAACTTCACGCGAGCCTGGGCGAATTCCTGGTTGCCCGGGGTCGCCGCGTCATAATCGACGACGCCGTAATTGACCGCGTCGGTGATCGAGTCGCTGCCATAGGGCACCAGCACGCCATTGCCGTTCGCGTCGTTGAGGAAGCCGGTCCGGGCGCTGACGAACTTGTCGTCATGGTTCCAGCGTCCGCCCAGCGTCAACTTGATCGTGTCGGAGATGTCGAAATAGGTTTCGCCGAAAATGCCGCCGGACTTCAGGTGGAAGAAGTCGGTGTTGTTCCGGTAGAAAGGCGAAGCCCGGTAGACGTTCGGGAAGGTCGGGTTGCCGCCGAGGCGCGCGCCGATCGTGCTCGCCGCGCCGAGGATGCCCGCGGCATAATCGAGCGGGAAGGCGGTGACGTAATAGCTGTTGTTGAACGTCTTGCTGTCGAACCAGATGCCGCCGATCAGGAAGTTGAAACGCCCTTCGAAGTCGCTGTCGATATGCCCCTCGGCCGAATATTGCCGCACCCGCTGGCTCGATTCGTCGAAATCGAGGCTGGTGCCGAAGCAGCCGATCGAATTGCCGCCATAGACGCCGACATTGTTGGGGTCCGCGTCCGACTGGCAGATGCCGCCGCCGGGCCCGGTGGGGATCAAAGTGTTGCGGATCTGGGCGAAGACGTTGCCCGCCGCGGCGCCGATCGGGCCCGGAATGCCGGCCGCGTAGGCGTTCAAGGCAATGAGCCCCGGATTGTTGATGTAGCTGTTCTCGACCGCGAGATTGTAATCGGTCCGCGAACGCACCTCGTTCTTCGCATAGCCGCCGGTCAGGTTCAGGGTGACCGGCCCGAAGGCGTGCATGAACTTGGCGGTATATTGCTCTTCGGTGGCGAAATAGGTCGGCCGATAGTCGATGTTCACCGTCCGAAGGTCGGCCGGGTTGACGACGCCCTGATAGGTGTCGGGCCCGTAGATGCTGCCGAGCGCGAGCGGCGAGAAGAGCGGCCCGAGCGCACCAAGCGCGACGTTGAAGAATTCGCGGCTGGTCAGCACCGTCGCCAGAGTCGAATTGCCGTTGGTCGTCTCATTGGCGAGCTTGTCGGGCGAGCAGCCGAGCACGCCGGTCGGATCGCGGTGGCAGAGCTGCTTCTGGATGCGCGAACGGTTGTCGTTCTCGTGGAAATAATAGCCGATGAGGTCGAGCCTTGTGTCGGCATTCGGCTGCCACGACAGGGTGCCGCGCACCGAATAGAGGTCGCGGTCGTCGATCCGGCGTCCGTCGTGGAGGTTCTTCGTATAGCCGTCGCGGTTGATGTAGAGCCCCGCGACCCGCACCCCGATCGTGTCGCTGATCGGGGCGTTGATCATCCCCTTCACCTTGATCGAATTGTAATTGCCGTACTCGCCCTCGGCGCTGGCGTGGAAGCCGGAGAAGTCGGGCCGGGCGGTGATGAAATTGACGACCCCCGAGGTCGCGTTGCGGCCGAACAGGGTGCCCTGCGGCCCGCGCAGAACCTCGACCCGTTCCAGGTCGAAATATTCGCTCTCGAACAGGCGCGTCGACAGCAAGGGCATGTCGTTGACGTGGATCGCGGTCGCGCTGTCGCAGGTCACGCCGACGCAGAGGTCGCCGATGCCGCGGATGGTGAAGCTCGACGATGTGAAGTTGGTCTTGGTGTAGGTGATGTTCGGCAGGGTCAGCTGAAGGTCGCTCGAATTGTCGATCTGCTGCCGGTCGAGCGCCTCGGCGGTAAAGGCGGACACCGCGATCGGCACGTTCTGGAGCGCTTCCGCGCGCCGCTGGGCGGTGATGATGATGTCGCCGCCGGTGTCGTCCGCGCTCTCGGTCACCGCGCTGGGCGCGTCGCCGCTATTGTCGCCGCCGGCGCCGCCTTCGAGATTGCCTGTGCTCTGGTCCCCGCCGGGCGCCGGAACCGTCTGCGCCGCGGCCGGCGCTGCTGCGAGCGCGAGGGCCGAAGCTCCAAGCGCGAATATGGCGATCTTCCTCATGTCCATCTCCCCCTTGCCCGCCGCGGCAGGCTTATGCGTCTATTTCTCCAAGGCAATTCGCCGCCCGCGCGAGAGCGCTGGTGCCCCCCGCGTTCGGAATATCGTGATGCAGACAAGTGGCGGAGAGCGCGCGTAGCATCGGTCCGGCCGAGCCGGTCCGATATGCTGGAAGATCGAAGGCCGGACCGCCGGACGGCGCGCACGCCGGCCTGCACCCCGCCTGGGCGCCCACCAAATACCCCTCCTGTGTTGCCGCCGTTTGTCCGACAGCTTGTCATTATTGTCGCACAATCCCCTTGCGCAGCACGGCTGTCAAGCGCAGGTTTGGGCCATGCCTGGGGCGGGTAAGACAGTATCGGAAGACGACCGGCGGACCGTGCCCGAGCGGATCGCCGACGCCCTCGATTACGACATCGCCGCCCAATCCTTCGCCATCGGGGAGCGGCTCGTCGAGGTGCAGATCGCCGAGCGTTTCGCGGTCGGCCGCGGCTCGGTGCGGGAGGCGCTTCGCCTGCTCGCCCAGCGCGGCTCGGTCCAGCTCAGCCCCGGCCGCGGCGCGGTCGTCTGCGGCTATTCGCTCGACCGGCTGGCGGACGTCTTCGCCGTCGCCGGAATGCTGATCGGGCTGGGCGCCCGCTACGTCGCCCACCGCCGCCATGTCTCCAGCCTCGCCGCCATTCGAGAACGCGTCGCGAAGATCGAGAAGATGGTTTCGGGCGGTTTCTCGGACCCGCTGGATTTCGCCACCGCCGTCGGCGGCTTCACCGCGGCGATCGTCGTCGAAAGCGGCAACCACGATCTTCGCGCCCAGGTCTCCGCGCTTCTCAACCGCTCGGTATGGCGGGCGATGTGGGAGCATCCCTGCGATCACCTGACCCTGCAGCGCCAGCGCGACGAGCTGGACTCGATCCGCTTCGCCTGCCGCCGGATCGAGGCCGGCGACATGGACGGCGCCGAGCTCGAGGTGCGCGCCTTCCACCAGCGCCATTGCGACATGGTTATCGCCGAGCTCGCCCGCCAGCGCGGCGAACGCCCGCCGATGAACCCGCCGCTCGCCGCAGAACCGCGCGGCGCCGTCGCGGCCCACGCAGCGGACCCGGTCGAGCAGCGCCTCGCCGGAATCGAGGCCGAGCTCCGCGCGCTCAAGACCGAGGTCGCGGAAGCCAGGCCCGCGCTCGGCAAATTATGGCCGGAAAGGGCGTAAAGACAGATGGACAGCCGCCTTCAGCAGCCGATCGATACGGAGATTGAGACGGCGTCCGGCGGCGGACCCGTCCCGCATGTCGACGTGATCCTGGTCGGCGCCGGCCTCTCCGGAATCGGCGCCGCCTGGCACCTCCAGGACCGCTGCCCGGACCGGACCTATCTGATCCTCGAAGGCCGCGAGGCGATCGGCGGCACGTGGGACCTGTTCCGCTATCCCGGGATCCGCTCCGACAGCGACATGTACACGTTGGGCTTTTCGTTCCGGCCGTGGCGGGAAGCCAAGGCAATCGCCGACGGGCCGTCGATCCTCTCTTACGTCCGCGACACCGCGCGGGAGGCGGAGATCAACCGCAACATCCGCTTCCGCCACCATGTGAAGCGCGCCGACTGGTCCTCCGCCGAAGCGCGCTGGACGGTCGAGGCCGAGCGCACCGACTCAGGCGAGCGCGTCCGCTTCACCTGCAACTGGCTCCACATGTGCAGCGGCTATTACAATTACGCCGAAGGATACCTGCCCGACTTCCCGGCGATGGACTCCTTCCAGGGCCGCCTCATCCATCCCCAATTCTGGCCCGAGGACCTCGATTATACCGGCAAGAAGGTCGTCGTGATCGGCAGCGGCGCGACCGCGGTCACCATCGTCCCCGAAATGGCCAAAGAC
>VBAE01000080.1 GCA_005882415.1 Alphaproteobacteria bacterium | reverse complement strand
GGAGAGGATCTTCAGCACTTTCAGGCTCCCGTCCTCGACCATCAGCTCGAAGCTGCGCGAGAAGAGGAAATCGCCGACCAGGACGCTCGCCGGATTGCCCCAGATGATGTTGGCGGTGCGGCGGCCGCGGCGGAGGCCCGAGCCGTCGACGACGTCGTCGTGGAGAAGGGTCGCCGTGTGGATGAACTCGACCGCGGCGGCGAGCTTGTGGTGCCGGGTGCCGGGATAATCGAGCAGCCGGGCGCAGGCCAGGGTCAACATCGGCCGCATCCGCTTGCCGCCGCCCGCGATCAAATGGCCGGCAAGCTCGGGGATCAGAGCGACCGGGCTCTGCATCCGCTCGAGGATGACGGAATTGACGTGGTTGAGGTCTCCGGAGACCAGCTCGATCATCGGATCGAGCGACGGCTCGCGGGCCGGGCGGAGCGAGTGAAGGGTGGCGCTCATGTCGCGCCGCGATGTGCGCCGGGGGGAGAAGAAAGGCAAGGGGTGCGGCTCAGCTGCAGAGCGGCAGCTTCAGCCTCGCGAGCAGCCCGCCCAGATCCTCGCTCTCCTCGAGCTGGATCGAGCCGCCGTAGATTTGGGCGACGTCGCGGACGATGGCGAGGCCGAGGCCGGTGCCGGGCTTGCCCGTATCGAGCCGGGCGCCGCGGTCGAAGATCGATATGCGCTCGGCCTCGGGGATTCCGGCGCCGTCGTCCTCCACCTCCACCTCGACGCATTCGGGCGTGTTATGGACGGTGACGAAGACCCGGCCGCCGCCATATTTCGCGGCATTCTCGATCAGATTGCCGAGCATTTCGTCCAGATCCTGGCGCTCGACGCGCACGGCGGCCTTCTTGTCGCCAGCGAGGTCGATGGTGACGTTCTCGTACAGCCGCGACACCGCCCGCTCGACCGCCTCCAGCGAGGGCCACAGCTCGGCCTTGGCCTGGGCGGAGGAACGCCGGCCGATCGCGCGGGCGCGGGCGAGGTGGTGGTCGACCTGGCGGCGCATCGTCGTCGCCTCTCGGCAGACGGTGTCGGCGAGGTCGGGGGCTTTGGCGGTGGCTGCGTTGGTTATGACGGTGAGTGGGGTCTTTAGCGCATGGGCGAGGTTGCCGGCATGGCGCCGAGCCTCCTCGGCCTGGGTCTCGTTATGGGCGAGGAGGGCGTTCAATTCCTCGGTCAGCGGCTCGATCTCGCGGGGGAAACGCTCCTCGATCCGCGACTTCTCGCCGGAGCGGATGGAGGCGATCGCGCGCCGCACCCGCCTCAGCGGCCACAGCCCGTAAAGTGCCTGGAGAACGGCGAGGATGATGAGGCCGATGCCGAGGATCCCGAACGACTTCACCATCGTCCGCCGGATCACCGAAATCTGGTCGTCTAGCCCGTCGCGGCTCTGCGCCACCTGAAAGCGCCAGCGCACCTTCGAGCCGGGAAGCACCGCCTCCCGCTCGACCACGCGCAGGGTCTCGTCGGGGAATTCCTTGCTGTCATAGGTGTGGACGTCGAAATCCTGGTGGTTGCCGCGCACGGCGAGCCGCCGGTCCCACAAAGAGCGGGAGGGGAAGGGTTCGTAGCCCTTGCCGCTGATCTGCCAGTAGACGCCGGAGGCGGGCTCGAGGAAGCGCTGGTCGGCGGGCGGGCGGTTGAAGAACACCTCGCCGTCCGGCCCGATCTCGGCCGAGGCGATGAGCGCGGTCAGCACATAATCGAGCTGGGCGTCGAAATTGTTGGTGATCGCGGACGTCAGCACCCGGTCGAGCGCGACCCCGCCGCCCGAGAGGAGGAGCATGATCCACAGAGCGGAGACCACGATCATGCGCCGCGTCAGGGAGCCGCTATGCCCCTCGCCCTCGGCCCGCATCGGCCAGAGCCGCGGCAGCTTCATGTCGAAAATTCCGTCACGTCACCCCTCAGGCTGAAGCAGCGCGGGTGAACGCATCCTGTCTCAAGCGGCGGGATCCTCCAGCGAATAGCCGAGGCCGCGAATGGTGGTGATGACGTCGGGGCCGAGCTTCTTGCGGATGCGGGTGACGAAAACCTCGATCGTGTTCGAATCCCGGTCGAAATCCTGGTCGTAGATGTGCTCGATCAGCTCGGTCCGGCTGACCACCTTGCCCTTGTGGTGCATGAGATAGGAGAGGAGCTTATACTCCTGCGCGGTGAGCTTCACCGGCTCGCCGTTCAAGGTTACCTTGCCCGAACGCGTGTCGAGGCGAACGTCGCCGGCGATGAGCTCGGACGAGGAATTGCCCGAGGCGCGGCGGATCAGCGCCCTGAGGCGGGCGATCAGTTCCTCGGTCTGGAACGGCTTGGCGAGATAGTCGTCCGCGCCCGCGTCGAGCCCCGCCACCTTGTCCGACCAGCTGTCGCGGGCGGTGAGGACCAGCACCGGCACGGCCATCCCGTCTTTCCGCCAGCGGTCGAGCACGGTGAGGCCGTCGATCTCCGGCAGGCCGAGATCGAGGATGATCGCGTCATAGGTTTCGGTGGAGCCGAGATAATGGCCGTCCTCGCCGTCGGTGGCGAGATCGACGGCATAGCCCGCGCCCTCCAGAGTCGCCCGAAGCTGGCGGCCGAGATTGGGCTCGTCCTCGACGATCAGGACCCGCATTGCATTCCCCTTGAATGACGTTTCCGCCGGATTATCCGCCCAACAAGCGCGAATGCCAATGGTTTCATCGCCGATACGGAAATGCCGAGGGGAAAGGGCGTGCTAGAAGCCTGATTTGCCGACGATCTCGCCGCTGCGCGCATCGACATCGATCCACACGACCTGCGCGCCGCGCATGAATTTCAGCCGGTAGCGGCCGGCGCCGGGGTCGAATTCGGGGCCGAGATAGTGGAAGCCGCCCATCCGCGGCAGAATCCGCGCCTCGATCGCGCGCAGCGGGATGAACCGCCCTTCCTGGGTGCCGCGGAAAGCCGCGTCCTGCTCGCGGTCGCGCGGACGCATCGCCTCGGAAGGCGTTACGGCAGTCGCGGCAAGGGCAAGCAAGGTCAGGAAACGCAGCACAGGGTCCTCGGGTTTTCGGCTTGGGAGTGAGTGGCATAGAGCCGCGCCATTGAACAGGCCGTGAATGCGGCGGGCATGGACCGTTCAGCAAACGCGGCGATACGCTACGCTTTCTCCTTGGAACGAAGCGCCGCACGTGCTGTTGGCAGCGTCGGTAAGCGTGGGAGCAGCGTGATGAAGATTTTGCGGCAGTGCCTGGCGGCGGCAGCGGTTCTCGCCCTGGCGGCGGGCTGTGCGTCCCGGCCCGAGCCGCCGGCACCCACTCCGGCCCCGCGCCCGCAGCCGCCAGCGGCGCGTCCAGCCCCCGTCCCGACCCCGCCGCAGGATTGGCGGGACGCGCCGCTCAGCCCGGGCGGCTGGACCTATAGCGAGGTTCCGGGCGGCTCCGAGGCTTCGTTCGTCGGGGCCTTCTCGGTCCGCTGCGACGCCGGCAGCCGCCAGCTCACCCTCGTCCGAACCGGCGCCGCCGCCGGTCCTCTGCGGGTCCACACCACCTTTGGCGACCGAAGCTTCCCCGGCGCCACCGCCACCCTGCCGTCGAGCGACCGCTTCCTCGATTCGATGGTGTTCAGCCGCGGCCGCATCGCCGTCGAGGCGCCCGGTACCGCGCGGCTGATCGTTCCGACGTGGCCGGAGCCGGCGCGGGTGCTTGAGGATTGCCGGGGCTGACGCGCGCAGGGCGGCGGCGGACCTAAGGTCCCGGCGCGAAGGCAGGAATCTTATCCACAAAAAAATCGAAAACAAGACTTGCGGCGCGATTCGCGATGATTCATCTTCACCTCAACTTCAACAAGCGAAAGGAGGTGATCCGATGTCTCATGGTTCAGCAGAGAGGTCGGTCCAGCTCGTTCGGGAGATGAGAGCCTAGGCTCTCCTGTGGTCTCCCGGGCTGGAGCTTCCGGCCGCTGACCATGTTCGAGGGTCGCCGGGCATCCGCCCGGCGGCCCTTAAACTTGTCTGGGGGTCGGCCTCCCCCATATCCGCGCCAGGCAATGAGCGGGAGCTACGACATGGAAAGCTGGCACGGGACGACGATCCTCGGAGTCAGGAAGAACGGCAAAGCGGTGATCGCCGGCGACGGCCAGGTCTCGCTCGGCCAGACAGTGATCAAGCCCAATGCGCGCAAGGTGCGCAGGCTCGGCGCCAAGGATCAAAATGGGGGCGGCGTGATCGGCGGCTTCGCCGGCGCCACCGCCGACGCCTTCACCCTGTTCGAGCGGCTGGAGCGCAAGCTCGAGCAGCATCACGGCCAGCTCATGCGCGCCGCCGTCGAGCTTGCCAAGGACTGGCGCACGGACAAATATCTGCGCAATCTGGAAGCGATGATGATCGTCGCCGACAAAGAGGTGACGCTGGTCCTCACCGGGAACGGCGACGTGCTGGAGCCGGGCTCGGGCGTCGCGGCGATCGGCTCGGGCGGCAATTTCGCCCTCGCCGCAGCCACCGCAATCTACGAATATGAGGAAGACCCGGAGACCATCGCCCGCAAGGCGATGGCCATCGCCGCCGACATCTGCGTCTACACCAACGGGAATCTGACGGTGGAGACCATTGAGGGGGCGGCGTGAGCTACCGCCGCCGCAACACTGCGGCGAAATGGTGCTCTTCGCCGCCGGTGGAGACGATGAGGTCGAGCGGCTGCTCACCCTTCAAGCCGTGCATCGATTTGGGAAGTTCGAACATCAGATAGCCGCCCATCGCCTGTTGCGGCGCGACTTCGTCCGTCGGGAGCAGGCTGTCGACCGCCTGCTGAAGCTTTTGGGCGGTGGCGTTGACGTCGTCGGGCGGCAGGTCGAACGGGTCGATCGCCGAAATGCGCCCGGCCAGGCCCATGCGCCCGTACAGGTTGATGCCATCGAGGTTCGCGTCGATCCGCGCCCGCACCGCGGCGTTGCGCACCGTCTCGTTCTGGACGAGCTGAATCCCGTCGCTGAACTCGCCGAGCGCCATGAAGCGTACCGGCGTTCCGTCGGCGAGCTTCAGCGTGACGTCTTCGGGCCCGAAGGCGAACGGCCGCGAGCCTAGGTTCATGACCAGGACCCGAAGCGTTCCGCGCTTCTTCTCGACCTTGAGGCCCGGCGCGATGACGCGGACCAGGCTGGTCGCGGTTCGGCTGTCCACCGCGTGGATGCCGAGGAGGATAGTCTTCATCGAGTCTCTCCCAGAGTCGGGATGATCCTAGCCCACAGGCTCGTCAATACGGACTTGTAACGACCGGACGCGGGGCGGCTGACAAGCGTGGTTGCACCGCAAGCACGATGTCGCCTAAGCGCCGAGCCTCCTCAGGCGGCGCGCGGAATTTGCTCGGCCCATGGTTCATCAGGACGAAGTGACGGCGTTCATCCGCGCGACCTTCCGCTCGGTCTGGTCGCTCGAGGTCATGCTGCTGCTGAGGCGCGAGGCGCGCAGCATCGTGCCGCAAGAGATCGTCTCCATCCTCCGCGCCAGCGACGGCGTCGTCGCTCAGAGCCTCGACACGCTCATCGCGGCGGGCCTCGTTGCCACCGACGAGAAGGGCGCGGCCTTTTACTGCCCGGCACCGCTCCTCGATCCGCTGGCGGAGGCGGCGGCGGTCTATTATGCCCGGAGCCCGGATGCGGTGCGGCGGATCATCGTCAGCGCGTCCGCGGGCGGCCTCGCCGCCTTTGCCGATGCCTTCAGGCTGAGGAGGGACTGAAGGTGCAAGCGACCCTGCCCGCGATCGTCTATTTCCTCTGCTTCGCGACCAGCCTGGTCTGCGCCTGGCTGCTGGCGAGCAGCTACAAGCGAAGCGGCGCGCGCCTTTTGCTGTGGAGCGCGCTCTGCTTCGCCTTCCTGGCAGCGAACAATCTGCTGGTGATCGTCGACCTTCTGCTCCTGCCGCAAGCGGACTTCAGGCTCGGGCGGCTGCTCCTGTCGCTGGCCGCGGTCGGGGTGCTGCTGTTCGGCTTCATCTGGAACGTCGAGGACGAGGGGCGATGATTCTGTACGATTTCCTCTCCGGCGCGGTGACGTTCGGCTATTTCCTCGCCGGCCTGTTCTTCCTGCGCTTCTGGCGGCGGACCGGAGACGCGCTCTTCCTCTCCTTCGCGCTCGCCTTCGCCCTGCTCGGCGCCGGCCAGGCCCTGCTCACCCTCGCCGAAATGCCGGTGGAGGAAAGGAGCTGGATCTACCTCTTCCGCCTCGCCGCCTTCCTGCTCATCATCGTCGCCATCCTCCGCAAGAACCGGCGCGGCACCGGCGCCTGATCGGACGCGGGTTCAGATTTGAGCGACGTAGAGGACGTAGCCGTCGGGATCGGTCAGCCGGAACTCGCCGCCGGGATTGTAGAAGGGGGTGGCGATCGGCCCCGGCTCGAGCCCGGCCTCGGCGAGCGCGGCATGGGTCGCGGGGATGTCGTCGCAATAGCTGTAGAAGAGGATCGCCTGGTCCGCCGCGACGACCGGCGCGTCCGCCCGGGTCAGCATCAGCTCGGCCTTCTCGGAGCGCAGCCAGGCCCAGTCCGCCGCTCCTTCCGCGGGAAGCCGATTGATCACGGCAAGGCCGAGCTTTTCGTAAAAAGCGATCGACACCGCGACGTCGCGGACGTGCGCCATCGGCACCAGGGATCGTATCGCTTGATTGACCATCCACTCCCCCGCCGTTGCAAGCCGCCGCGCCGACACCATTTGAGACGCGATGAACGATCATAGCAGCTTTGCCGCCCCTTCTCCCCCCATTCCCGCCCCCGCGGAGTCCCGAATGAACGACAGTCTCACGCCCAAGGCGGTGGTGGCCGCACTCGATGCGCATATCGTTGCACAGAACGACGCCAAGCGGGCCGTCGCGGTGGCGCTTCGCAACCGCTGGCGCCGGCAGCGCCTCCCCGACGACCTGCGCGACGAGGTCACGCCGAAGAACATATTGATGATCGGCCCCACCGGCTGCGGCAAGACCGAGATCGCGCGGCGCCTGGCCAAGCTCGCCGACGCGCCCTTCGTCAAGGTCGAGGCGACCAAGTTCACCGAGGTCGGCTATGTCGGCCGCGACGTCGAGCAGATCGCCCGCGACCTGGTCGAGGAAGCGGTCCGGCTGGAGAAGGAGCGGCGCCGCATCGCCGTCCGCGACGCAGCCGAGGAGGCGGCGATGGAGCGGCTGCTCGATGCCCTGACCGGCAAGGGCGCCAGCGAGGCGACCCGCGAGAGCTTCCGCCAGCGCTTCCGCGAAGGCCATCTCGGCGACAGCGAGGTCGAGGTCGAGGTCAACGACACCCCGAACACCCCGTTCGAGGTCCCGGGCATGGGCGGCCAGGTCGGCATGATCAACCTTTCCGACATGATGTCGAAGGCGATGGGCCAGCAGCCGAAGAAGCGCCGGCGTCTGAAGGTGCGCGAGGCGTGGACGCGGCTGGTCGAGGAGGAAGCCGACCGGCGTTTGGACGAGGAGGACGTCAACCGCACCGCTTTGGCCGACGCCGAGGCGAACGGCATCGTCTTCCTCGACGAGATCGACAAGATCGCCGTGTCGGACGTGCGCGGCGGCTCGGTCAGCCGCGAGGGCGTCCAGCGCGACCTGCTGCCTTTGATCGAGGGCACCACCGTCGCGACCAAATACGGGCCGATGAAGACCGACCATATCCTGTTCATCGCGTCCGGCGCGTTCCACGTCGCCAAGCCCTCGGACCTTCTTCCCGAGCTCCAGGGGCGCTTGCCGATCCGCGTCGAACTGAAGGCGCTGACCGAGGCGGATTTCGTCCGGATCCTCTCCGACACGCGGGCCAGCCTCACGACGGGATCGCCGCCATCGCCCGAATCGCCGCGGAGGTGAACGGCCAGATCGAGAATATCGGCGCCCGGCGGCTGCAGACGGTGATGGAGAAATTGCTCGAAGACGTCAGCTTCGACGCCGAAGAACGCCGCGGCGACAAGGTGACGATCGACGGCGCGTACGTGGAGGCGCAGCTGTCGGAAATCGCGCGGAATACGGATCTGTCGAAATACGTGTTATAGTGCCGAGCCATCGAGGAGGTTTGCCGTGACACCCCAGTCAGCATCGGGCGCGCCACTGCGCATAACCATGGTGATCTTGCTCACCGGGGCGGCCGCCGTCCTGGCTCTGGCGGTTTGGTTGGGTCAGCCTGCTTTAGCCAGCGAACGATCGATATATATGGGTGCTGTGGTCGTGGCCGTCGCCTTGGTCGGGGCTCCTATTTTGGCGTTTTCGCTGGGACAACTTGCCCGCGCGGTGGAAAGCTTGGGAGCCCTTAGGGGCGACTACGAAGTTGCGAAGGCGGTGTCTAAAGAAACCGCCGCCATCGCTCAGCGGATTCAATCGGACGAAGCTGCCGTTACGCAGGGGGAGATGGCTGTTTTCCCCCTGACAGCGCCGACGATCCTGGAAGCGTGGCATGGTGAACCGGAAGGGGGAGTCACGGTAGTCGGCCACGGCCATGGCAAATGACGATCTGAAATCCTTCAGCGACGTGAAGCTCGACCTGGAATTCGAGCGGTTGGACGGGCAACGCGAGGTTCTGCAAGAGGCTATCGACAATCTGGGCCCCGAAATCGCTCGCCTCGAAATCTCGGTAAAGCAGAATGCTGTTATCACGGGAGGTGGCGTACTCCTCACTATCTTCGGCTTGGCAGCCGCCGCGATCACGCCTGTGGCAATCGTCGGGGCGCTTTCGGGGTTCGGTCTGGGTTATTTCGGCGGCAAGGGTTGCGCCGAGGACGCTGCGGGCATTGCCGATTTGCAACGGCGACTGAACCGGGACCGCGAGCGAATGCAGGGAATCGCAGACCGGATGCTCGCGATCGACTCAGAGCGCCGAGGGCGGGCGCCATAGTCGATCTACCTCCCCTCACCGCGAGACTTAGTGGTCCCGGCCCACCCCCGGATCCACCCCGCCGGCGTTGGCGCCGTCATTTTCGACGTCGCCCTCCACCGTGTTGTCGCCTTCGATGAGATCCGCGTCTTCCCCGCCGGTGCGGGCGAAGAGGCCTCCGGACTGGCCGACCCCGGGGTTGCGGTCGAGGTCGTCCTGGAGGTCGACCGGCTGCTCGGAAGGGCTGGGGTGCTTGTTGGACATAGGGCTGCTCCTCTTCTCGAAAGCGCCCAACGCACGGATTTCGCCGCGGTTCGGGCCCGAGAGGCAGGAAGTTCGTTGTGTGAGGTTAATGAAACCGCGGCGGTTCGGGCGCGTTGACCCGCGTAAGTTTCATAACCTGAAGGACCGCCTGTCATGCGTAAAGTCACCCTCGCCATCCTCGCCGCCACCATGGCCATGCCGGTGATTCCCGCCGCCCCCGCCCAGGCCCAGAGCAGCTATCACGGCCGCACCTGGCGCGATTCGCACGGCCGCCTGCGCTGCCGCCGCCCGAACGGGACGGTCGGCCTGATCGTCGGCGGCGCCGCCGGTGCGCTTGCCGGCCATGCCATCGACGGCGGCCGCAACCACACCACCGGCACCGTCCTCGGCGCCGCCGCCGGTGCCCTGCTCGGCCGTGAGGTCGCGCGCAGCTCGAGCAGCCGCCGCTGCCGCTAAGCCTCTGAACTTGATCTAGATTTAGGTGGCGCGCCCCGAAATGGGCGCGCCGCTTTTTTTGTGCGTCCGCGTCGGCCGCGGCGGCGTTCTCGAAAGCTGAGCCATCAGCTTCAAGGGAGCATTGCCGATGCGGATCCACCATTTGAATTGCGGCACCGACTGCCCGTTCGGAGGCGCCTTGTTCGACGGGCGCTCCAAGGGCCTGACCGGCCGCCTCGTCTGCCACTGCCTCCTGGTCGAGAGCGAGGCGGGGCTGGTGCTGATCGACACCGGCTACGGCCTTCGCGACGTCGACCATCCGCACCGCAACCCCAATGCCCGGATCACCCGCACCATGCGGGCGATGCTCAACATCAAGCTTCGCGAGGAGGAGACGGCGATCCGGCAGATCGAGCGCCTCGGCTTCAACCCGGCGGACGTGCGCCACATCGTCCTCACCCATCTCGATTTCGACCATGCCGGCGGGCTCGAGGATTTCCCCAATGCCCTCGTCCATGTGATGGACGAGGAGTTCAGCGCCGCCACCGGCCCCCGCCGCGGCTTCGTTCCCCGCAATCGCTACCGCCCCGCCCAATATGACGAGGTGCGCAACTGGCGGCGTTATTCAGGCCAGGGCGAGGGCTGGTTCGGCTTCCCGGCGGTGCGCGGGCTGGAGGGGCTTCCGCCGGAGATTTTGATGGTGCCGCTGCCCGGCCACACCTGGGGCCATGCCGGGATCGCGATCCAGACGGATAGCGATTGGCTGCTCCACGCCGGAGACGCCTATTTCTACCGGCACGAGGTCAGGCGGCCGGACCGCAAATGCACGCCCGGCCTTCGCGCCTATCAGAATATGATGGAGGTCGACCGCGCCGCCCGCCTCTCCAACCAGGAGCGGCTGCGCAGGCTGTCGCTCGACCCACGCGCGGGCGTGAAGATGATCTGCGCCCACGATCCCGTCGAATATGAGCGGGCGGCGCGGGGGGAGTTGCTCTGACCTCAGGCCGCGCCCGAGCCTCCGCCGCCGCTGCTCGTTCCCGTGCCGGAGCTCCGCTTGGCGCGGGTGCCCGAGCCCGCAGGCTTAGAGCGCGCCGCCGGCTTGGCCTTGGACGCGCCGTTCGTCTTCGAAGCGCTGGTCGATGCGGCGGCGCCGGAAGCCTTGGAGGCGGTGGAGCGCTTGGTGGCGCGGGTGCTGGTGTTGGCCCTCGCGGTGGTCGACGGTTTGGCCGCGCCGCCCGAAGCCTTGGCCCGCGTCGATCCGCCGCCGCTCTTGGCAGCGGCAGGCTTGCGCGCCCGCGGCGTGGAGCCCGTGGACTGCGCCGCCGGAGCAGCCGCCTCGCCGGTTCCGCCCGTCGCCGCCGCGCCGAGCATTCGGCGGACCGCGTCGGTGGCCGCCGTGACGATCGCCGCGCCGATTCCGGCGGCGCTGTCGGCAGCGGCTTCGGCTGCGTCGATGGCGTCGCGGCTCGCGTCGGTGACGGTCTTGCGGACGCGCTTGTTGGCGGTGAGCGCCGCCGCCGCCGCGATCAGGCCCGCGGCCATCATGGAGCGCGCGACCGGATTCTGCGCCAGCTCCGCGGCCTTCTGGCCGGCTTCCTTCAGCGCGTCGGGGAAGGCGCCGGCGGCATTGCTGCCCCCCGACTTGCCGGATGCCGGTTTTTGTCCGCTCGAACTCTTCTTGGCCATGAGATCACTCCCGCCTTTGTAACTGCTGCGTAACAAGACGTGCGGGAAAGCGAAAGGGTTCCCTGATCTCGATCAGGAAAGGCTTGGGGGTGGCGACGTGCGCGGGGCTTAACCCTCTCCCTGGCGGGGAGAGGGTAGGGTGAGGGGGTTCGGCTTCTGCCGGGGAAGATCCTCCTCAGCTCTCTTCGCGCGCGAAGTCGGCTTCGGCTTCGCTCTGGCCGCGGTCCTGGTGGAGGGCCTGGTCGGCTGCGAACTCCGCCGGGCCGGCGCCTTCCGTCGCCTCCTGGTCGAGATCCTCGACTCCGCGGCCGCCGCCCTGCTCCTCGTCGAAGCGGGTGCCGCGGGTCTGGCCGTGGGCATGGCCGGTATCGCCGCCGGCAAGGCCGGACTGGGTCTCGCCCTGGCCCTGGTGATTGACGACGTTCTGGCTGCTTCCGTAGCCGCCGCCGCCGCTGCTTCCGCCGGCCTGGCTCAGATCGGCCTCGCTCGGTCCGCCGCCCTGCTGGCCGCTATCGTGCTGCTGGTTCCTGTTGCCGCTCATATCGTCAGCTCCTCTCGCTTTTGCCTGAAGGAACGCGGGCGCGCCCTGAAAGGCTCCCGGATCAGGTGCCGGGGCCGCGGCCGAGATCGTCGTAGCGATAGACCTCGCCGTCCGGGTTCACCGCGTCGACATTGGGCTGGATCACCTCCTTGCCCTCGTCGCCTTGGCCCTTGGCTTCCTCCAGGCTCTCCGGAATCTCATGATGCCGCGCCTCGTCGCTCTCGGGCAGCGGGTGGCCCTTGCCTTCGGCCATGGTCAAACCCCCTCGTCCGGGTCGATCGGACGGTCCACCGCCTCGTCCGCGCTTCGCGGCCCGCCGACCGGCTCCCGGGCGGCGCCGTTCTGCGGATCGCCGTCATAATCCTCATCGGGATTGCCGCCGCCGCCGGCGCCGGAGCCGCTGCCATGGACCTCGCCCGAAACCGGGTCGAAGCTCGCCGGCTTGCCGCGCTCGCTCATCTTTCACCTCCTCATATGCGTCTTCCCCTCAACGTGCCGCGCGCCGCCGCCGTTCCGCCGCCGTTCCGTCGAAAGGCCGCACCCGAAACGGCACGAAGCGCGTTTAACCTGCCGCAACTTCCACCACCCCACCCCGGACCCAAGGAGACACTCATGCTCAATCAAGGCCACGACATTTCGGTGCTCAACAGCCTCATCGAAACCACGATCGACAGCGTCGACGGCTATCGCCGCTCGGCGCAGGAGGCGACCCAGAGCCGGTTCAGCTCCGAATTCCTCGCCCGCGCATCCGAGCGGGAGGAAGTCGTGTCCCGCCTCCGCCAGCGAGTCCGCGAACTCGGCGGCAATCCGGAAGACGATGGCAGCGTCCTCGCCGCCGCCCACCGCACCTTCCTGTCGATCCGCGACAAGATCACCGGCAGCGACGACAAGTCGGTGATCGCCGAAGTCGACCGCGGCGAGAGCTATCTCAATGGCAAATGGGAAGCGGCCCTGTCGGACGGCGAGCTCTCGGCCGAGACCCGCACGCTGATCCAGAGCTGCTACGACAGCGTCCGCGCCGGCCATGAGCGCTGGGAGCGGGCGAACGACGACGTGGGCTCGACGTCCACGACGACGAGCGGGGCCGGCACCTACTGATCCGGCTTATATGACGAGGGGAGGGCGGGCCTGCGGGTCCGCCCTTCTTCGTTTCAGTCCCGCCCGGAGCGCCGCCAGAGCGGACCGATCAGCGCCGCCGCCGCGCGGTTCCTGACGAACAGCAGGTCGACCATTTCCGGCCCTTCATCGGCGCCGATGGTGCGCTTGTAGCCGCCGTCGCCGACTCCCCAGTCGACCAGCCCGATCCCCCGCTCCCGCGCCCGAACGAGGTTGCGGTAGTAGAGCACCTTGCCCGGGCTGTGCTTGGCGAACGCTTCATCGTAGCTGTTGGCGATCGCATATTTCACCGGGCCGCAGTCGAGGTCGAACGAGAAGGCCGCCGGCCTGCCGCCGATGTCCAGGATCGCAGCGCTCATCATCCGCGCCAGCGCCGGGTCGGCGGCGGCGGCCTCCCAGAAGGCGCGGTTGGCCGGGTTGAGGAATTTGGCGTCCCGCACGTCGGTCTGCTTCGCGACCCAGCTCGCCGCCTCGATTGCGGAGAGGTCGTCGAACACCGCGGGCGTCCATTGCTCCCCGGAGACGAAGCGCCATTCCAGCGCCCCGTGCGCGGCGAGGTTCTTTTCGTGAAAGCGGTTCTTCCTCAGCGTCGAATTGCGCGGCCACTGCCCCTCGCGGGCGAGCCGGCCCATGTCGAGCAGGAAGGTGGTCCCGATCCGCCGGCTGAGCACGCTCCATCCTGCGGCCTCCGCGGCCCGGCCGAGCTGGCGGGCGCTTGGGTCGTTGGCCATGATCGGCCCCAGCCGAAGCGCCCAGCCGAGCAAAGGCGCGGCCTCGGCCGATGCGAATAATGCGGCCAGTTCCTCGCTCCCGGCGTCGCTCGCGATCGGCGGTCCTCGAAACGGCCAGTAGCAGCCCGGCACGGTCCGAACGCCGAGGCGGCCCGAACGAACGGTCGGGATCGCAGCCACCACCGCGCCCGCCCGGCGAACCACCAAAGTCCGCGGATCGGTCCCGCCCGCAGCCGCGAACCAGGCGGCGCGCAGGAAGCGGTGGTGGGGATCGGCGGCTTCGGCGGCCTCGTCGAGGGCAGGAGGGAGGCCCGGCACCGCCTCAAGGGCGGGCGCCGGGGCCGCGGCAGCCGTCTTCCAGTTGCGATATTCCAGCATCGGCAGCGTCTTAGCAGCCAAGGCCTACCAATTGGTAAGCCGCGCCTCCCTCCGCGTGGCCGGCTCAGGCCTCGCCCGCCGCCGAAGCTTCCGGCGCTTCCGCCTTCGGCTTCTTCACCGCCTTCTTCACCTGCCGGAACAGGTCCATGACCGCCGGCAGGTAAGCGAGGATGACGGGGAGCAGCTTCACCCCCTTCTTCGCGGTTGATCCGATCGACATAACTTTTCTCCTCTTCTTCGAGACTCGCAGCCCGGCATCGGGTGCGGCCGGGAGGAACATACTAGGAACACAAGGGTGTAGGAAAACGCTTTCTTTCGGTTCTTTCCCACGGCTTCCGCCCGGCCTAGGATCGCCTCCTCAACCAGGGGGACTCGATGGCGCGCTTGGCAAGACGGACGGCTTATCTGCTCGGCACTCTCGCCGGTGCCGCGCTTTCGGCGCAGGGCGTGGCGGTGTCGCTCCGCCCGGTCGGGTTGCCCGCTTCCCTCTCCTGCTTCGCCGGCGCGATTGCCGCCGTAGCGGCCGACGCCGACGCACCGCCGCCGCTGCTGGTAGACGGGCTCGGAACCTCGGGAATCGTCCCCGACACGGCAAACGAGGAGGCTCGGCGCTGGTTCGACCAGGGCATCCGCCTGATCTGGGCGTTCGACGAAATGGAGGCGGTCCGGTCGTTCCACCAGGCGCAGCGGCTCGATCCCGATTGCGCGCTCTGCTTCTGGGGCGAGGCCTGGGCGCGCGGGCCCACCATCAACCTGCAGCCGCGCACCGAGGAGCTTGCCGCCGCCACCGCCGCGGCGAGCCGCGCCGCCGCCCTCGGCGCTCGCCTCTCGGAGCATGACCGCGCCCTCATCAAGGCGATGCAGGTCCGCAACGCGGGCGGAAGCGACTTCCGCAACAAGCCCTATATGAAGGCGATGGCGAAGCTCGCCGCGGCTTATCCCAACGACGACGCCATCGCCGTGATCGCCGCCGACGCCGAGATGCTGGTCAAGGGGAGCGACATCAAGGCCGGCACCAACGCCCAGCGCCTGCTCGAGACGGTGCTCCGCCGCAATCCGGACCATAGCGGCGCAATCCACATGTACATCCATCTGACCGACTGGATCGACCAAGAGGAGCTGGCCGTGCCTTATGCCGAGCGGCTCGGCCGGGTCGCGCCGGCGGCGAGCCACCTCGTCCACATGCCCTCCCACACTTTCTACTGGGTGGGCCGCTACGAGGATGCGGCGCGGGCCAACGTCGCCGCGATCGCCGCCGACAATGCCTATGCCGCCAGGGTGAAGCCGCCGGAATCGGAGTATCGGACGGGGCTGTTCGCGCATAACAGCCATTTCGCGATCGAGAGCGCTCTGATCCGCGGCGACGGCAAGACCGCGCTCGCGGTCTCCGACATCTACCGCAAGCGCTTCCCCGAGGGGGAGGACGACCAGCGCCTGCGCTACCGGCGTTCGGTCACCTGGTACGCGGCGGGCCGCCACGGCGACGTGGCCGAAGTGCTCGGCATGGCCGAGCCGAGCTCGGCGCTGATGCGGGCGATGCGCCATTATGCGCGGGGGGAGGCGCTCGCGAGGAAGGGGGACTCGGGCGCGGTCGCCGCCGAAGCCGCCGCGATCGCGAAGCTCCGGGCCGGCCCCGAAAGCCTCGGAAGCGAGAATGCCGACGCGCTAACCGAGGTCGTCCAGCATGTGTTGGAGGGCCGCTCGGCGATGCTCGCCGGCAATTTCGCCGCCGCGGCCACCGCCTATCGAAGCGCGATGAACGTCCAGGAGAGCGCCGGCTTCAACAGCGACCCGCCGCCTTTCTGGTATTCGGCCCGCCGAAGCCTCGCCGCGGCGACGCTGGCCGCGGGGGACGCGGAAGGGGCGAAACGCCAGCTCGCCGCCTCACTCGCGAAATGGCCCGGCGATCCGCTCGCACTCTACCTCCTGTCGAAGGCTGAGGCGAAGCTCGGCCAGCAGGCCGATTCCGCCGCCCACCTCGCCCGCGCCAGGGGGCTTTGGGCGGGGGATGTGGAGGCGATGCCGCTGCCTTTGATTTAGGCGCTGACAGGGCGGGGCGGGGCGGTTAGCCTAAAGGGGATGGAAGGACTCCTTCTCGCCGGCATCGCCGTCCTCGCCGGGTTCCTCCTGCTCCTGTGGAGGCAGGTGCAGGAGCTGCAGGCGCAGGTCGCGCACCTTCTGGAGGCCGAGCCGCGGCCGGTGCGGGCCGATCCGCTCGAGGAGGAGGTCGTCCGCCTGCGCGAGCCTCTCCTCTTCCCGTCCCACCGCGCGCCGGAGATCGACATACTCGGCGACCCGGATGTCGTCCACGAACCCCCCGTGCCGCCGGAAAGCTTTGCCCATCTGTTCGAACGCCTGGTCGGCGGGCGGTTGCTGATCTGGATCGGCGGGATCGCCCTGGCCGTCGCCGGCGTCCTCCTCGTCCGATTCTCGATGCAGATCGGGCTCATCACCCCCGCGGTGCAGATGCTGATGGCGGGCGCCTTCGGGATCGCCTTGCTGGTGGCGGGCGAAATCGCCCGGCGGCGGCCGGGGATCGCGGTCGACGAGCGGGTGGCGCAGGCTCTGGTCGGGGCGGGGATCGTCGTCCTCTACGCCACGCCTTATGGGTCGCTGATCCTTTACGGCCTCATCTCCAAGACCACAGCCTCGGCGCTGATGGTGCTGGTCACCGGTGCCGCGCTCTATCTGTCGCTCCGCCACGGCCCGCCGACCGCGGTGCTCGGCCTGCTCGGCGGCTTTGCGACGCCGGCTTTGGTCGGCGACCCGACCGAGAGCGCGATTCCTTTGCTCACCTATCTCGGCCTGCTCGATGTGGCCCTGTTCGTCGTCGCCGCCCGCCGCGGCTGGTCCTGGCTCGCCGCCGCCGCGCTGCTGCTCAGCTACGCCTACACCGTCACCCTCATCTTCGGCCCGACCGCCCATGCGCTCGCCGCAGGGATCTTCATCGTGCCCCTGGCAATCGCCGCTTCGCTGGTACCGGCGGGGGAGGGGAGGCACCTCTCCCGGGTCCGGCCGCCGGCGCTGGGCCTGGTCCAGCTCGCCTTCATCGTCACCCGCGACGATCTCGATTCGGTCGGCTGGGGCCTCTACGCCCTGCTCGCCGCCACCTGCTTCTTCCTCGCCCGCCGCCGCGAGCACTACCGGCCGCTTCCCGCCATCGCGCTGGTCCTCGCGCTTCTCCTGCTGGCGATCGAGGCGGGCGACAAGAGCGCCGACATGGCGCTGATCGCCGCCGGAATCACTCTGCTCTTCGCCGCAGGCTCCATGCCGGAAGCGGCCTTCGGGGAGCGCCGCCTCGGCCCGGTGCTGACCGCCAGCCTCGCCTTTGCCGGCCCGGCTTTGATCCTGAGGCTGATCGAGCCCGCTTTGCTCTCCTTCCCGGCCTGGGGCGCCCTGCTCGCCGCCCTCGCCCTCGGCCCGCTCTTCCTCGCCTGGCGCCGCTCCCAGGTGCCGGTCGAGGAAGGTCCGGACCGGCCGATGCTCGCCGCAGGCGGGATCGCCTTGCTGCTCGCCGCGGTCGCTTTGTCGGACCTCTTGCCGCGCGAATGGCTCGGCTTCGCCTGGATGCTGCTCGCCCTCCTCCCCGCCTTCGCCGCCCGTCCGATGCCCGGCCGCGGGGTCTCCGCCCTCACCGCCCTCACCGCCTTTGTCGGCGCTTACTGGTGCATCGCGATGCTTCCGGAGCTGTGGGCGACGCTGATCCGGTCATTGGGCGGGATGGCGGCGCTGGCGGCAAGCCTGCCCGACGTCCGGCACGCCTTCCTGCTCCTGCTCCTCCCCGCGCTGCCGCTGCTCGCTTTGTCGCGCCTGCTCCCGGAGCACCGGCCCAAGCTCCGCCGCGCTGCCCTCGGCGCCGGCCTGTTCCTGCTCGGCGCCGCGCTCTACGTCTTCTTCAAGCAGGCCTGGGGCCTCGCCGATCCCACCGACTTCCAGAATCGCGGCTTTGCCGAGCGGATGCTGATCACCCAATTCCTCTTCCTGACGGGCTGGCTGGTCTGCACCGGCCGCCTCCCCGTGCCCGGCCTCGACAAGGACCGAAGCTGGCTGACCGGCATCATCCTCACCGGCCTCGCCACGGCGCGCCTGATCTGGTTCGACATGCTGCTCCACAACCCGGCTTTGGTCGCCCAGTCGGTCGGGAGCCTGCCGGTACTCAACCTCCTCCTCCCCGCCTATCTGCTGAGCGCCTTCTGGCTCTACCGGGCGCGGCGGAGCGCCGACAGCGCGGTGCGCTCCGGCATTTGGCTGGGTGCCTTCCTCGCCTCGCTGATCCTCGGCGTGATGCTGATGGTCCGCCAGCTCTTCCAGGGCCCGATCCTGAGCGGCCTCACCATCGGTTCGACCGAATCCTACGGCTATTCGCTCGCCGGGCTGCTGCTCTCGATCGCGCTATTGCTGTTCGGGATCCGGATCCGCGACAAGGCGCTTCGCCTCGCCGGCCTTGTCCTCCTCACCGCGACGATCCTCAAGGTCTTCCTCGTGGACGCGTCGGCGCTGGAGGGAGTGCTTCGGATCCTCTCCTTCTTGGGCCTCGGAGTCGCCCTGATCGGGATCGGCAAGCTCTACACGGCGGTCCTCACCGCGGAGGCGGCGCCAAGGGCTGCGGAAGCTTGAAAAATGGTCGGGGCGACTGGATTCGAACCAGCGACCTCCACACCCCCAGTGTGATGCGCTACCAGGCTGCGCTACGCCCCGACCGGGCGGGCGCCAGAGGCACCCGGGAGGCGGGCGATTTAGGCCGGTCGCGCGCTTATGGCAAGCACGCCCATTGACCGGGGCGCCGCCGCCGCCCACTTTTCGGACCTAACCGCAAGTGGAGCCGGCGAAATGACCGACACCCGCCGCTACGGCGTCTGTTCGCCCGAGGAGATCGCCGGCCTCTCCGGCCTCGAATTCCTACGCGGGATCATCTCCGGCCGCTTCCCCTCGCCGCCGATCGGGCGCCAGCTCGGCTTCCGCCTGGCGGAGGTGGAGGAGGGGCTTGCCGTGTTCGAGGGCGAGCCCGGGCCGGAGCATCTCAATCCGCTCGGCGGGGTCCATGGCGGGGTGGCGCTCACCCTCATCGACAGCGCCGCCGGTTGCGCGGTGCACAGCGCGCTACCCGCCGGGCTCGGCTATACGACGGTCGAGACCAAGGTGAACTTCACCCGCCCGATCCGCCCCGGCGGCGGCACCATCCGCGCCGAGGGGCGGGTGCTCAGCCGGGGCCGCCAGATCGCCACCGCCGAAGCCCGAATCACCGATTCCGAAGGGAAGCTCCTCGCCCACGGCACCTCGACCCTGATCATCCTCGACCCGCAGAGGCGGTAGGGCGATCGCCTTCTGCCTCCCTGCCGCGCTAGCGGCGGGGAGGGGGACCACCGAAGGTGGTGGAGGGGTGACAAGGCTCGGCTTGGTCGGTTCCCGCGTGAACCCTCCACGTCGGCGCCTGATCACCCCTCCACCAGCTACGCTGGTCCCCCTCCCCATCTGGCGATGGGGAGGCAGCTGAGCGGCCTAGTCGCTGCCCAGCACATTGCCGCGGAACTCGGCGTCATAGGCCTTGATGCTGAGGCCTTCGATCCTCGCCTCGCCCAGCGTCGCCATCAGCTTGGCCATGTGCGGCGTCTCCATATGCGCCTTCATCGCCGCCTGGTCCTCCCACCATTCGGTGACGTGGAGCAGGTTCGGGTCGGAGATGTCGACCGCATAGGCATAATGGCTGCACCCCGCTTCCGCCCACGTGGCGGCGACATTTTCCGCCAGCGCGGTCCTCAGCCGCTCGATCTCGCCCTCGCCGAAGCGTGCCGTGCCCGTCACGATTATCATGCCCGTCTCCCTTGCCGATGCCGGCCTGAGCCCTATGTCATCCGCTCCGACCCCGCCTTGCGCAAGAGCCCGCCGCCGTGATAGTCGCCCGCCACCATATCGGCGCCCGTGGGGCGCCCCTCCTCATCAGGTAAGCCGAATGTTCGCTTCTCCAGCTATTGCCTCGACCGGCGCCCCCTCGGGCGGCGCCATGAGCCTCATCTCGATCCTGCCCTGGGTCGCGGTCTTCGCCATCATGTATTTCCTGATGATCCGCCCGCAGCAGAAGCGGATGAAGCAGCATCGCGACATGCTTGCGGCGGTGAAGAAGAACGACGTCGCTGTGACCAGCGGCGGCGTGATCGGCAAGGTGGTCAAGGTCGAGGATAGCGAGATCGAGCTCGAGATCGCCTCCGGAGTGCGGGTCAAGGTCGTCAAGTCGATGCTGTCCGAGGTCCGCTCCAACAATCCCAAGCCGGCGAACGACTGATGCTCGATTTTCCCCGCTGGAAGGTCTGGGGCATCACGCTCCTCTGCCTGGTCGGCGTGCTGTTCGCGGTGCCGAGCCTCTTCCCTGAGAGCCAGGTCGCGAAATGGCCGGCGATCATCCCAAGCGCCCGCATCAACCTCGGCCTCGACCTTGCCGGCGGGAGCCACCTGCTGTTCGAGGCGGACACGAGCGAGGTCGCCCGCCGGCGGCTCGAGCAGATGGAGGAGGCCATCCGCCTCGGCCTGCGCCGCAACAATCCGGTGATCGACATCGGCGACGTCTCGACCGCCGGCGGTCGCCTCTCCTTCATGGTCAGGAACCCGGCCCAGGTCGACGCGGCGATGGAGTTCGCCCGCGGCCAGACCCAGCCGGCCAAGCTCGGCACCCGCGACTGGAACGTCAATTTGGTCGACCAGAACCGGATCGTCATGACCCCGACCCAGTCGGGCATCGACAATGCGATCGACAGCGCGATGGCGACCGCCCGGGAGGTGGTCTACAACCGCGTCGACCCCGACGGGACCAAGGAAGTCACCGTCATCCGCCAGGGCGACCAGCGAATCCTGGTCCAGGTGCCGGGCCTTCAGGATCCCGAGGGGCTCAAGAGCCGCGTCGGCAAGACCGCCCGCCTCGAGTTCAAACTGGTCGACCTCAACGCGAGCCCGGCCGAGCTCCAGTCCGGCCGCGCTCCCCCCGGAAGCCAGCTGCTTCGCTACCAGGGCGGCGCTCCGATCGCGGTCTACCGCAAGGCGATGGTTACCGGCGACCAGCTCGTCGACGCCAAGCAGGATTACAACCAGGACGGCCACCCCGTCGTGACCATCACCTTCGACGGCAAGGGCTCGCGCTCCTTCGCCAAGGTGACCCAGACGAACGTCGGCAAGCCGTTCGCGATCATCCTCGACAACGTCGTCATCTCGGCACCCAACATCAACGAGCCGATCCTCGGCGGCACCGCGCAGATCTCCGGCGGCTTCACCGTCCAGAGCGCGAACGATCTCGCCATCCAGCTCCGCTCGGGCAAGCTCCCGGTCACCCTGAAGGTGATCGAGGAGCGCACGGTCGGGCCTGAGCTCGGCGCCGATTCGATCAAATGGGGCGCCATCGCCAGCATCGTCGCGACCTTCGCGGTGATCCTGTTCATGCTGATCACCTACGGCCGCTTCGGCGTCTATGCGACGGTGGCGCTGGTTCTGAACGCCCTCCTCATCCTCGGCATCATGGCGATCTTCAACGCGACTCTGACCCTGCCCGGAATCGCGGGCTTCGTCCTCACCATCGGCGCGGCAGTCGACGCCAACGTTCTGATCAACGAGCGAATCCGCGAGGAGCAGAGACGCGACCGGAGAACTCTGGACGCGATCGAGGCCGGCTATCGCGAGGCGAGCACCGCCATTTTCGACGCCAACATCACCAACGTGATCGCCGCCGTCCTGATGTTCTACTTCGGCTCCGGCCCGATCCGCGGCTTCGCGGTGGTGCTCGGGATCGGCATCGTCACTTCGGTGTTCACCGCGGTCAACGTGACCCGCATGCTCGTCGCTCTGTGGGCGCGCAAGGCGCGGCCCCGCGTGCTCCATATCTGAGGAACGGCCATGCGCCTGCTTAAGCTCGTCCCCGACAATACCAACATCGACTTCATGCGCTGGCGCAACGTCGCCCTGGTCCTGTCGATCGTCGTCACTTTGGCCTCGATCGGCCTCGTCGCGGTGCGCGGCCTCAATCTCGGAGTCGATTTCGTCGGCGGCCAGATGATCCGCGCGACCTTCAGCCAGGCTGCTCCGATCGAGGAAGTGCGCACGACCGTCGACAGCCTCAACCTCGGCGATGCGACGATCCAGGAATTCGGCAACAAGAACACCCTGGCGATCCGGATGGGCCTTCCGCCGGGGGGCGACGCCGCCGCCAACGAGGCCGCCTCGCGGGTTCGTACCGCCATCCAGGCGAAGCATCCCGACGCCAAGTTCGCGGTCGACAGCGTCTCCGGCAAGGTGTCGAACGAGCTCTACCGCTCGGGCTCGATCTCGATCGCTCTGGCGATGATCGGAATCGCCGTCTTCATCTGGTTCCGCTTCGAATGGCAGTTCGGCGTCGGGGCGCTCGTCACCCTGTTCCACGACGTCTGCATGACGATGGGCTTCTTCTCGCTGACCCAGCTCGAGTTCAACCTGAACGTCGTCGCGGCGATCCTGACCATCGTCGGCTATTCGCTGAACGACACCGTGGTCATCTACGACCGGATCCGCGAGAATCTTCGAAAATACCGCAAGATGGACATCGTGCCCTTGCTCAATCTCTCGCTGAACGAGACGCTGTCGCGCACGATGGTGACCTCGCTGTCGATCATGCTGGCGCTGCTCTGCTTGCTCCTGATCGGGCCCGAGGTGATCTTCGGCCTGACCATCGCGATCCTGATCGGCATCTTCGTCGGCACCTATTCGTCGATCTACATCTCCTCGCCGATCCTGGTCTGGCTCAAGGTCTCGACCGAGAGCTTCCTGCCCAAGACGGCGACGCCCTCGGCCGTGGAGAGGGTCGCGAACCACAACGAGAGGTTCTGACCCCGTGGCGCTTTACAGGGCGGTGTTCCTGACTCCGGAGAGCGCCGCTTTGTGGGACGCGCCCGCCCTCGGGGAGCTGAGTGCGGAGGATTTCGCTCCCCTCCTCGCGCTCGACCCCGCGCCCGAGTTCATCCTGCTGGGCACCGGCTCCGCCTGCACCTTCCCGCCGCGCCCTCTCATCCGCGCCCTCGAAGAGCGCGGCGTGGGTGTCGAGATCATGGACAGCCGAGCCGCCGCCCGAACCTGGTCCCTGCTGCGCAACGAGGAACGCTGGATCGCCGCGGCGCTAATGCCGCTTGACTAGGCCGGCGAGGTGCTCGGCCAGCGTCTCGGAATTGCGCTCCCAGGTGAATCGGCTCGCCGCCTCGCGGACCTTTTCCTGCGGCGGGGGAGAGGCGACGAGTTCGCGGACCGCGGCGGCCAGCGCATCGGCTTCGGGCGCGGCGATCCGACCCGCCTCGGGCCTGTCGACCACCTCGCGGGCGCCGCCGGCGCCGGTGATGACGATCGGGGTGCCGCAGGCGAGCGCCTCGACCCAGACGTTTGCGAGGCCTTCCGCGGTCGACGGGTGAAGCAGCACGTCGGCGGCGGCGAGATAGGCCGGAAGCTCCTCATGCGGCCGGTTGCCGAGCAGGCGCACCCGGCCGCCGAGCGGCGCCGCCATCGCCTCCAGCGCTCCCCGCTCCGGCCCCTCGCCGACCAGGATCAGGGTCGCTTCGGGAATCCGCTCCGCCACCGCCACGGAAAGAAGCGGCTGCTTGCGCGGGAGCAGCGCCCCGGCGGTGACGATCAGCGGCCCGTCGACGCCCAGCGCAGCCTTGGCGGCGGCGCGGTCGACGGGGTGGAAGCGCTCCTGGTCGACGCCGGTATAATGAACCGCGATCCGCTCCTCCGGCATGCCGAGCCGGACCATGTCCGCCTTCATCGCCGCCGACACCGCGAGCAGGCCGCCGGCCTCCGTGCCTGCCCGCAAGATTTGTCCGCCGACGCCCCTCCGCCGGGTCCACTGATGGATGTCCGATCCCCGCGCCTTGACCGAGAAGGGGACGCCGAGCGCCCGCGCCAGCCGCATCGCCGCCGGCCCGTCCGGCCAGAAGAATTCCGCATCGATCACGTCGAATTCAAAGCGCCTGCGGATGTCCCTGAGCAGCGGCAGCAGCGCCCCCGCCATCGCCCTGGCGCTCAGCGCATCCACCCGCGGAAGCACCGGGAATCGCGGGCGGTGGACGTTGAGGCCCTTCCAGATCTCTCGCTCGGGAAGCGCCTCCCGCCGCCGGTAATGCGGGTGGAGGGACAGCGGCCAAGGGGGCATCCCGACCGGCGACACCACCTCCACCTCCACCCCGTCCCGCGCGGCGAGCCCGAGCGTCTGCCGCTCCACGAACACGCCCAGCGTCGGCTGCAGCGCATTAGGGAACAACGTCGAAAGGGTGAGCATCCGAAGCATCGTGACGCCCCTACACCCCAAGCCTTAGGAGGCCATTAAACCGCCGTTCATCGCCACTGGGCTGAACAGCCTCACGGACTGCTTTCCCTTCCCAAATCCCTCAGCTAAGAAGCCGACATGCTGCGCAAATTCAACCGCCCCATCGCCGCCGCTTTGGCGCTCGCCCTGCTTCTCCCGCTCGGCGCCTGCGCCGGCCGCAACAAGCATACGGGGGCGGACACCCAATATGTCGCGCGCGACGTAAACACCCTCTACACCCTCGCCAAGCGGCGCCTCGAGCAGGGCGAATATGCGCTGGCCGCGGCGATCTTCGACGAGGTCGAGCGCCAGCATCCCTATTCGATCTGGGCGCGTCGCGCGCAGCTGATGAGCGCGTTCAACTATTATGCGGCCCCTACGCTTATTATCTGGTGGCCCTGAGCTATTACGAGCAGATCGAGGACGTTACCCGCGACCAGAGCACCACCCGCCAGGCGCTGGATTCGCTCGGCGAGCTGGTCCGCCGCTATCCCGACACGCGCTACGCCGCCGACGCCCGTTTGAAGATCGACCTGGTCCGCGACCATCTCGCGGGCAAGGAGATGGAGATCGGCCGTTTCTACCAGCGCCGCGGCCAGTGGCTCGCCTCGATCAGCCGCTTCCGGATGGTGATCGACCAGTATCAGACCACCACCCACGCTCCCGAAGCGCTGATGCGCCTCACCGAATCCTATCTCGCCCTCGGCATTCCCGAGGAAGCGCGCAAGGCGGCGGCGGTGCTCGGCGCCAATTATCCGAACACGAAATGGTATGAGCGGGCCTACAGCCTCGTCCAGAAGCACGCACCGGCGGCCCAGGCCCCGGCCGTCCAAGCCGCTGCGGCCGCACCGGCCGCTTGATCTTCTGATTATCGCAGTGGAAGAGTCCGGCGCATGCTGACCGGGCTCTCCATTCGCGACGTCGTGCTGATCGAGAGCCTGGACCTCGAATTCGGCCCCGGCCTCGGCGTGCTCACGGGCGAGACGGGCGCCGGCAAGTCGATCCTCCTCGACGCCCTCGGCCTTGCCCTCGGGGTGCGCGCCGACAGCGGCCTCGTCCGCTCCGGCCAGGCGCAGGCGGTGGTCAGCGTCAGCTTCGACCTGCCCGCCGACCACCCCGCCCAGGCGCTGCTTCGCGACAACGGCCTCGATTCCGAACCGGGCGAGCCTCTGCTGATCCGCCGAATCGTCAAGGCCGACGGCGGCAGCCGGGCGCTGGTCAACGACCAGTCCGTCTCGGTGGCCCTGGTCCGGGAGATCGGCGCGATGCTGGTCGAAATCCACGGCCAGCATGACGACCGCGGCCTTTTGAACCCCCGCGGCCACCGCGCTTTGCTCGACAGCTTCGCCCGGATCGACACGGCGCCCTGCGAGCGTTCCTGGCTCGCCTGGGCCGAGGCAGAGGCCGGTCTCGCCCAGGCGCGGGGCGAAATCGAAGCCGCGATGCGCGACCGCGAATGGCTCGAACATTCGGTCGCCGAGCTCAGCAAGCTCGGCGCCGAGCCAGGCGAGGAGAGCGAGCTAGCCGCCGCCCGCGCCAATATGCAGAAGGGCGCCCGGCTCGCCGAGGACATCGGCGCCGCCGGCTCGCTGCTCGAAGGCTCGGAGGGCGGGCTTTCCCTCCTCCGTCAGGCCGCGCGCCGGCTGGAGCGGATCGCGGGGGAGCATGAGCGGCTGGAGGAAGCGCTGGCCGCGCTCGACCGCGCGTTGATCGAAGCATCCGAGGCCGAGGACAAGCTCGCCGCCGCCGCCGAGGCCCTGTCCTGGGACCCGGCCCGGCTCGAGGAGGTCGAGACCCGGCTGTTCGAGCTTCGCGCCCTCGCCCGCAAGCACCGGGTCGAGGCGGACGGGCTCCCCGCGCTCGCCGAAGAGCTCGCCGCTCGCCTCACCGCCCTCGACGCCGGCGAACGCAGCCTTGCTACGCTGGAAAGGGCCGTCGCCGACGCCCGCGCGGACTACCAGGCCGCCGCTACGGACTTGAGCGAACGCCGCTCCGCCGCCGCCGCTCGCCTCGATACCGCCGTCGCCCGCGAACTCGCCCCGCTCAAGCTCGACGCCGCCAAGTTCCGCACCGCCCTCGAACCGCTGCCCGAAGGCCAATGGGGCGCCCGCGGCCGCGACCGGGTGGAATTCGAAGTCTCGACCAACCCCGGCGCCCCCTTCGCGCCGCTGATCCGGATCGCCAGCGGCGGCGAGCTCTCCCGCTTCATCCTCGCCTTGAAGGTCGCTCTGGCCGAGCGCGGCGGCGCCGGGACGATGATCTTCGACGAGATCGACCGCGGAGTCGGCGGCGCGGTCGCAAGCGCGATCGGCGAGCGCCTCCACCGCCTGTCCGAGAGCGCGCAACTCCTCGTCGTCACCCACAGCCCCCAGGTCGCCGCCCGCGGCACCCAGCACCTCCTCATCGAAAAGAGCCATGACGGCCTCGTCACCCGAACGAGCGTCCAGGCGCTGGACGAGGTGCGGCGGCGCGAGGAGATCGCAAGAATGCTCTCCGGCGCCGAAGTCACCGACGAGGCGCGCGCGCAGGCGGTAAGATTGCTGGAGGCAGCATGAGCGGGGCGACGCCCCGCTGCCTCCCTGCCGCGCCAGCGGCGGGGAGGGGGACCACCGAAGGTGGTGGAGGGGTGACCAGGCTCAGAGTCAGAGGATCGCGCGTGAGCCGCCAAGGCCGAGTCAGGTCACCCCTCCACCATGCTTCGCATGGTCCCCCTCCCCATCTGCGATGGGGAGGCAGGTGATGACCGACGCTGAAGCCGCCGCCGAGCTGGAGACCCTTGCGGCCGAGATCGCGCGGCACAACCGGCTTTACCATACCGACGACGCGCCCGAGATCAGCGACGCCGATTACGACGCCCTGATCCGCCGCAACCGCGAGCTGGAGGAGGCATTCCCCCATCTCGTCCGAGCCGATTCCCCCTCGCGGCAGGTCGGCGCGGCGCCGGCCGGGCACCTCTCCAAGGTCCGGCACGCGCTGCCGATGCTCAGCCTGGACAACGCCTTCTCGGACGACGAGGTGGCCGATTTCCTCGCCCGCGTCCGCCGCTTCCTGAGCCTCCCGGCCGACGCCGAGCTCGCCCTCACCGCCGAGCCCAAGATCGACGGCCTGTCCTGCTCGCTTCGTTACGAGAAAGGCGCGCTTGTTCTCGCCGCCACCCGCGGCGACGGCACGACGGGGGAGGACGTCACCGCCAACGCCCGAACCATCACGGACATCCCGCAGCGCATCGATGGCGCGCCGGACGTCTTCGAGATCCGCGGCGAGGTCTACATGTCCAAGGCGGATTTCGCGGCCTTGAACGCCCGCCTCCTCGCCGAAGCGGACGACCCGGCCAAGGCCCGCCAGTTCGCCAACCCGCGCAACGCCGCCGCCGGGTCCCTCCGCCAGAAGGACGCCGCAGTCACCGCCGCCCGACCCTTGCGCTTCTACGCCCATGGCTGGGGCGAGGCGTCGAAGCTTCCCGCCGACACCCAGCTCGGCGTGATGCAGGCGATCGCGGGCTGGGGCGTCCCCATCGCGCAGGACCTCGCTTGCTTCACCGACCTCGAAGGCCTCCTCGCCCATTACCGTTCGATCGAGGCGAAGCGCGCGGACCTCGGCTTCGACATCGACGGAGTCGTCTACAAGGTGGACGACCTCGACCGGCAGCGCCGCCTCGGCCAGGTCGCCCGAGCCCCGCGCTGGGCGCTCGCCCACAAATTCCCGGCCGAGAAAGCCGAGACGGTGCTCGAGGCGATCGACATTCAGGTCGGCCGCACCGGCAAGCTCACCCCCGTCGCCCGCCTCACGCCCGTGAGCGTGGGCGGAGTGACAGTCACCAACGCCACCCTCCACAACAAGGACGAGATCGAGCGCCTCGGCGTCCGGGTCGGCGACCGGGTCCGGATCCAGCGCGCCGGCGACGTCATCCCCCAGGTGCTGGAGAACCTTACCCCAGAGGCAGATCGGCCGCCCTACGTCTTCCCCGATCATTGCCCGGAATGCGGCTCGGAAGCGGTGCGCGAGGAGGGCGAGGTCGACGTCCGCTGCACCGGCGGCCTCATCTGCCCCGCCCAGCGGGTCGAACGCCTTCGCCACTTCGTCTCCCGCCACGCGCTCGACATCGAGGGCCTCGGAATCACCCATATCGAGGCCTTCTTCCGCGACGGCCTGCTCCAGTCCCCGGCGGACATCTTCCGCCTGACCAAGGCGCAATTGCTCAGCCGCGAGCGCTGGGCCGAAATCTCGGCCCAGAACCTCATCGAGGCGATCGACGCGAAACGCCGGCCTCCGCTCGACCGCTTCCTGTTCGCACTGGGCATCCGCCATGTCGGCGAAGTCACCGCCCGCGATCTCGCCCGCCGCTATACGAGCTGGACGAACTTCCGCTCGACGATCGACTCCGCCATCGACGCCCGTGCGGCCCTGCCTCAGGCGCTCGGCGAAACCGACGAAAAGCACCGCAAACGCCGCAACGACGCCGCCGCGGCCGTGATCGAGACGCCGGGCATCGGCGGCGAGGTTGCGGGCGCGCTGTCCGACTTCTTCGAGGAGCCGC
Organism: Alphaproteobacteria bacterium; assembly: GCA_005882415.1. Taxonomy (GTDB): domain Bacteria; phylum Pseudomonadota; class Alphaproteobacteria; order Sphingomonadales; family Sphingomonadaceae; genus Allosphingosinicella. Next base: position 2,129 of record VBAE01000080.1, on the reverse strand, counting down.
ACAACCGCGAAGTCCTCGACGACCTCTTCGCCGCCGGTGTCGAACCCGCCGACCTGATCTGGGAAACCAAGGAATCCCCCGTCACCGGCAAGACCCTGGTCTTCACCGGCAGCCTCGAAACCCTCTCCCGCGACGAAGCCAAGGCCCAGGCCGAAGCCCTGGGCGCCAAGGTCGCCGGCTCGGTCTCCGCCAAGACCGACCTCCTCATCGCCGGCCCCGGCGCCGGCTCCAAGCTCAAGAAGGCGGCGGAGCTGGGCGTGGAAGTCATCGACGAGGCGGGCTGGAACGCCTTGGTCGCAGCGGCTTCGTAGCGCGCTAGCGTCACCCCGGACTTGATCCGGGGTCCATGAACACAGGTCTGTCAGAACTGGACTCGAACCGTGTTCATGGATGCCGGAACAGGGTTCCCATCAAAGTACTACTTTGATGGGGTCCCACCGGCCGGCATGACGTGTTAGTGCCGAGAGCGCCTACTCCCCAAATGCCTCGTTGCCGACGATCCCTATCCCGAAATCCGCCAGGATCGCGACATTGATCAGGCAGTCGGCGGTCTTGTGGGGGTCTCCGCGCGCCGCCATTCTGCGGGCCCATTCGATGTTCAAACGATGGCCGTGGAATGCGCCCCGCGCGTCGCGGCCGCAAAGCGCCTCCAGCTTGCGGGCGAAGGCGATATCGTCGTCCTCCTTGTCGCCGGCATAATGCGGCACCCGATCGAGCAGACCGCGTTCGGACGCCCAGGCGCGGGCCCTTGCGAGCATGCGCTCCTCCAGCACCGCGGACTCGATGTCCCGATAGCGCTGCTCGGCGGAACCCGTGACCGACACCAGACGCGCATCCGTCAGCGATGTGTCGACCAGGCATCGAAGCTGCTCGTCGGTCGCTTCGGGTAGCGCGGCGATCTCGACGATGTCCTCCCGCATATCGGGATCGTAACGGCTCGATACCTGCCCGGCGCCGCAGGCCTCGAAATGCCGGAGCGTGGCCTCCGGCGGGGGAGGGGATTGACGCTCCGGCGCCCCCTGCGCGGCCATGGCCGCGGCCAGTGCAAGCTCGATCAGCATCATCGGGCGAGGCTCGCATGCCCCGGCCGCGCCTTCAACCCCCCGCACTCCCCCCGCTTGTCCACCCCCCGCCGCCATGCCAGAAAGCGCGGCTGACGGAGGGGAAGTGCGCATGAACAAGGCTTTGCTGTTCGTAACCGGGCTGGCGCTGCTGGCGCCTTCGGTCTCGGCCCAGCCGGCGCCGCCGGTCGCCGCGAGGAAGCCGCATCCGGTGGCTGGGCCGGGCGGGGTCACGCGCGACGATCCCTATTACTGGCTTCGCGACGACACCCGCAAGAATCCGGAGATGCTCGACTATCTGAAGGCGGAGAACGCCTTTGCCGACGCCGCTCTCAAGCCGCTCAAGCCGCTGCAGGACAAGCTCTACCAGGAGATCGTCGGCCGGATTAAGCAGGACGATACGACCGTCCCCTACCGCTACCGCGGCTATTATTATTACGCGCGCTTCGCGACGGGGCAGGATTATGCGGTGATCGCGCGGCGCAAGGGGTCGATGACGGCGCCGGAAGAGGTGCTTCTCGACGAGCCCGAAATGGCCAGGGGCGCCGGCTATTTCTCGATCCCCAATTACGGCGCCAGCGCCGACAACCGCCTGCTCGCTTATGCCGAGGACAAGGTCGGGCGGCGCCAATACGTCCTCCGGTTCAAGGACCTTGCCACCGGCGCTCTGCTCGCCGACGCGGTCGAGAATGCCGAGCCCGACTTCGTCTGGGCGGACGACAACAAGACGATCTTCTACGTCGAGAAGGACCCGGTCACCCTGCTCAGCAAGAGGGTGAAGGCGCACGTCCTCGGCACCCCGGCTTCAGAGGACCGGCTGGTCTATGAGGAGAAGGACGAGAGCTTCTACATGGGGCTCAGCCGCACCGCCGACGATCGCTACATCTGCATCGCCCTCCAGAGCACGGTCAGCAACGAATATCGCTGCACCGGCGCGGCCGCTCCGGGCGCGTTCAAGGTGCTAGCGCCGCGCGAGCGGGAATTCCGCTACGATGCCGACCATATCGGCGATCATTGGCTGATCAGGACCGACTGGAACGCGCCCAATTACAAGGTGATGCGCGTCGC
>VBAE01000026.1 GCA_005882415.1 Alphaproteobacteria bacterium | reverse complement strand
CGTGTACCTCTTCGAAGCTAAGGGGGTTCAGGGCTGGAGCATGACCTTGATGCAGCTGTCCGCCTTGTCGCGGAACGTGCGGTACATCTCCGGCCCCTTGGACAGGTCGACCTTGTGGGTGATGACGAAGGAAGGGTCGATCTGGCCGTCCTCGATCCGGCGCAGCAGGTCGCCGGTCCAGCGGGGGACGTGCGCCTGCGCCATCCGGAAGGTCAGGCCCTTGTTCATCGCCTGGCCCATCGGGATCTTGTCGACCAGGCCCGTGTAGACGCCGATGATCGAGATCACGCCGGCGACCCGGCAGGCGTAGATCATCTCGCGCAGCACGTGCGGGCGGTCGTTCTCCGCGAGCAGCATCTGCTTCGCGCGGTCGAGGATCGTGTCGGGCTGGCCGAAATTGACGTGGTTTTCGGAGCCCACCGCGTCGATGCATTTGTGCGGCCCCTCGCCTCCGGTCAGCTCATTGAGGCGCTCGAGAACGCTCTCCTCCTCGAAATTGATCGTGATCGCACCCGCGGCCGCGGCCATGGACAGCCGCTCGGGCAGATAGTCGATCGCGATGACCTGCTCGGCGCCGAGCAGGATCGCCGAGCGGATCGTCATCTGGCCTACGGGTCCGCAGCCCCACACCGCGACGATGTCGCCGGGCTGGATGTCCGCCTGAACCGCCGCCTGCCATCCGGTCGGAAGGATGTCGGAGAGGAAAAGGAGCTTCTCGTCGTCGATCCCGTCCGGAACCTTGATATGGGTCGTGTCGGCGAAGGGAACGCGCAGATATTCCGCCTGCCCGCCCGGATAGCCGCCGGTGAGGTGGGTGTAGCCGAACAGGCCCGCCGTGCGGTGCCCGAACGCCTTGTCCCCGAGCTCGCCCTTGCGGTTGGTGCGGCGGCACACCGAATAATTGCCGCGCAGGCACTGGTCGCACTCGCCGCACTGGATGGTGAAGGGAATGACGACCCGGTCGCCGACGGCGAGCGATCCCTTGGCCGCGCTTCCGACCTCGACCACCTCGCCCATGCTCTCATGGCCGAGCACGTCCCCGGGCAGCATCGCCGGGATCAAATTGTGGAACAGGTGCAGGTCCGACCCGCAGATCGCGCAGCTCGTCACCTTGATGATCGCGTCGCGGGGATGTTCGATCTCGGGATCGGACACCGTGTCGTACCGGACGTCCTCTTTTCCATGCCAGACCAGGGCTTTCATGCGAATCTCCTTTGGCTTTGTGTGGGGGCGCTATCCGCATGCCGGGGCGGCGCGGGCATTCGGACGATTACTAGGGAACCATACGGGGGTCCGGGACATTGCCGGCACGTCGGCAAGTTGCGCGAACGGGCCGATGCCTGCAGAAATGAGGGGCCGAAGCAGGGCACTGCCTCAGTCCTCGACTTGGCCGTTTTCTCCGGGGAGCTTGAAGGCGAGGGCGTGCGCGTGCTCAATCCTCGGCAGGCCGTCGAACAGCTCGGGCGTGTTGGCGATCAGCGCCCGCCCGACCTTGCCGGCAAGATGCGCCAGCCGCCCCTTTTCACCCGGAAAGGTGTCGAAAATGGCGAAATCGTCATGGCCGAAGCGCAATGCGTACCAGGTCGTCGTGTCCTCCTCCTCCATCACCGCCGGCAGCGCATCGCGAAGGAAGGCCTCCACCTCGGCCTCCTTCCCCGCTTTCGCCTTCAAGCGGACGAACAGCGCCTTGTTCACAGCGGGATCGCTGGCCATGGCTTCCTCCTCTTCTGATTGAGTGACTGTCACCGTGACTGTCACTGACGCGCACCGGCGGGCCTATTCCGCGTCGACGCTCTCGCGCGGCTGCGGCGCGGCTTCCCGAAGGGCTCGTGCCACTGCCTCGCCGACTCCGCGGGCGCTGGCCGGGTTCTCGCCGGTGATCAGCAGCCCGTCTTCGACGACATGCTTTCCGAACGGCACCAATGCCTTGGTGTAGCGGGCGCCGCGCGCCTTCAGCTCTTCCTCGAGGTTGAAGGGCACCACGTCGTCGCGATTGTCGGCTTTCTCCTCCGCCCAGGAGAAGGCGGTCAGATCCTTGTCCTGGACCAGCCAGCGCCCGTCGCTCAGCCGCGCTTCGAGGAAGCCGACGGGGCCGTGGCAGACGGAGGAGACGATCTTCCCCGCCTCGTAGAACCCAGCCAGCAGCCGGCCGAACTCGGGCGACCGGAAGTCCCACATCGTGCCGTGCCCGCCCGCCAGATAGATGGCGTCGTAATCCGCCACGCTCACCTCGGCGAGCGGCAGGGTGCGGTTGAGCCGGTCCATGAACTTTTTGTCGCGGTAGCGGTCGGTGACGTCGCCGCCCAATCGGCTGTTGTGGCCCATTTCGGGGATCATCAGGCCCTGCGGATCGAGCGGCACCCACCCGCCCGATGGGCTTGCGATCTCGCCCTGGAATCCGTGTTCTTCGATGGCGTCCAGGAAGTGGGTGAGCTCGCCGAGCCACAGCCCGGTCCTGAACCCCACACTTTCATATTGATCGACATTGGTGACGACGATGAGAATTTTGCCGGTTCGATCCACGATTGCTCTCCTGGCTATGCGGAACGGCGCTATCCACGGGCCGAAAAGCCATGGGCATTCGGACGATTCCTAGGGAACTATCCGAGGGTTCGCGGCATTGCCGTTCAGCCGGCAAGAGGTCCGGAAGCGATGTCGGACGCCGCGACACCAGCAAGTGAAGACTACGAAAAGCGGGCGACGCTCGCCGCTTTGGCCTCGGCCGGTTCCGTCGAGGCGACGCTCTCGTCCATCCCCGATTTCGTCTACGCCTTCGATGCCGACCGCCGCTTCGCTTATGCCAATCCGGCGCTGCTCGCTCTGTTCGGGCTGTCGGCGGAGGAGGTCGTAGGCAAGACCTTCGCCGACCTCGATTATCCCGTTGAACTTGCCAATCTCCTCAACCGCCACATGGACCGGGTCCTTCAGGACGGAGTCACGGTCGAGGACGAGGTCTTCTACCGCAGTCCGACCGGCCACGCGGCTTATCACGATTTCCTCTGGGGTCCGGTCCGAGGCCCCGACGGCTCGGTCGAGCTGGTCGTCGGCGTCTCCCGCAATACCAGCGAGCGCCGCGGGATCGAAGAGGAATTGCGGAAGAACGAGGCTCGCCTTCGCGCGGCGACCGAGCTTGTCGGGATCGGCATCTATTCATGGGATCCGGCGACCGGCGCGCTGGAATGGGACGCTCGGATGCGCGCGATGTGGGGCCTTCCGCCCGATGCCGAGGTCGACATGGACGTCTTCGAAGGCGGTATTCATCCCGACGATCTGCCGCGCGTCCGCCACGCCATCGCCGCCTGCGCCGATCCGGCCGGCGACGGGCTCTACGACATCGAATATCGGGTGACCGGCCGCGAAGACGGTATCACCCGCCACATCGCCACTTTGGGACGCACCACCTTCTCGAAAGGCCGCTCAGTGGGATTCGTCGGCGCCGCGACGGACGTCACCGCTCAGCGCCGCAACGAGGCCGCCGTGCGCGCCAGCGAAGCGCAGTTCCGGGGCTTCGCGGAAAATAGCAGCAATCTGATCTGGATCGGCGACCCTGCGTCGGACATGATCGTCTACCGAAGCGCCGCTTGCGAGCGGATCTGGGGCGTGCCCTGCCGGGAAGGGCCGATCCCCTTCGCCGAGTGGATGAAGGACGTCCATCCCGACGACCTCCGCCAGGTTGAGCATGCCCTTGCCACGGTGAAGGCCGGCGAAGTCGCACAGTTCGAATATCGGATCGTCCGCCCGGGCGACGGCGCGATCCGCTCGCTCCGCGACACCAGCTTTCCGATCCTCGGCGAAGACGGCGCGGTGGAGCGGATCGGCGGCATCACCGAAGACATGACGCCCGAGGACGTCCGCCAGGTCTATATCGTCTGTACGCGGGCTGCCGAGGCGCGGCGGCTGGCCGCGATGGCGCGGGCGATGGACTATCGCGCCCGGACCTTCGCCAGCGCCTCCGCCTTCCTCGACATGGCGCCCGTCCTCGCGCCCGGCTGCGTGCTCGTCGACCTGCGCAAGGCGCGGGACGAGGGCCTCTCCGTCCCCCGCCGTCGCTGCGATGAAGGCGGGCGCGGTCGACTATCTCGTCCTCACCGACGAAGCCTCGCTCCGGGCGAGGCTCGCCGAGGCGATGGCTGAATGCCAAGGTGCAGCCCGCCCGGCCACGGGGGACGAAACCGCCGGCGCCCGCCTCGCCCGGCTGACGCAGCGGGAGCGCGAGGTGCTGGTCGGCCTGGTCGAGGGCGGCACCAACAAATCGATCGGCAAGAAGCTCGGAATCAGCCCCCGCACCGTCGAGCTCCACCGTGCCCAGGTCATGAACCGCCTCGACGCGAGCAGCCTCACCGAGCTCCTGCAGGTTGCGCTGGCGGCGGGGATTTCGCCCTCGGCGGTAAAGTCGCGGCCGAGGGCCTAGGGGGGCGGCGCTTCGATTGCATAGTCGGCGAGGAAGGGGGCGTAGATCGGGTCGGCGCGCAGCCCGGCGGTGCCGCCGGCGAAGGGGCGCAGGAGCTCCTCGGTCAGGATCGGCAGCGAGGGGCGGGGGCGAAGCCGCTGGAGGAGGGCCGCGAGCCACCTGAACCGGCCCGCGGTCAGCGCAAGCGCGTAGCGAGCCGCCAGGGCCCGCCTGACCCGGCCGGTCTGCTTCTGCGCTCCGACGAAGCGGTTGAAGCGCCCGTACCAGGCGAGTTCCGCCGGCGAGAGGGAGGGGTTGGCGAAGGCCTGGGGCAGCTCATGGGGGTCGAGCGCGAAGGCGTCCTCGATCCGGCGCGTGAACGCCTGCGGATCGTCGCGGAGGAGCTCGTAGGGCAGCACGATCACTCGGTCGGCGCCGAACAGCTCGCGATAGCGGGCGATCAGCAGGTCGTAATTCCACGGGTTGCGGCGCGCCGCCCCGCTGAGGAAGGGCAGGAAATCGAGATGGCCGCTGCTCCGGAGATATTCCGAATAAGAGGAGAGGATCACCGAAGCGATGCCGCGGGTGACGATCAGCACATAGGCGTTCGGGAAGAGCTGGTGCATCGCCTCGCAGGCGCGCAGCGGCGCCGCCTCGACGTCGAGCAGGCTCAGCCCTTCATAGTCGACCAGGAAGCCGCCGTCGCGCGGCAGAGGCGAGCTGATCGTCTCGCAGCTCGTCACCCGCAGCCGCGGATCCGCTTCGCCAAGCGCCGACCAGCCCTGCAGCAGGGTCGATCCCGTCTTCGCATAGCCGATGTGGATGAGATGCGGGATCGGCAAGGCTCGCAGTCGCTTTCGTTACGGAAGAATTCGAGGCCCCGGACGCTATTCGAGGCCGGCGGGGCTTGGCAACAACGCTCCGCCCATGCTCGACAGGCCGGCCGCGCCGGGTTAGTCGGGCGGGGCCGAGGCGTGATGCGGCCAAGCTTGGGGGAATAGCCGATATGGCCGAAATCCGCGCCGCTCTCGGCGATCCGGCCTCCAGCGCCCCGCCCACGGAGACCGTCTACACCGCCGGCTCCGTCCTCCGCTCCCCCGGCGCCTTCCTCGCCGGCGCCGGCCGCGATGCCGCCCGCTCCGGAGACATTGCGCTCCGCCTGTTCCGGAGCGAGGTTCGCGCCCGGCGGCGGCAGAGCCTGCTCGGCCATGCCTGGCTGTTCCTCCCCGCCGCCGCGACCACCCTCGTCTGCACCTATCTCCAGCGCCGCGGCGTGGTCGGAATGCGCGAGACGATGCTTCCCTATCCGCTCTTCGTCCTCTCCGGCATGCTGATGTGGCAGACGCTCACCGACGCCCTCAACGCGCCGCTGCAGCAGCTGAACGCGATGCGCCAGCTGATCACCCGAAGCCGGGTGCCCCACGAAGCAGTCGTCGCGGCGGGCGCGGCGGGCGCGCTGCTCAACGCCGCCGTCCGGCTCGCTTTGCTGCTCCTCGTCCTGCCCTTCTTCGGCATGGCGCTCGCTCCATCGCTTCTGCTCCTCCCTTTCGCCTTCCTCGCTTTGCTCCTGCTCGGCCTCGCGGCGGGGCTGGTGATCGCCCCGTTCGGGCTGCTTTATGAGGATGTCGGGCGCGGCCTTCCCTTCGCGACCCTGTTCTGGTTCTTCCTCTCGCCCGTCGTTTACCCGGTCGCGGCGGGGGCGGGCTGGCTTCGTTTCAACCCGGTCTCGCCCCTGATGGAGGCGGGCCGGTCCTGGCTCGTCGCGCCGTCCGCCCCGACTGCCTTCGCCGCCGTCACCCTGGGGTCCGCCGCAGTCCTGGTCGCCGCCTCGCTCTTCTACCGGCTGGCGCGGCCCCATCTCGTCGCCCGCCTCGGCTGAGGATTGAATCGCTTAGCTCCCCGGACCAGAAGAGAAATATGGACGCCCAGGAATTCGCCAGCCGCTATGACGACATCATCCGCCACCCGATGATGCGCACCCTTTACGGCACCACCGGCTATTTCAACGTCGGCTATTGGGTGGGCGGCATCGACGAGCTCGGCGCCGCCTGCGACCGGCTGGTCGACGAGGTCGCCGCCGCCATCCCCGCCGATGCGCGGGTCATCTTCGACATCGGCTGCGGCCTCGGCGCCGGGAGCCGCCGCCTTGCGCAGCTCTTCCCGGCGGCGCGGGTGGTCGCCTGCAACATCTCCGCCTGGCAGCTCACCGAGGCGAAGCGCCGCGGGCTCGAGGTCGTCGAGCTCGACGCGACCGACATGCCGTTCGAGGACGGGAGCGCCGACGCGGTCACCGCGATGGAGTCGGCCCAGCATTTCGATACCCGCGCCGATTTCCTGCGCGAGGCGTGGCGGGTGCTGAGGCCGGGCGGGGTGATCTCGCTGGCCGACATGCTGTTCGCCGACCGCCAGCCGATCGGGAGCTGGATGCTTCCCCGGGGCAATGCGACCGCCGATCCCGCGGCCTATGCCGATCTGCTCCGCGAGGCGGGGTTCACCGATGTCGTCGTCCGGGATTCGACCGACCTCACCTGGCGTCCCCATTGCGATGCGATGCGGGCGTCTGCGCCCGACCAGGCCGGGAATATCGACGGCTTCGAGCGCTCGCTCGCTTATTATGTCTTCGCCTCCGCCGGGCGATGTTCTACGCCCTTCGCGACGTCGCCGGCGAAGCGCTTCGCCCGATCCCCCGGCCGCGGCTTCGCCCGGGCGAGTTCTGGGCGGTGGACGATCTCTCCTTCCAACTCGGCGCCGGAGAGGCGCTCGGCATTCTCGGCGGCAACGGCGCGGGCAAGAGCACGCTGCTCAAGATGCTCTACGGCCTCATAAAGCCCGACCGCGGCGAGATCCGAATCCGGGGCCGGGCCGAGGCGCTGATCGAGCTCGGCGCCGGCTTCAACCCAGCGCTGACCGGCCGCGAGACGGTCGACGTGGCCGCCGCCGTCAACGGCCTCGGCAGGGCGGAGACGGCGCGGCTGCTGGAGCGTGTCGAGGATTTCGCGGAACTGGGCGAGATCATCGGCGCGCCGATGCTGTCCTACAGCTCGGGGATGCGCGCACGCCTTGCCTTCGCGCTGGCGATCGGCCTCGAGCCCGACCTGCTTCTGATCGACGAGGCGCTCGCCGTCGGCGACCCCTATTTCCAGCGCAAGTGCATGAACATGATGCACAGGTTCCTGCACGACGGCGGGTCGATCCTGTTCGTTTCCCACAACCCGCACCAGGTCCAGGCGCTTTGCAGCCGAGCGATCCTGCTCGAAAGCGGCCGGCTCGCATTCGAGGGCAGTGCGGTCGAGACGGTGTCGCACATGCTCGACCAGCAGGGCGGCGGCGGATGGGGAAGCGACGACGAAGGGGACGGCCCACTGGTGATCGAGCGGCTCTCGATCGCCGGAGACGGAGGCGGCTCGATCGGAAGCGGCGAAGCGGCCCGGCTGACTCTGCGCTACCGCTCCGCCGAGACGACCGACATCCGCTGGGGCTTCAACATCATGACCCGCGACCAGGCGATCTGCGTGACCGGCGGAAGCGACATGGCGCCGATGCGAATCGAAGCCGGCGAGGGGGAGCTGAGCTGCGTCGTGCCGAACCTTTCGCTGGTGCCCGGCCTCTACATGCTCCGCGCCGCCGTTCATGAAGCGAGCAGCAACGTCCGCCTCGCGGGCTGCGGCTGGACCCGCCCGGGGCTGATATTCAAGGTCGAGGCAGCGCCGGGCCTGCTCACCAATGCACAGATGCAGATCGGTCAGCTCGTCGTCACCGACGTCGACTGGGGCCGGCGGTGAGGCTGTTTCGGCGCCTGTTCGGCGGAGCTGGAGCGGCGGCGGCACCGCTCTGTGCGACCCTCGATCTCGACGATCCCCGGGTCTCGGCCGATCCCTTTCCCTGGTACGAGCGCCTCCGCGCGGAAGGGGACGTCGTCTACCTGGAGCGGCATCGCTTCTGGCTGGTGCTTTCCAATGACGCGGCGCGGGAGGTCTTCTCCCGGCCGGACCTGTTCTCGAGTGCGCCCTACGATTTCGTCGACACCGCCATGCTTTCGGTCGATCCGCCGCTCCACGGGCCGGTGCGCCGGGTGGTCGCGCGCTCTTTCGGCGGCGAGACGCTTCGGCGGCTGGAGGCGGAAGCCGCCGGGCTCGCTGCGGCCTTGCTCCCGGATGCGCTGGGGGGGGAGGTCGTCGGCGGCTTCGCCCGGATGCGCTGGCGGCAATCGAGCGGGCGGAGGAGGAGGCCGCCGAGTCGGAAGCGCCGTTCCCGCTGATCGTGGCGGCGATCGATTCGGTCGCTCCCCAGGCTGCGCTGGCTGGGAGGCTGCTGGAGGACGGCGCCGGCCTGATCGCGCAGGAGGATGCGCTCAGCCTGGTTCGGCTCCTCTGGCTCGCCTCGACCGCAACGACGGAGCGGACGATCGGCCATTGCCTGCTCCGGCTGGTGGAGGATTCGGGGCTTCTCCGGCGTCTGGCGGCCGAGCCGACCCTGGTCCCCGCCTTCGTCGAGGAAGTGCTTCGCCTCACCCCGCCGGAGAACCTCATCCAGCGGCGTGCGGTGGCCGACGCTTCGATCGACGGGCGCGCGGTCCGGGCGGGGGACTTGGTCCAGATCTGCCTCCCCGCCGCGAACCGCGATCCGGCGCATTACGATGTGCCGGACGAGCTCCGGCTCGACCGCGCCGCCGCCGCCAACCTCTCGTTCGGCAGCGGGATCCATCAATGCGTCGGTGGGCCGATGACTCGGCGGGTTGTGGCTGCGGCGGTTGCGGCCTTCGTCCAGCGGTTCGGGGATTTGGCGCCGCTTCGGCTGGCCGGAGAGGTGAAGTGGGTGCATGCGATGGTCGTCTGCGCGCCGCGCGAGTTCCGGATCGCCCGCTGATGCCGGACGAGTCCAGGCTTCGGAACGAGGTGCTGCGCGCGGCGAGCGGACACATCCTCGCCCGTGCCATCCAGATTGCCGTCCAATTGGCGCTCGCCGACCGCTGCGCGGACCGGCCGAAGTCTGCGCGGGAGCTGGCGGCGGAGTGCGGCGCCGATCCGTCCTCGCTTCGCCGGCTGCTCCATTTCCTGAGCCGCCACGGCTATTTCGAAGGGGATAAGGAGGGCCGCTACAGCCTCGGCCCAGCGGGGGCGATGCTCCGCTCTGACGCACCGGGCGGCGCGGCGGCGGTGATCCGCTCGCTCGGAAGCCCGGAAGTTTGGTATTCCTTCGACCGTCTCGCCGAGTCGGTCCGCGACGGCCTCCCGCCCGAGCACCGCCGCGGCGGCCAAGTCTACTCGGCCGGCGACAGCGCGGTCCAGGAGGCCGCCTTCGGGG
>VBAE01000025.1 GCA_005882415.1 Alphaproteobacteria bacterium | reverse complement strand
TGATGCTGGTCATGCGGGTACCTGTTGGCTGATGCAGTGGAAGCTTCCGCCGCCGGTGAGGACATGGCCCGCGCGCAGCCCGACGGCCTTGCGGCCCGGGAAGAGAGCCCCGATCGCTTCCACGGCGGCATCGTCGTTCGGGGCGCCGTAGACGGGGACCACCACCGCGGAATTGCCGATGTAGAAGTTCATGTAGGAGGCGGGGACGATTTCGCCATCCCGCTCGACCGCGCCGGGGGAGGGGAGGCGGACCACTTCGACCCCGAACGCCCGCGCCCGCCGAGCCGCATCCTCGAACACGGCCGCATTCGGATCGCTCGCGCCGCCCGTGGGAATGGCGAGCCGGTTCACCCCGACGAAGCGGGCCAGGTTGTCGACATGGCCGTCCGTATGGTCGTTGAGCAGCCCCTCGCCGAGCCAAAGCACCCGCTCGATGCCGAGATCGGCCCGGAGCCGGTCCTCGATGTCGCCGCGCGACAGCTCTGGGTTCCGGTTCGGGTTGAGCAAACACTGCTCGGTGGTGACGGCAAGGCCGGTGCCGTCGACGTCGATCGCCCCGCCTTCCAGGATCCAGTCCCGCCGCTCCGCTTCGATCCGGGCGCCGGCAGCGAGGCCGAGACCGACACTGTCGTCCCCCTCCAGCTCATATTTCCCCCCCCAGCCGTTGAAGGCGAAGCTCCTCGCCACCCGCCGCCCGCCGCCGGTCAGGACGATCGGCCCGGCGTCGCGAAGCCAGATGTCTCCGAACTTCTCCTTCACCACGTCGATCCCGTCCGTCCGAACCAGCGCCTTCGCCGCGGCCACGGCCTCGTCGTCGGCCGCGACCAGCACCACCCGCTCTCCGGCGCCGCCGGCGCGCACCGCCTCGGCGAAGGCGAGCACCTCCGCCCGGGCCGGCTCCAGGTCCTCCAGCCACAGCTCTCCATGGCTCGGAAAGCCGATCCAGACCCAGTGATGCTCGGCCCATTCGGGCGGCTGGCGAAAGTCCATGCCTAGTCGAAATCCTTGCGTGTTCAGGCGCGGGAGGGGCCGATAACAGGTGGGGCCAAAAGCGCCAAGGACGCGCTTGCATTCCCCATTCGGAACGGACAGGTTGCACCTCAACAGGAGGGGCTAAGATGATACGGAAATTGACTATTCTCGCCGCGCTCGGCGGGACGGCACTGGCTGCGCCGCTTTGCGCTCAGCAGCCTGCCGCGGCCGCCGACCCGGCGGCGAGCTTCGGCGCCCGGCAGGGGGTCGAGGATATCAGCCTCTCCCCCGACGGCCGCCAGATCGCTTTTCTGGTGCCGGATAAGACCCATGGCGACCAGCTCTTCACCGCGCCCGTCGACGGCTCCGCTCCGCCGCTGCGAATCCTCGTCGCGACCGGGGATCCGGAAAAGCTGAGGACATGCGGCTGGGTATCCAACACCCGCCTTTTGTGCAGGATGGCGATCACCCACAAAGCCGACAACCAGCTGCCCGAAACCAGGACCCGGCTGATCGCCGTCGATGCCGTCGGCGGCAACGTCAAGCTGGTCAGCAAGCGCGAGGGCGACGACGCGATCGGCCTCGCCCGGTCCGGCGGGACCGTCGTGGACTGGCTCCCGGGCGAGGATGGCGACGTCCTCGTCAGCCGCGTCTACGTCCCGGAGGAAAGGCTCGGCACCAATGTCTCGCGCACCCTGACCGGAATGGGCGTCGACCGGGTCGATACGCTCAGCCTCGCATCGAAAAGGGTGGAGACGCCGCGCAAGGACGCGACCGAATATATCAGCGACGGCCGGGGCAATGTCCGCTTGATGGGCGTCAATCCGGTCAACGACAGCGGCTACGACACCGACAAGATCAACTATTTCTACCGGACAGCCGGCTCCGGCGACTGGCGGCCGTTCGGCCAATACAGCTCTACGTCCGGAGTCGGGTTCAACCCTTACGCGGTGGATGGCGACCTGAACGTCGCCTACGGGATCGACAACAGGACCGGCCGCCTCGGCCTCTACAAGGTCACGCTGGACGACAGCCATACCGAATCGCCGGTCTTCCTGCATCCGCAGGTCGACGTCGAATCGCTGATCCTGCTGGGCCGAAGCCAGCGGGTGGTCGGCGCGACCTATGTCACGGACCGACGGGAGGCCGTCTATTTCGACCCTGCTTTGAAAGCCCTGGCGGCATCGCTCGGCAAGGCGCTCCCCGCTTCTCCGCTGGTCCGCTTCGCAGGGGCGACGCTCGACGAGAAGAAGCTTCTGATCTGGGCCGGCGGAGACACCGATCCCGGCCATTATTACCTGCTCGATCGGGGCACGAAGCAGATGCAGCGCCTCATCGCATCGCGTCCCGAACTGGACGGCGTCGCGCTCGCGACGGTCAAGGCGGTGTCCTACAAGGCGGCGGACGGAAGCGATGTCCCGGCCTTTCTGACGCTTCCGCCGGGCTCCTCCGGCAAGAACATCCCCGCGATCGTGATGCCGCATGGCGGCCCGGCTGCGCGCGACGAGTGGGGTTTCGACTGGCTCGCCCAATATTTCGCCAATCGCGGCTATGCAGTGCTCCAGCCGAACTTCCGCGGCTCTTCTGGCTATGGCGATAAATGGTTCCAGAACAACGGCTTCCAGTCGTGGAAGCTCGCCGTGGGCGATATCTCCGATGGGGCGCGCTGGCTGAGTTCTCAGGGCATAGCCGCACCGGGCAAGCTGGCGATCGTCGGCTGGTCCTACGGCGGCTATGCCGCGCTCCAGTCGGCCGCGGTGGCGCCGGATCTGTTCAAGGCGGTCGTCGCGATCGCGCCGGTCACCGATCTCGGCCAGCTGCGCGAGGACGCCTTGCTCTACACCAACGGCCGAATCACCCGCGATGTCGTCGGTTCCGGAGCGCATGTTCGCGAAGGCTCGCCCGCGCAGAACGCCGCGGCGATCAAGGCGCCGGTGCTGATGTTCCACGGAACTCTGGATTCGAACGTCCTCATGAACCAGTCGACGATCATGCGCGACAAGTTGCGCGATGCCGGCAAGTCCGCCGACCTCGTCGTCTACCAAGGCCTCGACCATCAGCTCGACGACAGCACCGCCCGAACCGACATGCTCCGCCGCGCCGACCAGTTCCTGCGCACGTCGATGGGCATGTAGCCGAACGAAAAGGGGCGGCCCCGAAGGACCGCCCCTGTTTCGTTCAGCCGGTGGGCCGGATCAGCGCGAGTAGAACTCGACGACCAGATTCGGCTCCATCTTCACCGGGTAAGGCACCTCGTCCAGCGTCGGCACGCGGGTGAAGGTAATCTTGGAATTGCCGTCGGGGGCGACATAATCGGGGATGTCGCGCTCGGCGAGGCCCTGAGCCTCCATCACCAGCGCCATCTCCTGCGCCTTCGGGCCCAACCCAACCTCGTCGCCGACGCCGATGCGCGCCGAGGCGATGTTGCACTTGCGGCCGTTCACGCGGATGTGGCCGTGGCTGACCAGCTGGCGGGCGGCCCAGATCGTCGGCGCGAACTTGGCGCGGTAGACGATCATGTCCAGCCGGCGCTCGAGCAGGCCGATGAGGTTCTGCGAAGCGTCGCCCTTCATCCGGCTGGCTTCCTGGAAGGTCCGCTTGAACTGCTTCTCGGTGACGTCGCCGTAATAGCCCTTGAGCTTCTGCTTGGCGCGCAGCTGGATGCCGTAGTCGGACATCTTGCCCTTGCGGCGCTGGCCGTGCTGGCCGGGGCCGTATTCGCGCTTGTTGACCGGGCTCTTGGGACGTCCGAAGACGTTCTCGCCCATGCGGCGGTCGAGCTTATACTTGGCGCTGGTGCGCTTCGACATGAGATACTCCAATTCGCTTGTTCGTAGTTCCCCGGACCGCACCACAGGGCCGATATGCCCTGTGCGGCTGCCGCTTCACCGGGGGTGCGGAGCCAATTGCGAGGGCGCGACATGGCCGCTCA
>VBAE01000024.1 GCA_005882415.1 Alphaproteobacteria bacterium | reverse complement strand
AAGCCGAAGTCTCGATCTTCGAGCGCAGCGGCGGGCCCGTGTTCCTCGGCACGCCCTGGCACGAGGTGTGGACCTTGCCGTCGTTCATGAAGACCAGCGCACCGCTGCTGCGAACCGTCGGGCGGGTACCCGTCCACGCGATCCCGCACATCTGGTCGCCGATGTTCCTCGAGCCCGCCATCGCGCAGGCTCGCGCAGCCGGTCTGGAATTCGGCTTCAAGCCCGGCCGGCGGCCCTGGCGCCTCGCAATCTTCGAGCCGAACATCTCCGTGGCGAAAACGTGTTTCATCCCGATGCTCGTGTGCGACCAGGCGTATCGGGTCAACCACGACGCGGTGGGGCTGATGATGGTGCTGAACACTTTCCACATGAAGGAGCACCGGACGTTCAACGCCTTCGCGTCGCACATGGACCTCACGCGCGACGGCAAGGCCTCCTACGAACCGCGGCTGGCCTTCGTCGATTGCATGGCCGGCCACCGCATCGACGCTGTGGTGGCGCACCAGTGGGAGTCCGCCATCAACTACGCGTATTACGACGCCCTTCACGGCGGCTATCCCTTGATCCATAACTCGGACACCCTGCGCGACGCGGGTGTCGGCTTCCACTACCCGGGGTTCGAAGCGTCCGAAGGTGCGCAAGCCCTGCTGGCCGCGTGGGGGCAGGGCGAGGCGTTCTGGCAGGACTACCGCAAGCGCGCGGCAGCCTTCGTGCAGCGCCTGGCGCCCGACCATCCCGCCAACATCGAGGAGTACACGCGCACGCTCGTACGGCTCCTGGGAGACGAGCATGAAGCCTGACCGCAAATTGCGCGTGGGCGTCACGCTGCACCTGCGCGAAGGGCAGCAGTCGATGTGGGAGAACGGCATCTTCCAGAACTGCGCTTTCCTCGTCCAGCTTCTCAACCAGTCGCCGGCGGTCAAGAAAGCCGTGCTGGTCAACGGCGGCGATGCGCGGGTGCCGCCCGAAGCGATGATGCTCGAAGGAACCGGCCTGTCGATCATCGGCCTGGCCGAGGCGATGCAGTCGCTGGACGTCCTCATCGAAATGAGCGCCCTGCTGCCCGAAGAGTGGATGGCCGAATTCCGCCAGCGTGGCGGCCGCTGCGCGTGGATGCGCGTAGGCAACGACTACGTGATCGACATCGAGCGGGCCATGTACGACCGGCCGCCCGCGGCGCTCCTGGGCAACAAGAAGTACGACGCCGTGTGGACGCTGCCGCAATACGAGCACATCGCGAAGGACTATTTCGCCCTGTCCGTGCGCGCGCCCGTTCGCTTCCTGCCGCACCTGTGGACGCCTTATTTCTTCGACCGCGGCGTGGCCAAGCTGCCGCAGGACGTGCACTGGGGCTACCAGCCCGGCAAGAAGCGCTGGCGCATCTGCATGTTCGAGCCCAACGTGTGCCTGGTGAAGACGTCCTGGATCCCGATGCTCGTTTGCGAAGAGGCGTACCGTGCGCGCCCGCAGATGATGGACGGCATCCGCGTGCTCAACACGTACCACATGAAGGACAACGTCTACTTCGTCCATTTCGCGCGCGCACTCGACATCGTGAACCACGGCATCGCGAGCTTCGAAGCCCGCTTCCCGACCTACGACTACCTGTCCCGCAACGGCGACTGCATCGTCTCCCACCAGTGGGAAAACGCGCAGAACTACATCTACTACGAAGCCCTGTACGGCAATTACCCGCTGGTGCACAACTCCACGTTCATCCGGGACTACGGCTACTACTATCCCGATTTCGACTGCCAGGAGGGGGGCCGCACGCTTGTGCGCGCCTTCGCCGAGCACGACGCCAACCTCGACAGCTACCGCAAGAGCGGCGCTCGCTTGCTGCGCGAAGTCGACATCGCGAACCCGGCCAACGTCGAGGCCTATACGCGCGAACTGCTGGCGCTCTACGCCGATGCGTGAATGGACCCCACCGGTCGTGAAGGAGTCCGACGGCGCTGCGGGCTTCTACATCAACCTCGACCGCAGCCCCGAGCGCCGGGCCCGCATGGAGCAGGAACTCGCACGCGCAGGCATGTCATGGGTGCGTCGCTTCTCAGCCGTCGACGGCGCGCAAGTGGCCAAGCGCCCCGGAATGCGCCTGAGCGCGGCGGAACTGGGCTGCCTGTCCTCGCACTTGCACGCGATCGAAAGCGCGGTCCGGGGCCGCTTCGCCTTCATCTTCGAGGACGACGTCGAGATCAGCCCGCACTTGCCCTCGATCCTGCACGGCGGACAGTTGCCCGCGCTTGCGGACCACGACGTGGTCTTTCTCGACTGCCAGCCCGACTGGCGGTTTGAGACGCTGGCGCGCCTGTGGCGCACATTGGAATTCCAGTGCCCGCGCCCTTCGCCCGGCGAGCCGCGGCGCGTGCGCGGCGTTGAAATCTACGGCACGCGCGGCATCTATTGCTGGGGAATGACCGCCTACATCGTCACCCCGCGCGGGCTCCCGTCGGTCGCGAAAGTCATGCGCGACTCGCTGGAGTCCGAAGACTGCCTTCCCGTGGACATCCTCATGCAGCGGGCGATGGAGGACGGGCGCCTGCGCGGCGCCGTCCTCGTGCCCTTCCTGGCCAGCCCGCGCCTGGAAAGCTATACACGCACCACCGTTACCGGCCGCACGCAGTACATCCACAACCTCGCCCTGCTGGGCGCCCTGCGGCGCGCCTTCTACACGGAAGCGGGGCCGGAGCTGTTCGAGTTTGCCGAAGCGCTGTGCAAGCCGCAGGAAGGCGTCACCCCGGAGATGGAACTGCTGGCCCGCATCAGTTCCCACATCACGGCCGTGACGCTGCGCGACGGGCAATTCTTTCCCGGCTGAGGCAAGCGGTGGCACGGATCCACGTCACTTCCCTCGCCCCGGAGAACATCGTCGACGAAGTCGTCGACACCTTCATCGCGGCGCTGCGGAGGCTCGGGCATGACGTCAGCTCGCAGCCCTGGGTGGTGCGCGAGGATTCGCTGAACATCCTGATGTTCGCCCTCGGCCTCGACCCCGCCGAGCTGCGCACCGAAACGATCGTCGTCAATTTCGAGCCGCTCGCACCGGGCACCCAGGCACACCGGGACGAGTACCTGCAATTGCTGCGAAACAACTACGTGTGGGAGTACAGCCGCACGAACCTTCGCTTGTATCCCCAGTTGGGCCTGGCCGAGGGCTTCCACGTGCCGCTGGGCTTCGACGAAGACGGGGACATCACGGTCGGCCTCGATGACAGGCTGCCGGAAGGCCAGCGCGACATCGACGTCCTGTTTTTCGGCGGGCCGAACGAACGCCGGGACGCAGTGATCTCGCAGATGCGCGACATGGGCCTGAACGTCGTCACGAACGAAAACGTTCTGTGGCCGCGTGCCGAGCGCGACGAGAAGATCCGGCGCGCGAAGGTGGTGCTGAACATGAATCGGTTCGAGGGCGTCCGGATCGCCGAGATGCCCCGCATCTCCATGCTCCTGCGCCGGCGCAAGGCGGTGGTGTGCGAGCTCTATCCGGACACCGAGATCGAACCTGAAATAAGGTCAGCGGTTGCCGGTGCGCCGCTCGAGCGCCTGGCCGAGACCGCGCGGATGCTGGTCCAGTCGCCTCAGCTGCGAGCGGATCTGGAAGAGCGCGGGCTCGACGCGCTGCGCCGTTTTCCGCAGGCCGATTTCATCAAGGCCGGCCTCGAACGCTACGAAGCGTGGCGCCGTGCGAAGTCCGCGTAGCGCCGCGCGACCCGCTCAGCCCGCCACCATCTCGAAGCTCGTCGTCATCTGCGCCGTCTTCGCGAGCATGGCGCTGGCCGAACAGTATTTCTCATGGCTCAGGGCGATGGCGCGCTCCACCGCAACGGCCGGCGCATTGCCGGAAACGGTGAAGTGCATGTGGATCTTGGTGAACACCTTGGGGTCCGTCGCCGCGCGCTCCGACGTGAGCTTGACACTGCAGCCGCGCACGTCGTGCCGGCCGCGTTTGAGGATCAGCACCACGTCGTAAGCGGTGCAGGCGCCGGTGCCGGCCAGCACCGTCTCCATCGGCCGCGGCGCCAGGTTCTGGCCGCCGTTTTCCGGCCGGGCGGGGTCGGGCGCGCCATCCATCACCAGCACATGGCCGCTGCCTGTTTCG
>VBAE01000023.1 GCA_005882415.1 Alphaproteobacteria bacterium | reverse complement strand
CCTTGCGGGTGAACAAGGGATAGTCGGCGAGGCCCTGCTCCTGGGTGCGCTTGATCTCGCTGTCCCAATAGGCGCCCTTGACCAGGCGGACGGCGATCCGGCGGCCGGTGGCGCCGCCGACCGCGTCGGCCCAGGCGATCACCGGGCGGCATCTCTTGCCGTAAGCCTGGACCGCCATTCCGAGCCCGTCCCAGCCCTTGAGCGAGGGGAGGCCGGCGACGGTCTCGATGATGTCGAGGCTCATCTCGAGCCGCTCGCTCTCCTCCGCGTCGATGGTGAAGCCGATGCCGGACTGCTTGGCCAGCACGGCGAGCGCCTCGACCTGGCCGACCAGCGAGGGGACGCAGCTTTGATAATGGGCGACCTCGTAGCGCGGGTGGAGCGCGGAGAGCTTGACCGAGATCGAATGGCCGCGCGCGGCGACCCGGCCGACCGCCCGGATCGCGCCTTCGTAGGAGGCGAAATAGCGTTCGGCGTCGGGGAAGGTGCGCGCCGCCTCGCCGAGCATGTCGAAGCTTGCAGTGAAGCCGGCATTCTCGCGCTTGTCCATCCGGCGGATCGCTTCGTCGATGGTGCGGCCCATGACAAAGATCTCACCCATCAGCCGCATCGCCGCACCCACCGCCTGCCGGACGAACGGCTCCCCGGCGCGGGCGAGCAGGCGTTTCAGCGAGCTCGCCTGCTCGGTGTCGCTGACCAAGGCGCGGCCGATCACCAGCCCCCACGTCGCCGAATTGACCAAAGTGGAGTTCGACTTGCCCTTATGCGCACGCCAATCCGCGTTGCCGAGCTTGTCGGCGATGAGCTGGTCCGCGGTCTCGGGATCGGGGACTCGGAGGAACGCCTCGGCGAGCGACAGGAGCGCCACGCCTTCCGACGTGTTGAGGCGGTACTCCTGCAGGAACTGGTTCACCCAGCCCGAGGACTGGGCGGTGCGGAGCTCGGCGAGCATGGCCAGGGCGCGGTGCTCGACGCGGCGGCGCGACTCGGGGTCGAGCGCAGCGTCCTTCAGCAGGGGGGCGAGCACCTGCGGTTCGGGGGCGCGGTGCAATTTGGCGATGTCGGCGCGCGCGGATGCCGTAGCGTCCGCGGCGGGAGCGGTATCGGAGGGCTTGAGTCTCATAGCACCGGCGCTCTAGACCCCACTCATGCCTATCGCCAGCCTAGACGAGATCAGCGCCGCAGTGGGGACAGAAGTCGGCGTGTCCGACTGGATTCTCGTCGACCAGAAGGCGATCGACCTGTTCGCCGAGGTGACTCAGGATCACCAGTTCATCCATGTCGACGAGGAAGCGGCGGCGAAGACGCCGTTCGGCGGCACCATCGCCCACGGTTTCCTCACTCTGTCGCTGCTCTCGCGGATGGCCGCCGACGCCATGCTGAGGCCCGGGGACGCCAAGATGGGCGTCAATTACGGCTTCGAGAAAGTGCGCTTCCTCTCCCCCGTCCGCTCAGGCAGCCGAGTCCGCGGCCGCTTCGTGCTGAGGAGCTTCGACGAAAAGCGCCCCGGCCAATACCAGTTCGTGCACACGGTCACCGTGGAGATCGAAGGCGGAGACAAGCCCGCTCTCATCGCAGACTGGATCGGGATGGTGTTCGTCTAGCCTGCCTCCGAGAGGCGCTGCCGGAACCAGTCGGCCATTTCGTCCTCACTCAATTCTCCCGCGGCGAGGGCGAGAAAAGCGACCACGATTTCCGCGTCGGTAGCATCCAGATCGAAGCCGTTCAGGTTCAGAAACATTTCGCTGATCACCTCCGCGGTCCGCTTGTTGCCGTCGACAAACGGGTGATTGCGGGCGATCCCGAAGGCGTAAGTCGCGGCAAGCTCCGCCGCGTCGGGATCGGCATAAGCGGCGAGATTGAGCGCCCGGGCGAGCGCGCTCTCCAGCGCGCCCATATCGCGCACGCCCTCCCCGCCGCCATGCTCCGCCAGTTGCTCCGCATGCACGGCAATTGCGACTTCGGCGCCGATCCAGATCCAGCCTTCGCTCACCGGCTTATTTGGCGAGCTCGCGCAAAGCGCGGCGGCGCCGCGCCATCACTTCGCGGGCGACCGCCATCTGCGCGTCGAAATCGGGCTCCGCCGGCGCCAGCTCCAGGCCACGAGAGGTGCGCGACACGGAAAGCGTATGTCCGATCTCGGCGCCGATCTGCGCCAGCAGCTCCTTGGGGAGGATGACTCCGGCGGAATTGCCAATCTTCTTGATCTTGAGGGTCGTGTTCATACGCGCGTTATAACACAGCCCCGCGCCGCCGTCCACGCGCGCCTTGTCGGCGGGCTCGTCTCCGGTCTAGAGCGAAAGTCGCAACCAACCCGGGGGAATTTCCATGGCAACCCGCGAAGCCGTCATCGTCTCCACTGCACGCACGCCGATCGGCAAGGCCTATCGCGGCGCGTTCAACGCCACGCCCTCCCCCACCCTCGCCAGCTTCGCGATCAAGGCGGCGGTCGAGCGGGCCAAGATCGACCCCGCCGAAGTGGACGACGTGATCATGGGCGCCGCCCTCCAGCAGGGCGTGCAGACCACCATCGGCCGCACCTCGGCGCTCCGCTCGGGCCTCCCCGTCACCGTCTCGGGCATGTCGATCGACCGGCAATGCTCGTCCGGCCTGATGTCGATCGCCACCGCCGCCAAGCAGATCATCGTCGACCGGATGGACGTGATGGTCGCCGGCGGGGTCGAGAGCATCTCGATGGTGCAGACGGCCGAGATGCGGGTCGGGCCGGACCCCGAGCTCCTCTCCATGCACAACGGCGTCTACATGCCGATGATCCAGACGGCCGAAGTGGTCGGCAATCGCTACACGGTCAGCCGCGAGCGGCAGGATCGCTATGCGCTGCGCTCCCAGCAGCTCACCGCCAAGGCGCAGGCGGAAGGCCGGTTCGACGCGGAGATTGTCCCCGTCACCGCGAAGATGATGGTCAAGAACAAGGAGACCGGCGAGACTTCGATCCAGGAGGTGACCCTCACCAAGGACGAGGGCAACCGCCCCTCCACCACTTATGAGGACCTCGCCAAACTCCAGCCGGTGATGGGCCCGGAGGCGATGATCACCGCCGGCAACGCCTCCCAGCTCTCCGACGGCGCCTCTGCCTGCGTGCTGATGGAAGCCGGCCTCGCCGCCGAGCGCGGGCTCCAGCCGCTCGGCCGCTATGTCGGCATGGCCGTGGCGGGAACCGAGCCGGACGAGATGGGCATCGGCCCGGTCTTCGCGGTGCCGAAGCTCTTGAACCGCTTCGGCCTCACGGTCGACGATATCGGCCTGTGGGAGCTCAACGAGGCGTTCGCGGTGCAGGTCCTCTACTGCGCCGACCGTCTCGGCATTCCGGAGGACCGCCTCAATGTCGACGGTGGCTCGATCTCGATCGGGCACCCTTACGGCATGTCCGGCGCCCGCATGACCGGCCACGCCCTGATCGAAGGCAAGCGCCGCGGCGTCAAATGGGTCGTCGTCACCATGTGCGTCGGCGGCGGCATGGGCGCGGCCGGCCTGTTCGAGGTCCTGTAGCCGCCCGCGCAACCCGCGCCCGCTCCTGACGTTGTCCACCCGTAACCATGGGAGGTCGGCAATGCCGGTATCGAATCTGACGCTCGTCGAGCGCATCGCGCGCGTGCTCGCCGGGCGCGTGCACAGCATCAACGCGGAAGGCGATGACCCGTCCGCGGGTCCCAATGTCGACGAGACCTGGCACGAATATACCGCCGACGCGGTCTCGATCCTGAAGACGATGCGCGAGCCGGACCAGCGGATGGCGGCCGCGGGCGACGCGGACGTGTGGGAGCGAATGGTCCTCGCCGCACTCGAGGCGGAGAACGTCTCGGTCTGACGCCCCCCCGTCATTGCGAGGAGCGAAGCGACGAAGCAATCCATGGGCCTCCGAGGCAGCACTGGATTGCTTCGCTTCGCTCGCAATGACGGCTATGTTCGTGCCGCCTAGCCTGACCAGGAGACGCGGCTGAACGCTTCCACTTATTCCGGCTGCGACAGCCTCATGGCCGAGGGCGTCAAGCGCTCGGACGGGCCGCGGCACCCGCGGCTGGTGCTGGCGACGACGATCCTCGCCTCCAGCCTCTCCTTCATCGACGGATCGTTCCTGCTGCCGCTGAGCGCCCTGCTGTTGCTCGGCGGAGCGGCGGGCGATCTTTACGGGCGGCGGCGACTGCTGATCTTCGGCACCGGCCTGTTCGCACTCGCCTCGCTCGCCTGCGCGCTGGCCCCGTCGCTGGCGATCTTCCTCGCGGGCCGGGCGGCGCAGGGGCTGGGGGCGGCGCTGCTTCTGCCGAGCAGCCTCGCCATCCTCGGCGACGCCTTCTCCGGTGAGCGGCGCGGGCGGGCGGTGGGGCTGTGGGCGGCGGCGGGCGCGATGACCGCGGCGGCGGCGCCTTTGCTCGGCGGGTGGTTCGTGGACGGAGTCGGCTGGCGCGCGGTGTTCCTGATCAACCTGCCCATCGCGGCGGCGGCGATCCTGCTCGCCTGGCGCTGCGTGCCCGAGAGCGGCAATCCCGAGCGGCCGCCGCCCGACTGGCAGGGCGCGATCCTCGCCACGCTCGGCCTCGGCGCACTCACCTGGGGCCTTACCGCCTGGTCGGCCGCACGCGCGCTGTCCCCCACCTCGGGCGGAGCCGCGGCGGCAGGGGCGCTTCTCCTCATCCTCTTCCTGTTCGTCGAGCGAAGGCGGGGGGCGGAGGCGATGGTACCCCTGTCGATGTTCGGCTCGCGCGCCTTCGTCGGACTGACGCTGATGACCTTCCTTCTCTACGGCGCCTTCGGGGGGATGATGGTGCTCCTCCCTTATGCTTTGATCTCCGCGCACGGCTATTCGGCGCTCGCCGCCGGGGCTGCGCTTCTGCCGCTGCCGATCCTGATCGCTTTCGGATCGCCGCCGATGGGCAGGCTCGCCGAGCGGATCGGCCCGCGCCTGCCGCTGACGATCGGGCCGCTGATCGTCGCCGGCGGCTTCCTGCTGGCGATGCGGATCGGCAGCGACGGGCATTATTGGACCACAGTCTTCCCGACAGTCGCGGTGCTGGCCGCAGGAATGGCGGTGGCGGTGGCGCCGCTCACCACCGCGGTGCTCGCCTCGGTCGGCCCCAACCACACCGGCACCGCCTCCGGCCTCAACAGCGCCGTCGCCCGAACCGGCGGCCTCATCGCCACCGCCTTGCTCGGAGCGGCGCTGGCAGGGGCAGCGGCAGGCGGCTTCGGCGGCGCCTCGGCGGTCGGCGCCGTGGTCGCCGCGGCGGCCGGGCTCAGCGCCTGGCTGCTCCTTCGCCCCGCCTGAAACGACAAAGGGCCGCCCCTTTCGGGACGGCCCTTCCATTGCCAGCCGATGCGGCTGAAATCCTTAGGCGCGCGCCCCCGTGGAGGCCGCGTTCACCAGATCAGCCGCGTTCGGCATGGAACAATGAGACATCAGACCACCTCCTTTCAGTTGTTGAACAGTGAAGGGAATGTGGGTGGGGCTGGAGGTTTTTCAAGAGACTCAGAGACTTGCGTCATGGCGGACTTGATCCGCCATCCATGAACGCGGATCGTGCCAGGTTCTCGCGGACCTGTGTTCATGGACTCCGGGTCAAGCCCGGAGTGACGATGGAGGGGTGATGGCGCCCGTACCAAACCCGTCATGCCGGACTTGATCCGGCATCCATGAACACGGTTCGGGTCCAGCTATCGCAGACCTGTGTTCATGGATCCCGGATTGAGCCCGGGATGACGGGGTAAAACGGGCTAGTGCTTCGCCTTCGAGCGCGGCGGGGCGTCGTGGCTTGCGATCCAGTCTTCGACGACCGGCGCGATCCGGTCGCGCCATTTGCTGCCGTTGAAGATGCCGTAATGGCCGACGCCCTTGGCGAGGTGGTATTTCTTGTGCTCGGACGGAAGCTTGCCGGCGATCTTGAGCGCCGCCTTGGTCTGGCCGATGCCCGAGATGTCGTCGCGCTCGCCCTCGATGGCGAGCAGGCCGATGTCGGTGATCGCGTTGGGATCGACCTTGCGGCCGCGGTGCATCATCTGGCCCTTGGGGAGGAGATGGCGCTGGAAGACGACGTCGACCGTCTGGAGGTAGAATTCCGACGTCATGTCGCAGACCGAGCGATATTCCTCATAAAAGGCCTTGGTCGCATCCGCGCTCTCGCCGTCGCCGTCGACGAGATGCTTGAACATCTCCCAATGCGAGGTGAGGTGATCGCCCAGATTCATCGCCATGAAGCCGGCGAGCTGGAGGAAGCCGGGGTACACGTTCCGACCGGAACCCGGATAGTGATAGGGCACGGTGGCGATGACGTTGCTCTGGAACCACGAGTAGGGCCGCTGGGTCGCGAGCGTATTGACCGCGGTCGGCGCCTCGCGCGTGTCGATCGGCCCGCCCATCATGGTCAGCGTGCGCGGCCGGGCCGGGTTCTTGTCGCGGCTCATCACGCAGGCGGCGGCATAGCAGGGCACCGAGGGCTGGCAGACTGCGAGCATGTGCGCGCCGGGCCCGATATGCTCGAGGAACGCGATCAGATAGTCGATATAGTCGTCGAGATCGAAACGGCCGGCGTCGAGCGGGACCAGCTTCGCGTCGCGCCAGTCGGTGATGTAGACGTCGTGGCCGGGGAGCATCCGCTGGACCGTGCCGCGCAGCAGGGTTGCGTAGTGGCCGGACATCGGCGCGACGATGAGGAGCTTGGGCCCGCCCTCCACGCCTTCGCGGCGGAAGCGCTTCAGCTGCCCGAACGGCTTCCGAAGCACGATCTCCTCGGCGACCGGCACCGTCTTGCCCTCGACGATCGTCGTCTCGAAGCCGAACTCCGGCTTGCCGCGCGGCGCCGACGCATGGGCGAACACATCGAGCGCGGACGCGACGATGGGACCCATGCTGCTATAGGCGAAGGGATTGGCTGGGTTCTGAAGCCAGCCGGCGCCGATGTTGGCGAGGGTGCTGGCTCCGGCGAGCAGCGACCGCTGCATTTCATAGGCGTCGTAAAGCATCTGCTCTCCACAATGGGCACCTAGGGGACCCGCGTCAA
>VBAE01000079.1 GCA_005882415.1 Alphaproteobacteria bacterium | reverse complement strand
GAATCCACATTTACGCAAACCTCGGCTCCGTCGCGGAAGCCGCCGCCGCGGTCGCGCTGGGCGCCGAGGGTTGCGGCCTGCTACGAACCGAATTCCTCTTCCTCGGCCGCGACACCGCCCCCGACGAGGAGGAGCAGCGCTCCGCTTACCAAGGGATCGCCGACGCGCTGGACGGCCGTCCGCTGATCGTCCGCACCCTCGACGTCGGCGGCGACAAGCCGCTGCCCTATCTGCCGATCCCGCCCGAGGACAATCCGGCGCTCGGCCTGCGTGGCGTCCGCACCACCCTGTGGCGCCCGGAGCTCCTCGACGAGCAGCTCCGCGCCATCCTTGCCGTCGAGCAGCCCGGCCCCTGCAGGATCATGCTGCCCATGGTCGCCTCCCTCTCGGAGCTCCAGGCCGTCCGGGCGGTGCTGAGGGGCCTCGGCGGCAAGGCCGAATTGGGCGTGATGATCGAGACCCCTGCCGCGGCGATGCTCGCCGACCGGCTTGCCGCGGAGGCCGATTTCTTCTCGATCGGCTCCAACGATCTCAGCCAGTACGTCCTCGCCATGGACCGCGGCAATCCGATGGTCGCGGGCGATGTCGACGCCTTCCACCCCGCAGTCCTCCGCCTGATCCGCGCCGCTGCCGAAGCGGCTGGGCGCCACGGCCGACCGATCGGCGCGTGCGGCGGCCTCGCCTCCATCCCCGCCGGAGCGGCGCTCCTCGTCGGGCTCGGGGTGCACGAGCTGTCCGTCGCCCCCGCCGCCATCGCCGCGGTCAAGGCGGCGCTCCGCCGGGTCACCGTCGATGCCTGCCGCGACGCCGCCGCCCGCGCGCTCGACCTCGATTCGCCGCGCGAAGTCCGCGCCCTTATGGAAACGATCGGAACCGCCGCATGAGACTTCCGCTCGACCGCCTGCAGCCCTTGGGCCGCGCGCTGATGCTGCCGATCGCGGTGCTTCCCGCCGCCGGCCTCCTTCTCCGCCTCGGCCAGCCGGACCTGCTCGACATCGCCTTCATCGCCGGCGCGGGCGAGGCGATCTTCTCCAACCTCGGCCTCCTCTTCGCGATCGGCGTCGCCGTCGGCCTCGCCCGCGAAAATCACGGCGCTGCCGGCCTTGCGGGGGCGATCGGCTTCCTCGTCACCATCGAGGGCGCGAAGGCCCTGCTCACCGTCCCGCCCGAGGCGATCGCCGCCTACACCGACGAAGCCGCCCGAACCCTCGCCACCGCCGCCTACAAGACCAAGGAGCTGGGCAAGCTGAGCGTCCCCGCCGGCATCCTCTCCGGCGTCGTCGCGGGTCGAATGTACAACCGCTACAGCAACATCAAGCTGCCCGAATATCTCGCTTTCTTCGCCGGGCGCCGCTTCGTCCCCATCGTCTGCGGCTTCACCGGATTGATCGGGGCGCTGATCTTCGGCTTGGGCTTCCCCTATCTCGAGCAGGGCATCGATACGTTGAGCCGCGGCGTAGTCGGGGCGGGCAGCGCGGGACTGTTCGTCTACGGCGTGCTCAACCGGCTGCTGATCGTCACCGGCCTCCACCACATATTGAACAACATCGCCTGGTTCATCATCGGCGACTACAACGGCACGACCGGCGACCTGAAGCGCTTCTTCGCCGGCGATCCGACCGCAGGCGCGTTCATGGCCGGCTTCTTCCCGGTGATGATGTTCGGGCTGCCCGCGGCCTGCCTGGCGATGTACCGAACCGCCCGGCCCGAGCGGCGCAAGGCGGTCGGCGGCATGCTCGCCTCGCTGGCGCTCACCTCCTTCCTCACCGGCGTGACCGAGCCCATCGAATTCAGCTTCATGTTCCTCGCGCCTTTGCTCTACGCGGTGCACGCGGTTCTGACCGGCCTCTCGATGGTGATTATGGACCTGCTCGGCGTGAAGCTCGGCTTCGGCTTCTCGGCGGGCCTGTTCGACTATGTGCTGGGCTACGGCCTCTCGACCCGGGCGCTGCTCCTGATCCCGGTGGGGTTGGCGTATTTCGCCATCTACTACTTCACCTTCCGCTTCTTCATCCTCCGCTTCAACCTCAACACCCCCGGCCGCGAGGCGGAGGATGTGGTTGCAGCGCCGGTCGTTGCGGAAGGGGATCGGGGCGCGGGCTTCGTCGGAGCGCTCGGCGGGGCGGTGAACATCCGGACCGTGGATGCGTGCATGACGCGGCTTCGGCTTGATCTGGTGGACCCGGCGAAAGTGGACGAGCCGCAGTTGCGGGCCCTCGGCGCCAAGGGCGTGGTGCGCCCCGGCGGCGGCGCGGTTCAGGTCGTGCTCGGGCCGATCGCCGACCAGGTCGCCGGCGAGGTGCGCTCCGCGATGCGAAGCGCGCCTGTTCGGGGCGACGAAGCGGAGCGCCTGGTCGAAGCCCTCGGCGGCCGCTCGAACGTGCGCAGCCTTACCGTCCGAGGCAACCGGGTGTTGGCCGAACTGGAGCAGCCAGGCCTCGCCGACGAACCCCAGATCCTGTCCCTGGGCGCCCGCGCCGTCACCTCGGCAAAGGGCCCCCTCCACATCCTCTTCGCCCCCGGTACGGGGTGGATAGGCGCGCTGGAGGGATAGTCCTCCCTGACGCGTAGCGGCGGGGAGGGGGACCACACGAAGTGTGGTGGAGGGGTAAATGGCTCGGATTCCGAGGCTCGGGAGCGAGACGGCGAAGGCCTCGCCTTCTACCCCTCCACCACCTTTCAGGTGGTCCCCCTCCCCCCGCTTCGCGCGGGGAGGACTTTAGCGCTCCACCGTCACTATACGGCTGGCGCGGCGGGTGTCGGGGGAGCGGGTTCTTAGCTGGACGTCGCCCGTGACTGCCACCGGGCCGGTGTAGGTCCGCCACGGGCCGTCGCCGTCGCGATATTCGATCGGCATCCCGGGGAATTCCGCATTGGCGCTGAGCGTCCCACCGACAATCCGCGCACCGGGCGGCGCGAGGCGGTAGTCGATGCCTTCCCGATCGAGCGCCCGAAGCTGCGCCCCGACCCGTCCGGCAAAGCTCTGCCAGTCGCGCACCAAAGCCGCCCGGTCCACCTTGCCATCGCCGAAGCTGTACGAGGTCCCCGCCTTGTAATCCGGCTCCCAAGCCCCCCGATGCCACGCCCGCTCGGCCAGCGCCAACAGCCGCGGGAAGAGCATATATTCCGCCTGGTCGTCGCTCCTGACCGTCTCGCTCCAAAGCTGCGCCTGGAGCCCCTCGATCCGCCGCCCGGGCGCCAGCGGGGTCGGGTCCGCCAGCGTCTGACCCCGGCTCGCGAGGTCGGTCATGACCGAGGCGTTGGCGGCGAGATTCTCCGGCATGAAGGCGAAGACCTTGAAGCTGTCCGTGTCGCGCGACGGCCAGTCATAGCCGCGCTCCAGCGCATCGGGCGCGTAGGGCGAGTCGAAATAGGCGACGGTCGGCATCGAGATCACCGCCCGCCAGCCGCGATTGGCATGGTCGTAGGCCTCGGCCACCCCGCCGCCGAACAGGCCGCCCCAGATGTTCGACTGGACCGCGCGCGGCATCTTCTTCGGATCGACATGGCCGAGCCCGTCGCTCCAGCCGGCCACTTCAATGCCCTTGGAATCGAGGCTCTTCGCCACCCGTTCGATGAACATGGGCCCCAGGTCCTTGGCGGTCCGCCCGGTCGAGGCCATCAGCGCCTTGCAGGCCGGCGACTGGGTCCAGGCCCCGGCGGTCTCGTCGGCGCCGATATGGTAGGTCTTGAGCGGCGTGCCCGCGGCGGCGTGGAGCGCGGCGACCTCGCCGATCACCGTGTCGATGAAGCGGTAGGTCGACTCGCGGCAGACGTTCAGCGTGTTGTCGCTGTAATTCTGGACGCTGCGGTAGACGGTGGTGTCGCCCGGCTCGACCAGCCGGTAGAGCTCGGCCTCCGCGGGCCGCCCCTCGGCGACCAGCCGGCGGTAGCGCGCCTCCATCGAACGCATGGCGGCGCGCGAATGGCCGGGCATGTCGAAGGAGGGGATGACCTCGATGTTGCGCGCCTTGGCGGCGGCGAGGATGTCGAGATAGTCGGCCTGGCTGAGATAACCGTTGACCGGCCCCCGCCCTTCCGGCCCGGCGCCGAGCTGGGGCAGGAGGCAGCGCGTCTCGGACGGGTCGTGGCAGCGGAAACCGCCGACCTCGGTCAGCTCCGGAAGCGCCTTGATCTCCAGCCGCCAGCCCTCGTCGTCACCGAGGTGAAGGTGGAGGCGGTTCAATTTATAGACCGCCATCTGCTCGACGAGCTTGAGCAGCGCCTCCTTGCTGTGGAAGTTGCGGGCGACGTCGACATGGAGCCCGCGGAACGGGAAGCGCGGGGAATCCTCGACGGACAGCGGACGCAGCCGGCCGCCCTCCCAGGCCACCTGCTGGGCGAGCGAGCGAAGTGCGAGCGCAGCGCCCGCCGGGCTTCCCGCGCGAATTCGGATGCCCGCGGCGTTGGCGGTTATGCGGTAGGCTTCGGGCGTGAGGCGAGTGGCGGCGCCGGTCTCGACGCGCAGCTCCGGACCTGAGGAGAGGCCGCCGACGCCCGAGGCGACGAGCTGGTTGAGCGCGGTCTGGAGCGGCGCGCGATCACCCGCGACCAGCCGCACTCCGCGGCGAAGGTCGAGCGGAGCACCGGGGAGGCGAGCCGCCTTCACCGGGGTCGGAAGGATGACGACGTCGGGCTTCGTCGGGGTGCCGCCATGGTCGGCATAGCGGGCGAAGGCGCGCTCGGGCGTCAGCCAGCGAGTCTCGTCGCCGGGCGACCCGACGGCGAGCTTCGCCTCCTCGGTCATCGGCGCGACGAAGGGCAGCGTTTCAAGCCCCGTCTCCGGGTCCAGAACCGGCCGCGTCGCCTCGATCGTCCGGGCGCCGAGGCCGTCGGCGGCCAGGTAAAGGTTCGGCATCACATAATAGGTCGAGTAGAAATGGCCGGAGCCCCAGATGCGCACCGTGTAGTTGCGCCCGCCCTCCAGACGCACGCCCTTCTTCGCCCGAAGCACGTGCAGATCGCCGTTGATTCCAACCAGCTCGAACTGGTCGCTGTCGACCTGCTGCGGCGTGGTGACGAGGCTGAGGTACAGGTTCAGATCATCCGCCTCGAACTTCGCCGGGAGCCGGTCCGGGAGTTTGATGCGCAGCTCGGCGAGAAAGCAATTCGGCTCGCCGCTCGGGCATTTATCGGGCTTGTTGGCAACGACGGTAAAGCGGACATCCGTGCCCGCGGCGAGGCGGTCCAGGTCCGTCTGGGTGACCGAAGCGGCGGCCGGAACGGCGGCGGCGGCGAACGCGCTCAGCGCGAGGAGCTGTTTGAGCTTTGTCATAAGGTGGCCTAGATTTGTCATGTCCACCGCGAAGCGTCAACGCCGCGCAAATGGCGGATTTGCAAGGAAAGCCGAGCTTTGCGGGACCCGCGGCTCGTGCTAGCCATCGCAGAATGAGAGCAAGAGGTATTAGAGTCCTCCCTGCCGCGAAGCGGTGGGGAGGGGGACCACACGCAGTGTGGTGGAGGGGTAGAAGGCTGGGTGTCGGAGGTTCGAGCGAGAACCTCCCAGCCTCAGCGCCATCTACCCCTCCACCCCGTTACACGGGGTCCCCCTCCCCATCTCGCGATGGGGAGGAGTTGCCGCGTCTCCTGAAACTGATCCTCGCCGCGACCCTCCTCGCCTTCCCCGCCACGGCGCAGGCGCGCCAGGTGGCGCTCGGCTACCTGCCGGCTTTCAAGGGCATGGAGCAGGCCGCGGCAGGCGCCGACTTCTCTTACTACACCCATGTCGCCCTGGCCTTCGTCAACCCCGGTCCGGACGGCAGCTTCATCGCCGGCGACCGGCTCGCCTGCGCGCCCAATGGCGACAAGACGATGCTGAAGGTCGAAGCGGTGAAGGCGCTCGCGGCCAGGGTCCACGCCGCGGGCGGCAAGCTCGTCCTCTCGCTCGGCGGCGGGACCGTGCCGCAATGCGCCGGCGACTGGGCCGCGCTCACCGCGCCCGCCAAACGCGCCAAGCTGGTCGCCGCCCTCACCAAACTCGTCGACCGGGTCGGCGCGGACGGGGTGGACGTCGACATCGAATGGGACGTGCTGAGCAAGATCGACAAGGCGGGCGACTACACCCCCTTCGTCGCCGCACTCTCCGCCGCCCTCAAGGCCAAGGGCCGTCTCCTCACCTGCGCCACCGCCTCGGGCGAAGGCGGGATGATCCCGCAGGCGTCCATCCCCTATTTCGACCTGGTGGGGGTGATGTCCTACGACGCCATCGGCCAGAGCTGGGGCGAGCCGGGCGCTGAGCACGCCACCGTCGACCAGGCGCGGCGGGACGTGAAGCTGTGGCTGGACCGCGGCGTGCCGCGCGAGAAATTGCTGCTCGGCCTCCCCTTCTACGGCTACGGCTTCGGGGCTGCGAAACCCAATTATTCCTTCCGCGACATCCGCTCCGAATATGGCGACGCCGCCCTCCTCACCGACACGATCGGGAGCCGCTGCGGGGGCTGCACCTACATCACCTATAACGGCCTACCGACGCTCAAGGAGAAAGCCAGGCTCGCCCGCGCGCAGGCGGGCGGGATCATGGTGTGGGAGATCAGCCAGGACACGCCCGACCATCTCCTCATCCGCAGCCTCCAGGAGGAGCCCGATGCGGCTCAGTGAATCGCTCGGCGGCCTGGCGCGCGAGGAAGGGCGGCCGCTCTACCTCCAGCTCCAGAAGCTGCTTCGCGACGCGATCGCGGACGGCGTGGTTGCGCCCGACGACGCGATCCCGACCGAGCGGGCGCTGGCGGACGAATTCGCGGTGTCGCGGATCACCGTGCGCAAGGCTGTGGACGCCCTCGTCGAGGAAGGCCTGCTCACCCGCCGCCGCGGCGCGGGGACCTTCGTCGGCCGCAAGCGGGTGGAGAAGAGCTTCTCCCGCCTCTCATCCTTCTCCGAAGACATGGTGCTTCGCGGGCGCAAGCCGCACAGCGTCTGGATCGCCCGCTCCTCGGGCGCGGTGACGCCCGAGGAAGCGCTCGCGCTGAGCCTCTCGCCGGGGAGCCTCGTCTACCGCTTCGGCCGTGTGCGCTATGCCGACGGTCAGTCGATGGCGCTCGAACAGTCTACGGTGCCGGCTTACTGCCTGCCCAGCCCCGAGGCGGTGAAGGAATCGCTCTACGAGGCGCTTGAGCAAACCGGGCACCGGCCGGTGCGCGCACTCCAGCGGCTTCGCGCCGGGAGCTTCGACCGGGAGCAGGCGGAGGCGCTCGGCGTCGCCGCCGGGAGCCCGGGCCTGTTCATCGAGCGGATCGGCTTCCTCGCCGACGGCCGCGCGGCCGAATTCACGCAGTCTCAATATCGCGGCGATTCCTATGACGTGGTCGCCGAGCTTCACGACGAATGACGAGGGAGGGGACGCCTGTGGAGACGACGAGAGAGCGGCTGCTGTCGCTGGACGTGCTGCGCGGACTGACCGTCGCCGGCATGATCCTGGTGAATTCCGCGGCGGGCATCAACGGACGCGCCGAGGTTTTCCCAACCCTGCTCCATTCGCATTGGCAGGGGCTGACCCTGGCGGACGTGGTCTTCCCGGCCTTCCTGATGATGGTCGGGGTGTCGATCCCAGCCGCCCTCGGCCGGGCGCGGGACGAAAGCGGCTTCGACGCCGCCCAGCGCAGCAAGATCTTCTGGCGGACTGTTCGCCTGTTCCTGCTCGGCTTCATCCTCTCCAATCTGTGGTGGATGGCCGACTTCAAGGCGATCGACTGGCGCCTGTTCGGCGTGCTCCAGCGGATCGGCCTCGCTTACGGCGCGGCGGCGACCCTGTTCTTCCTCTGCGGACCCAGGGTGCGGCTCGCCATCCTCGCCGCCATCCTCCTCCTCTACTGGCCGCTGACCCTCATCCCGTCGCCCGACGGCCTCGCCACCGACCTCTGGATCCGCGGCCATAATTTCGTCGGGGCAGTCGACCGGATCCTGCTCGGCAACCATCTCTATGTGAAAGGCCCCGAGGGCTACGATCCGGAAGGCCTGCTCGGCACCCTGCCGGCAATCGCCCACTGCCTGATCGGCGTCGCGATCGGCGAATATCTGCTCGCGAACCCGCTCCGCCGCGCCTCCGGCCGCCTCGCCATCGCCGGCGCGGCGATGCTGGTTGCCGGGATCGGCTGGGGCTTCGTCTTCCCGGTGGTGAAGGACATCTGGTCGAGCAGCTTCGTCCTCGTCACCTGCGGAATCGCCACCCTTGCGCTCGCTTTGCTCCACTTCTGGCTCGACGCGCCCGCCGAGCGCGGCGCCGGCGCCAAGCTGCTCGCGATCCTGGCCCTCCCCTTCGGGATCAACGCCATCGGCGCTTATGTCCTTCACGAGGTAACCGCGAACATGGTCGGCTGGGACCTGCTCACCGCCCCCTTCGAGGCGACCCGCGGGACGATCGGAGACCAATTGGCTTCCCTCATCCCCATCCTCCTCTACATGGCCTTCATCTGGGCGGCGATGCTGTGGCTTCGCGGCCGCAAGTGGATCGTCAAGATCTGAAGGGCGCGTTCGAATGGCGACTGGTGAACCGATCCGCGAGGTCGTGATCGTCGGCGGCGGCACCGCCGGCTGGATGACGGCCGCGGCGATCGCCCGCTTCGCCGGCCCCGGCCGCCGGATCAGGCTGATCGAATCCGAAGCCATCGGCATCGTCGGCGTCGGCGAAGGCACGATCCCGCCGATCCTCGAGTTCAACAAGCAGGTCGGGCTCGACGAGCAGGCGTTCATCCGCGAGACCCGCGCCACCTACAAGCTGGGCATCGAGTTCGTCGGCTGGAGCAAGGAGGGAGAGCGCTATTTCCACCCGTTCGGGCGGATCGGGCGAACCTATGACGGCGTCGATTTCCACCACCTCTGGCGCAAATACCGCGAGCATCCCAGCGTCGGCCCGCTGATCGCCTACACCATCTCCGCAGTCGCCGGCCTCAACGGCCGCTTCTCCCACCCCTCGCCCGACATCCGCTCCCCCCTCGCCGACCTCTCTTACGCCTTCCATTTCGACGCCAGCCTCTACGGCCAGTTCCTCCGCCGCCACGCCGAAGCGCGCGGGGTCGAGCGGGTCGAGGGGCGGATCGTCGACGTCGAGCGCGATCCGGAGACCGGACACGTCCGCGCGGTGAGGCTCGACGACGACCGGCGGGTGGAGGGCGAGCTGTTCGTCGACTGCTCGGGCTTCCGCTCCCTCCTCCTCGGCCAGGCGATGGGTGTCGAGTTCGACGATTGGAGCCACTGGCTGCCCTGCGACCGCGCCATCGCCGTCCCGTCCGAGCGGACCGAGCCCTTGCTCCCCTTCACCCGCGCCACCGCCCGCCCCTCCGGCTGGCAATGGCGCATCCCGCTCCAGCACCGGATCGGCAACGGCCATGTCTATTCGAGCGCCCATATGGAGGAGGAGGAAGCCGAGCGGCTGCTGGTCGAGGGCCTCGACGGCAAGCCGATCGGCGGCTTCAACCATATCCGCTTCACCGCGGGCCGCCGGGCGAAGAGCTGGGCCGGCAACGTCATCGCCATCGGCCTGTCCTCCGGCTTCCTAGAGCCGCTGGAATCGACCTCTATTCACCTGATCCAGCACGGCATCCAGAAGCTCGTCGCATTGTTCCCGGACAGCAGCTTCGACCCCGTCGCGGTCGCCGAGTACAACCGCTCCTTTTCCGAAATGTACGATTCGGTCCGCGATTTCATCATCCTCCACTATAAGGTGAACCAGCGCTCCGGCCCCTTCTGGTCTCAGGTGCGCGAGATGGAGGTCCCGGACAGCCTCGCCCACAAGCTCAGCTTGTTCGCCGACCGTGGCCGTTTCTTCCGCTACCATGACGACCTGTTCGAGCTCGCCAGCTGGACCGCGGTGATGCTCGGCCAGGGCCTGATCCCCAAAAGCTGGGACCCGCTGCTCGATTCCCTCAAGGACGAGGAAGTCCTCCGCGCCATGGCGGACCTCCGCGCCGGCTACCACAAGGCCGCCTCGACGATGGAAACCCACGCCGACATCATCGCGCGGATTGCTGGGGCGCGTTAACGCCCGACGATGCTGTCCAGAAATTGCGCGTGGGACGGGAGGCTGTCGACGCGCTCCCTGATCGCCGCCCGGATCTGCGACAGAGTCAGGCTCAGATCGTCGTCGCTCATCGCGTCGGCGAGGGGGTGGTAACCTTTGGGGACCACACCCTGCCCGTAGAGCACCGCGAACCAGCTTATCTCGCGGAAGATGTCGTGGTCGGCGGCGAGCACTTCGCCGCGGGTCTCGAACAGATGGAGCTTGGTCGCGAGGCTGTCGGGCACGTCCATATGCTTGCAATAGCGCCAGAAGGGCGTGTCCTCCCGCTCGGTCAGCTTGTAATGCGCGATCAGGAAATCGCGGATGCTGACGTAGAGGAGGTCCATCTCCTTGTTGAAGCGGTCGAGGATCGCCGGGTGGAAATCCCGGTCCGGGAACAGGTCGAGTAGCTTCGAGATCGCGACCTGGATCAAATGGATGCTTGTCGATTCCAGCGGTTCGAGGAAGCCGCAGGAGAGGCCGATGGCGAGGCAGTTCTTCTCCCAGGATCTGCGCTGCCCGGCAGTGAAGCGGAGGATCCGCGGATCGGCGAGCGCGGTGTCGCCGAGCCGCCCGGCAAGCTTGGCTGCCGCGTCGTCGGGCGTGATGAAGCGGTCGCAGAAGACGTAGCCGTTGCCGGTGCGGTGCTGGAGCGGGATGTGCCATTGCCAGCCCGATTCCACCGCCGTCACCCTTGTGAACGGCTCCGGGTCCCCGTCCCGCCGCGACGGCATCGCCACCGCGCCGTTGGCGAGCAGCCATTGGCTCCAGTCGTCGAAGGGGCAACCGAGCGTCTTGCCGATCAGCAGCGCCCGGAAGCCCGAGCAGTCGATGAAGAAATCGCCCTCGATCCTCTTGCCGCCGGCAAGCTCGACCGACTCGATATGGCCGCTCTCGCCATTCTGCTGCACGTCGACCACCTTGCCCTCGACCCGCTCCACCCCGCGTTTCTCGGCGAAGCGGCGCAAGAAAGCGGCATAGCGGGCGGCGTCGAACTGGAACGCGTAATTGATGTTGGGCGTATCGCCGCGCTTGGTCCGCGCGCGGGCGAACTTGCCCATCCGTGCCGCCTCCGCCTCGCTGCTGAAGCGCAGATTGTCGGGGTTGCCGCCCTGCCCCACCCAGCGCAGCCAGTAATGGGCGAAGCTGACCCCGTCCTTCAGGTCCGCTCCGAACAGGCCGAAATGGTGGAAATAGCGGTGGCCGACGCGCAGCCAGTCGACGAACTCGATGCCGAGCTTGAAGGTCGCCTGGGTCTCGCGGACGAACTCGTCCTCGTCGATTCCGAGCAGCCGGTTGAAGATGGTGATCGGCGGGATCGTCGCCTCACCCACGCCGACGGTGCCGATCTCCTCGGACTCGACGAGCGTGATCGAGCGGTTCTGGGTCCCCGCCACCTTGGCCAGTGCCGCTGCGGCCATCCATCCGGCGGTCCCGCCGCCGACGATGACGATGCTGCGGATGGCCCGATCCTGCATCAGAAGGCCTGGAATTCCTGCCGCCGCCGCATCGCGGCGAGATATTCTTCGACGTTGGGCATCGCCCTCACCTCCATCGCCACCTCGCGCAGCCGCTGCTGCACCTTCGCGATATGCTCCTCCGGCGGCACCCGGTCCACGCGCGGATCGTAGCTCGCCGGGGTGACCCCATGGCCGAGCAGGATCGCGGTCCAATTCTGCTCCTGGAACGATTCCCCTTCGAACAGCAACGGAAGCCCCCGGCTGGCGAACAGGCGACCCAGAAAGGCTCATCGAACCGGCGGTTCAGCCGATAATGGGCGGCCTGGAAGTCGCGCACGTTGCGCGCGTGCTGGAGCACCACCTCGTTATAGGTGTCGGCCTCGATCAGCCGGTCCGCATCCACCGGGAAGAGCGCGACGAGCTGGGTCACACCAACGTGCACCGAGTGGAGCTGCACAGCGTCGAGCGGCTCGAGGCTGATCGCCGAGTCCCCGATCGCGACGCAATTCCCGGACCAGGGACGCAGCCTGGCCCCGGCCTCGAAGGGCGTCACGACCGCGTCGCCGGCGATGGCGAGGCCGGAGAGGACCGGCAGGCTCTCGACCATCTGCGCCGCGCCGAAGGATTTGGAATCCCAGGTGGCGATCACCGCGGTCCGGTCCTGCAGCGGGTAAAGCCCGACCCAGCCTGCACGGAAGGCGGAGATCTGGCTGAACGCCGGCGCCGGGCGGAGCGGCTGTGCCGAGGCGGCGAGGGTGGAGTCGCAGGGCAGCCACTGCCGCCAGCTCTCGAAATTGTCCGAATTCGCCGGCCCGGCGAGCACCGCCTCGGTCCCGGAGGCATCGACGAACAGGTCCGCCTCAAGCGCCTCGCCGTCGTCGAGCGTCACCCGTGCGATCCGCTCCCCGTCGCGCTCGACGCCCGCGACCCTGCCTCGCCGGTGGCGTACCCCGGCCCGCCCGGCGAGCTGCTTCAGAAGCGCCGCATAGCCGCGGGCATGGAGATGATAGCCATGGCTCGCCGCCGACGGGTTGGGATCGTCCTCGGTGAACGGCACCCGCCCCTGTTTCGCCGCGACCGCGGCGAGCGAGAATTCCTCAAAGCCGACCTTCAGCCCCTCGAGCCGCGCCTTAACCCAATATTGGAAGAAAGTGACGTCCCCGCCGGGCGTCCGCTCGACATCGTAGCCGTGCAGGAAAGGCGGGCTCGACTTGGCCCAATTGGAGAAACGCTGGCCGACCATCGGCACGCCCGCGCAGGCGGCGAGAAGCACCGATTCCTCGATCCCGAGCAATTTGTGCAGAGCGCCGAGCGACGGCACCGCCGCATAAACGTCGACCTCCTGCAGCAAGGACGGCAGCTCGATCGCGTCCACCCGAACGCCGGAGCGGCCGAAGGCGCTCTGAAGCGAGGCTGCGACGATCCAGAGCGCGGCGTCGCGCCCGACCACCACCACCCGTTCGGCCTTGCGGGTCAAAGCCGCGCCTCCGACGCCGACATTTCGGACGGAGCGGCGGGATGCGGACAATAGCGCTCGACGAACTCGCCATGGGCCGGCATCGCATCCACCCCCCGGCTGATCTCCTCCCGAAGGGTTCGGAGGTCGGCGGTCAGCCGCTCGATCGGCATCCCCTCCGCCATCGGATGGTACCCCTCCGGCGCGATCCCCTGGCCGAGATAGACGCTGAGCCAGCTCGGCGGGGTGAACAGCCCGTCCTTATAATGTTCGATATAGCCGCGGTGGCGGAACATCTCGATCTTGGCCTTGAGACTGTCGGGCACCTCCATCGCCCGGCAATAGCGCCAGAGCTCGGAATCGTCGCGGCTGGTGGCGTGGTAATGAAGGATCAGGAAGTCCCTGATCCGCTCATATTCGAGGTCCTGCCGGCGATTATATTCCTCGCGCAGGGCGGGATCGACCTTCCGGTCCGGAAGAAGCGCAATGAGGTTCATGATCGCGATCTGGACGAGGTAGATGCTGGTCGATTCCAGCGGTTCGAGAAAGCCCGAGGCGAGGCCGAGGGCGAGGCAGTTGCGCTCCCACGAATTCGCCCGCCGCCCGGCCTTGAAGCGAAGCATCCGCGGCTCGGCCAGCGCCGGCGCGTCGAGATTCGCCATCAGGCTCGCCGCAGCCTCGTCCTCGCCGATGAAGCCGCTCGAGAAGACGTAGCCGTTGCCGGTCCTGTGCTGCAGAGGAATCCGCCACTGCCACCCCGCCTCGCGGCAGGTCGAGCGGGTGTAGGGGGTAAGCTCGCCCTGGCGCTGGGTCGGCACCGCGAACGCGCGGTCGCAGGGCAGCCACTTCGTCCATTCCTCGAACGCGACGCCGAGGGTCTGGCCGAGGATCAGCGAGCGGAAGCCCGAGCAGTCGACGAAGAAGTCGCCGGCGACGATCTCCCCCGATTCCAGGCGGAGCGAGGCGACATCGCCGCTCTCCGGGTCACACACCACCTCCAGCACCTTGCCTTCGGTCCGCTTGACGCCCCGCGCCTCGGAGAATTCGCGGAGGAAGACGGCGTAGAGGCTGGCGTCGAAATGATAGGCGTAGCTGAAGGTCGACTCGATCGCCGTCTTGTCCTCGGCCGGGAAGGCGAAGCGGTTGCGGCGGCTGGCGACGATGGCGAAGGAATAATCCTCGATCGGCGCCGCCTCGCCGGCCTGAAGCGCGCGCAGCCAATGGTGGTGGAAGCTGTTCCCCGCCGCCGGATTGCCGTGGATCCCGAAGGGGTGGACGTAGGAGGAGCCTTTGAAGCCCCAGTCGACGAAGTCGATGCCGAGCTTGAAGGTGCCGCTGGTCCGCCGCATCATCTCGGCCTCGTCGACTCCGATCGCGTCGTTGAAGCTCTTCATATGCGGCAGCGTCGCCTCGCCGACTCCGACGGTGCCGATCTCCTCGGACTCGATGAGCCGGATATTGCAGCGGCCTGGCGGCAGCAGCGAACCGAGCGCGGCCGCGGCCATCCAGCCCGCGGTGCCGCCGCCGACGATCACGATCTCGAGCGGGGCCGGTTCAGTCATCGAAGCAGGTGCACCGTTTGAGGAAGCGGAAAAGCGTGGATCAGACTTTACGGACATTCTCAGGGCCGGTGCAATTACCAATCCCCTCTCCCCAGGGGGGAGAGGGTAGGGTGAGGGGGTTCGGCTTCCGAAGCTACCCTCTGACTCAGCACCCCCTCACCCCAACCCTCTCCCCGCCGGGGAGAGGGAGAATGCAGGCAAAGGAAAGGGGAGGCGCCGCCATCGTCAGCGCCTCCCCTCTTTCCCTGTCGCGGCCGATCAGTAGCGGACGCGGACGCCGAAGACGAAGCGGCGGTCGTTCTGGAACCAGCCGTTCGGCACCAGGATCCGCTTGCCCTCCGGCGAATCCTCGTCGGTGACCTGGGTCTGGAGCTTGGTCTTGGTGTTGAGCAGGTTCGAACCCTGGACGCTGATCTCGATATTGTCGGTCGCGCGGAAGCGGATCGAACCGTCGAGGAAGCCCGAGGGACGCTGCCACACCGGCAGGTAGACGCAGCAATCGACCGCGGTGACCAGGAACTCGGAGCGCCAATTGTAGGCGAGGCGCGCTGCGATCCGGCCCTTTTCGTACATCCCGACCAGGTTGAAGCTGTGCTTCGACAGGCCTTCGAGGGCGCCGGGGTTGAGGGCGGTGCCCGCATTGCCGGCGTTGGTCACCTGGCCGGTGCTGCCCACCGGGGTGAGGTTGGCGTTCGGAATGCCGCTGTTCGACACATAGGTGTAGTTCGCCTGGATGCCGAAGCCGTTGAGCGGCTCGGGCAGGAAGTCGAAATAGCGGGTATAGGCGATCTCGAAGCCTTTGATCTTCGCGCCCTTGCCGTTCATCGGACCCCGGACGAACACGTCCCGATCGATCCCGTCACGCGACACGGTGGTCGTGTAGGAGCCGTACTGGATGTAGTTCTGGAAGGTCTTGTAGAACGCCGCCAGCGAGAAGGAGCCGACGTTGGCGAAGTAATTCTCGATGCTGACGTCGAACTGCCATGCGGTGGTCGGGGCGAGATACGGGTTGTACGCGCTCGCCTCGTAGGTCGGGTTGACCCCGACGACCTTGCCGGTCGAGTCCTTCACCCAGCGCGGATCGGTCGGATCCGTTGCGTTCGGAAGGCCCGCGCTCACCGACAGGAAGTTCTTCAAGAGGCCGATGTCCGGCCGCGACATCGCCCGCGACGCGGCGAAGCGAAGCAGCCAGGCGACGCCGCCGCCGTTGATGAAGGCGAGGTCCTGCGCGGAGAGGTAGCACTGCGCCGGATCGTTGATCGGCGGCACCGGCGGAGTCGGGCTGCCCGGCGGGACTACCGGCGGAAGCCCGTCGCACTGGGTGAAGTCGTAATTGTTCACCGGATAGCGAAGGAAGCCGGAGCTGACGTTCTTGGTGTTGACGTAGCGAAGACCGAAATTGCCCGACACCGGAACGTTGCCGATCTTGGCGTCGCGGCCGCCGAAGCGGACCATCGCATAAGCCGACTTCACGGTCTCGGACACGTCCGCGATCTCGTTGTCGATGAAGCAGCTGTCCGGAAGCTCCGCGGCGCGCTGGCAGATCGGCGTGAACTCGCCGATTCCGATCAGGCTGCGATTATATTCGTCGGCG
This sequence comes from Alphaproteobacteria bacterium, assembly GCA_005882415.1. GTDB lineage: Bacteria > Pseudomonadota > Alphaproteobacteria > Sphingomonadales > Sphingomonadaceae > Allosphingosinicella. Next base: position 2,188 of record VBAE01000079.1, on the reverse strand, counting down.
CGGTGCGCGTTGAGCGCATCGAACGGAACGAACGGGAAGGAGCCGAGCGAACCGCCGAAGAACGGCTCGCCGAACTCGGAGATTTCGAACATGCCCTGCGGATAGCCCTTGAAGGCGCCGAAGGGCTTGTAGCTGTCCAGGTTCCAGCTGTGCTGGTTGAGCTCGCTGTCGGTCCAGGTGTTGGCGACGTTGGCCCAGTTGTAGGTGCTCCAGCGCACGGTCTGGTCGCGATCGGCATAGCGGGCGCCGACCTTGATCGAGTCGAGCCAGGTGGTGCCGATGTCATATTCCATGTCGCCGCGGAACGCCCACTGGGTGCCCTCGCTCGCCTCGAGATGGTCCATGACCGAGCGCAGATACCAGTTGTTTGCATTGGCGAGACCGCCCGGCGACTGGTTGATGTTGCTCGGATCGCCGAGCGTGATGCGCGGATATTTGCCGGTCGCATCCAAGCCGACATTGGCGAAGGAGTGATGCTCGACCGAGATGTCGTAATTGTCGACGGTCGAGTCGACATATTGGCCGTCGAAGTTGAAGTGCAGGCGGTCGGTCGCGTCCCACTTGAAGTTGAGACCGAAATCCTGGGTCATGTTGCGGTTCTGGTTGACGCGGCTGCCGGTGCCGACGTCGACGCCGTAATGGGCGACTCCGTTGGCATCGCGCTCGCAACCCGCCGAGCCGCCCCAGTTGTAGCAGGCGTTGAACATCGGCTGGCCGGCCTCGTTGACGCCGAAGCCCGGGTTCGCGTCGGGAGCGCCCCACCACATGGAGTTTTCCGCGTTCGAGCGGGTGACCACGCCCGACTGGAAGTTGCCGTCCTCGTCGAAGGTGAAGGCGGGGGTGCCGGCGGCCGGCACCGGAATGCGGTCGTGCAGGTTGCCGCCATTGCCGACGACGCGGGTGCGGACGTTGAAGCCGTAGAGGTCCGGCCCGATGCCGAACGAGCCGAACGAACGCTCCTGCCACTTATTCTTGTAGACCGAGCGGTTGTACTGCGCGGTCAGGAGCATGGTGTGGTCGAGGTTGCGCCACTGGGCGGCGGCGGCGATGCCCTGCCGCTTGCGGTTATACTGGTTGTCGAGGAAGTTGACCGAGGCCGGCATATAGGCGGTCGCCGGACCGGTCGGGCCGAAGCCGTTGTCGATGATCGCGGCGCGGCCATACTGGATGCCCTGCGACGCGGTGATCACCTGCGAATAAGCGAAGTTGGCCATCAGGCCGAACTCGCCGGCGCCCGTCTCCCAGCGATTGCTGTAGAAGACGTTGAAGTCCGGCGTGAACTTCTTCGACAGGTCGTTGTAGTTGATGTTGACGGCACCCTGGATCAACTGCCCCGGCGCATCGAACGGAACGCGTGTGCGAAGGTTGATCGAGCCGGCGATGCCGCCCTCGATCATCTCGGCGGTCTGGTTCTTGTAGGTGTCGACGCCGGCCATCAGCTCCGGCGTGATGTCGCCCCAGCTCAGGCCGCGCGAGGAGTTGGCGCTGAACGTGTCGCGGCCGTTGAACTCGGAACGGACCTGCGGAAGGCCGCGGACGATGACGCCCGACGGCTCGGCCGAGAAGTGGGCGGTGTCGCTAGTCGCGGCAAAGCGGTTGACGGTGATGCCGGGGACGCGCTGCAGCGCCTCGGCGACCGACTTGTCCGGGAAGGCGCCGATGTCGGTGGCGGTGATCGAGTCGACGACCGTGTCGGCGTTGCGCTTGATGCCCTGCGAGGTCTGGAGAGCGCGGCGCTGGCCGGTGACGATGATGGTATCGGCATCGTCGGGCGCGTCGGCGTCCGCGGCGGTCGCGGTCGAGGCGGCGGCCCCGGTCTGCGCGCTCAGCGGCGGAGTAGCGTCAGGGGCCGCAGCCGCCTGGTCCTGCGCGTAAGCGGCGGCAGGAGCCGCGGCAAGGAACATGCCCATCACGATCGCGGATGCGCCGCCCTGAAGCAGGCGGGCCTTGGCCGACACCGCGTGATCCACTCGAACCATTCATCATCTCCCAATTCGGCCGCAGCCTCGACCCCAGACGCCGATAATCACATATGCCCTCAGGCGACCGCGAACGGCCGCCTGGAAGCTCGTAAAAACTGGCGAAGAGCGTTGGGAAGATGGATGGTAGCGCTACCATCCGAAGGCGACGCACTAGCGTCTGACCCCTTTCGGTGAGACCGCTGGCGAAGGATTTCCCCCCTCTGCCG
>VBAE01000022.1:5293-7671 GCA_005882415.1 Alphaproteobacteria bacterium | reverse complement strand
AATGCCCTGCGCGGCGAGGCCGATGGCAATGCCGCCAATGCCGAGGCCGGCGACCAAAGCCGTGACGTTGACCCCGAGATTGTCGAGGATGACGACGATCGCCAGCGCGAACAAAGCAACGCTGACCAGCACCCGAATTATTGCGGTCGCATTGCCGAGCGTGGACTCAGCGCTTTCGCCGGTGCGGCGGGCGATCAGCGCCAGGATCAACTCGCGCGCCCAGATCGCGCCTTGCAGGGCGAAGGCAATGGTGAAGCCGATGTCGACCAGCCGCTGCGCCCGGGGCGGCAGCCGGGTGTAAGTGGCGACGATGTCGATCGCCGCCATGACCATGAACAGGATGCTGGTCTTGGCGAGGACGCGGCCGATGACGCTGTGCCAGCCGAGGTGCTGGCCCTCGGTCTCGCGCGCGACCATGCGCCGGCCGATCAGTCGGGCAACCAGCATCACCGCGACGATGGCCGCGGCGACAAGCGCGCCGACCGTCATCGCTTCGCGGTTAGCGATTATCCAGGAGATAACCGACTGGGTCGGCCGGATCGGGTCGCTGTTGACGTCCATCGCGGCCGTCATGGCGGGCCGGCGGGGGCTAATCAAGCAGCCGAGGATCGCTTCGCCTTGCGTCGGCGCCGGCCGCTTTTCGCCAGATAGGCGAGCAGCCCGACTTCCGCGCTCGACAGGCGCTTGCGGGCGCGGGGCCGGTCCATTCCATCAAGCGGGTCGCGCGGGTCGTCCTTGAGGTCCTCGATCAGACGGGGATGGACATAGGCCTTGCGGCTCATGGCTTCCGTATTGCCGAGCGCTTCGGCCACCGGCTCGATCATCGACTTGACGCTGAGGCGGGCGTGCTCGGCCTTCTTGAGCAACTCGTTGAAGGCGATCACCGTCGCTCCCCAGGTGCGAAAATCTTTGGCCGTGAAATCGCCGCCGGTCGCTTCCCTGATGTAGTGGTTGACGTCGCCGGACGTGATCGGTTTCGGCTCGCCGTCGCCGTTAACATATTGGAACAGCATTTGGCCGGGCAGGTCCTGGCAGCGCTTGCAGATCCGCTTCAAATTGGAATCGGTGATCTTCACCTCGTGGACGATGCCGTGCTTGCCGGTGAAGCGCATCATCAGGCCGTGGCCGGTGCGCTTCAGGTGGCGCGTGCGCAGGGTGGTCGCGCCGAAGCTCTTGTTATCCCGCGCATATTGTTCGTTGCCGATGCGGATATACTGCGTGTCGAGCAGGCGAACGACGGCGGCCAGGACCGCTTCGCGGCTGAGCTCACGGCGCTTGAGGTCGCGCTCGACCCGGCCGCGCAGCTTCGGCAGTTTCTTGCCGAAGTCGAGCAGGCCGTCGAACTTGGCGGTGTCCCGCTTCGCCCGGAAGTCGGCGTGGTAGCGATATTGCTTGCGGCCGCGGGCATCGATCCCCGTCGCCTGCAAATGGCCGTTGGCATCGGCGCAAAACCAGGCGTCGGTATAGGCCGGCGGCAGGCCGACGGCATTGAGCCGGTCGATTTCGTCGCGATCGGTGATGCGCTTGCCGCGGGCATCGAAATAGCCCCACGCGCGCCCAATGCGCTTGCGCGTAATGCCCGGCTCGGTATCGCTGCTGTGACGAAGCATTGCGCCTCAATGTGCGCCAACCCTGCATGTTCCGGAGCGATCGATGGCAAGACTCACCCGCAAGCGCATTTTGATCATGGCCACGGACGGGTTCGAGGAGTCCGAATTGTTCGGTCCTCGCGCATTGCTGCTGGGGGAAGGGGCCGAGGTCAGCTTGGCTTCCCCGGCTCGGACACCGATCCAGGCGACCATCATGGACGATCCGGGAAAAACGATCCGGCCGGACCTGACCATCGTCGATGCACGGGAAGAGGATTATGACGCGCTGGTCCTGCCGGGCGGCGTGCGCAATCCGGACAGCCTGCGGACGCACGGGCCGGCAATCGCGCTGATCCAGGCCTTTGCCGCCGCCGGGAAGCCGGTCGCTGCAATTTGCCACGGACCATGGTTGTTGGCGGAAGCGGACCTGTTGCGCGGACGAACAATCGCCTGCTGGCCGTCAATCGCGACGGATCTGCGCAACGCTGGCGCGACGATTATCGATCAGTCCGCGGTCGTCGACCGCAATCTCGTCACCAGCCGCAAGCCACAGGACGTGCCGGATTTTACCGAAGCGCTGATCCGCTTGCTTGAGAGCTAGCAGCGAAACCGGCTGGAAAGCTTTTGCTGTTATCCGGCAGGCATGGACGCGGGCAAAAACTGGCTGAGCCGGACGGTCGATCATTCGGCCGCAAGCCTGTTTGCCTGCGCTGTGGCTTACTCGGTTTATCAACTGGCGGGCCTCGCAGCGGCATGTGCTGCGGGGATTTTGGGTTTCTGCGCCTCCCT
>VBAE01000022.1:0-5088 GCA_005882415.1 Alphaproteobacteria bacterium | reverse complement strand
TCCCGATGCGACCGCGGAGCTTCATCACGCCCTTGCGGAGCTCAAGAATGCGCTTCGCTAATTCTCGCTGATCGTCAGCGCCTCGATTGCAACCGAAACGGATTCAATTCCGTCCTTTGCCGCGATCGTTCCGGCAATATCGGCCACGATGTGTCCGCTTATGCAAAATTCCGCGTCTGCCAGGCCGACGAGGAACTGTTCGGCAACGGCGCGGGCATTCGGTCCGGCAAATCTGAAGTCGATCTCGTGGCGTTCGCCAGCGAAGGTCAGGGACTGCCAATCGACCGACCGGATGCCGGTAAGTAAAATCCTATGAGCAGAGTCCAGATCAGGCGCCAGCATGGCCCTCACCAGTCCCGATGCGGCACGGGACAAGCACAGGCCCTTCACTGCACGGTCTCAAGGAAGGCAAGAACGCGTCGGACGGTTGCGGGCCGCGGCTCGCGGCCGTTGCGAAGGTCGAATACGAAGCGAGGATCACCCATCGCTTCACGGCCGAAGCGGGTTGGAGGTATGTCAGTGATGCGAAGGAATTTTTTCTACCTGGCGGAGCAGTTGCACGCGCGTAGTCCTTTTGTCCGGGGCGACTCGGCGGCACGTTAAATTCCAACGCAATTCCTACTTGTCTGGCGATGTTATAGAATACATACCCACCGCCGATGGCGGACGAATGGCAGCCACCGACTGAAGAAGAGTTCAACCACGACTGGCTGATGCCAGCGACCGCCCTTGAACTGATCCAGCCCGCCTATCGGGAAGAGGCCGCGGCTCAACGCTGGATCATGTCGCGGCTGAAGACAGGTGTTATCCAAGCCGTAGCCAGAACGAAGACATCGGCGGCAAGCGGATAGATTTCAGCCCGGTCCCCAAGTCCCTCTGGAGCCAATGCGACGATTGGGGGGAAGATTATTTCTGGAGTGCTGGCGACCAGAACTTTTTCCAAGGGCAGGTCCAAGTTCGAATGCTCGACATTCGATTCCACCCTGAAAGTATAGGTTCGCGGGCCAAATTGCCCGAGCCGCCAGACCCGACCAGCGCGGTTGTTTCTCAGGCTAAAGACTTCGTCGAAGACGAAACGCTGGAAACGCTGGCAGGAAAATTGGTCGGCCTTACCGATGCGCAAGCGAAGATCGCCATCGCCCCCTTTGTCGACAAATGGCTCAGGGTTAGGGGCGTCGTAGTGAACGTAACCGTCAACGAGCCTGGGTTTGATACGCTCGTTTCACTCTATTGTGCGGACCCCCAAAGGATGATTGCCCTCTTTTTCCCGAGAGAGGATCAGCGACCGCTCGAACTCAACAAGAGCGACGGCCTCCTTGCCCAAGGGCAGATCATGAAGGTTGCATCTGGCGGCGGTGTGGCTTTGCAAAACTGTGAAGTCTTGCGGATAATTCCCAAGGCCGAACTCGAAGCGGACATTGCCTCGGCAAAGGATCAACCAAAGGGCGCTCCCACCCCACCACCCGAAATCGACAAGCGTCCGAACTTGTCCGGTCCCGAGGCGCGTCGATTCAGCGAGTTCGCGCTGGCGGCATGGCCCAACATCAGCGAGCGCGAAGCCCATAGGCGCGCAGTAGCACTATACTACGATAAGAAGGTACCTCGGGACTGGTTTTGGAACATCTTCCGTACAATACGCGGTCCAAAAAACCCCGGTAAAGTGCCAAAGTCCACCAATTGAACGGGAGAGTTCGTGCAATTCTAGTTCAATGAGCCGTTCAAATTGCCGTGCAATTCAACCGTTGGCATCTTCTCAAGCATGAGAGGAGGCGAACGATGACCATCAGGAGGGTTGCTCTAGCCGCGTTAAATGCCTGCGGACGCGGTACGGGCTAATGCAAGAGAGGACGCCAAACCCCGGCCAGGGCGGCGACCTCGATGCAGGCTAGGTGCACTAACCGGCGGCGGTGTTCATAGCACCGCCGCCTTTCTTTGTGAATCCCGTTCATCGGCTGTTAGCGATTGACGTACTATGTCAGTTCCACCATATTGGTGTTGTGGCGAGTGACGAGAAGCCGCTTTTCTGGGTTGCGTCCTGCAAAAAGGATTTAATGGCGTTTCCGCCAGATGTCCTCGACGTGATGGGTTACGCATTAGGCATTGCCCAGGAAGGCGGAAAGCACCCGGACGCGAAGTCTCTTAAGGGCTTCAAGGGTGGTGTTTTGGAAGTGGTCGATGACTTCGACGGGGACACGTATCGAGCCGTTTACACGGTGAAGTTTGATGGGGCGGTTTTTGCCCTGCATGCGTTCCAGAAGAAGTCAAAGAAGGGAATTGAAACGCCGAAAGCCGATATCGAGAAGATTCGAACGAGGCTGCAAGCGGCTGAGAAAATGTATGCTGAGTGGCAGAAGGAGACAAGCAATGGCTAAGGTCGCTTTTGAGCGCAGCAGCGGCAACGTTTTCGCTGATCTCGGCATGCCCGAGGCCGAAGAACACAAGCTCAAGGCGGGCCTTGTTTCAAAGCTCGCGTGCATCATGGCTGAGGTTGGTCTTACCCAAACTGCCGCCGCTCAGCTTACCGGCATTAGTCAGCCTGACCTCTCTCGGGTGCTCCGTGGACGGTTTCGCGATTTCAGCGCCGCGCGTCTGATTAAGGCGATCACCAGCCTTCACTCAGAGGTGGAGATTACCGTTCGGCACGAGGGCCAAGAGATCGGCGAGCGCATCTTGATTCACGCCTGATCTTTCGCGCCCTTCCTTACTAACGCGTCGAGCGTGGCGTCCGCCTTTTCGGGGTCGAGTTCGCCAGCGGCGATAAGCCTTTCGACCTCCGCCTGAAACCGCTTGCTCTGCTCCTCCGGTGTCTCGGGGTGCTTCTTTTTCGGCATTACCGCGCACCAGCCCTTTCATAAGTCAGGCGCTTGCCCACGATGCCGGACAGGATTTTGTCGGCACGGGCGGTGTCATCAACGCCAAGCGCCAGACGATGACTGTAACGAAACTCAAACTCGGCAAGGTAGCGATGAAGGTGCTTCTCGGCGCAATGCTGATAGACGCCACGCATACCACGCTTGAAAATGCTGAAAGCGCCTTCAACGGTATTGGTCGTAACGTCGCCGCGCACATATTCCTTGTTGTAGTGATGCACGGCTGAATGCTCGGCAAACTCGCGACCGATGCGGCGATACATGTAGTTTTCGTCGGTCATCAGGCGCGCTTCGCGAGACAGGTTCTCAAGAACGATCGGCTGAATGTTCGCGCCGGAAGCCTTGTCGACGTGAAAGAGGCGGGCTTTGCCGGTTTCGCGGTCGACTAGGCCAAGCACGGCCATTTTGTGATGGTAGGCACCGCGGATCGGCATACCCTTCTTGCGGCCGATATAGGTTTCGCCGACCTCGACTGCGCCACCGCCCTGGCCGAACGGGGCCAGGTCGCCTTCGCGCATTGCCTCGCGAATACGGTGCGACAGGAACCATGCGGTTTTGACGGTCAGGCCAAGGATGCTGGCTAGCTGATTGGAGCTGATGCCCTTCTTGCTGCCGGCGATCAGGAAGATTGCCTGAAGCCAGACGTGCAGCGGCACTTTGCTGCTTTCGAAGATCGTGCCCATGCGAACGGTGAACGGCTTGCGGCACTGGTAGCACTTGTAGAGGCCCTTGCGGGTCGATTTGCCCTGCATCTTACTGATGCGCTCGACGCCGCCACAGTGCGGGCACACGGGGCCGTTGGGCCACACGCGCGCCTCTACATAGGCAAATGCCTCGTCTTCGTTGTGAAGGTGCTTCGATGAAAGTTTGCTTGCCATTGGCAACAGGTGCCAAATTTATCTGGGTATGTCAAGTATAATAACGCCACTTGTCTAGGGATTAACCTAGATTTAGGAGTCCATCATGTTAACCGATCCGCGAAGTGTGTTGGAAAGGCTGTGCGTCGAACGGGGCGAGGATTTTGCCGGCCTCTCACGGCTGCTCAATAAGAATCCCGCCTACATCCAGCAGTTTATCCGGCGCGGCGTGCCCAAGCGCCTCGGTGAGGACGATCGGCGCAAGCTGGCCGATTATCTGGCGATTCCGGAGGCGATGCTGGGTGGTCCGGAAGTCGTTCGGGCCGGCGACCTGGTCAGTGTCGCCCGCGTCGCGGCGCTGGCTCAAGGCACTGACGTCGACGCCCGCGAGTGGCCTGTCCATCATTCGCGTCGAAGGCGATTCCATGGCTCCGACGCTGAATGCCGGCGACGATATCCTGGTCGATTCCGGCGATACGCTCGAAGGCCTGCGCGACGGCATCTACGTGCTGCGCATCGACGATGCTCTGTTGGTCAAGCGCCTGGCCCTCAACCCCATCGGCAGCCGCGTCACGGTCCAGTCCGACAACCCGGCCTATCCCGACTGGCCCGATTGCAGCTTGGCCGAAATCCATTGTGTCGGAAGGGTGATCTGGGCCGGACGGAAGATCGACTGAGAGTCAGCGGCGGCGGCGGTCGATCAACCACAGGAGCAGTGCGACCGCGGCGCCAACCGCCGTGCCCAGCAAAACACCGCGCATAGCCTGGCCGGTCGCGGCGCCCCACACGAACCCGATCGTGATCAGCGCGAACAGGAAAAAGCCACCGGCGATCGGTTTGCCCTTGGTCATTCGGGGCCATTGGCAGGGATTCATGCGTCGCGCCATGCCGAGAGACAAATATGGTCAACGCCGTGTTGACGACACCTGTCGGCAGTCGCGAAAGGCGCGACGGGCTAAGGGACGGTCATGGACGCACCCTATATCGCCGGCCGGGCCGCACTGTCCGATGCCTCCGACCTTATCGACCGCTATGGCGACAATGCCGGGCTGGAGGCGGCGGTGCGTGCCGAGACCAGCCGGGATGCTGGCAATGTCCTGCGCTTCTGCCATTGGCGGCAGATCGAGCGAGTCATTGCCTCGCTGAGCAACGACGAGGTTCGCGGCTCGGTTCATTAGAATTTAGCGCCGGCATTCATTCTGTTGGCGGACTGGCGCCGTTCAGGCGCGCTGGGTACAGCTAGTCGCATGATTTTGCGGGGAGGATTTCGGCTCGCCGGCGCGGCCGGACTGGGGCTTGCGCTTATCGCGCCCGCGCACGGCCAGACCGCGGCTCCGCCCTCTGCCGAGCTCGACCCATCG
>VBAE01000078.1 GCA_005882415.1 Alphaproteobacteria bacterium | reverse complement strand
AGCCTCGGCAACATGGTCGGAAGCAGGAAAGGTGCGATCGTCGGGATGACGCCCATGCGCAAATCGCCGTGGAGTGGCTGCCCCTCGGCCCGCGCCATCTCCGCCAGCTCCTCGGCCTCCCGAAGCACGAGGACGGCTTTCTCGGCAATTCGCTCACCCAGCGCCGTAAACCGCACGACCCGCCGGGTCCGTTCGACCAGCGTGACTCCGAGCAGTGCCTCCAGCTCCCTGATCCCCGCGGAGAGGGTCGACTGCGTGACGTAACAGGCGTCGGCGGCACGGCCGAAATGGCCTTGCCGGCGGAGCTCCACCAGATATTCGAGCTGCCGGATCGTCGGTCGATGCGTCGTCATAGTGATCGAAATTTCCAATCAATATGATCGCTATAGATCGCTTGAATGATCAGAGCCAGCACCCTAGATGCTGCACTGCACAAGAGATTCACCCAGCCCATAGGAGACTGCACATGCTCACCGTCGGTGACAAATTCCCCGCCATCACCGTTCCCGTCCAGCAGGGCGGCGAGCTGCCCGCAGGCGAGACGCTCGACCTCGCCCAGACGAACGGCAAGTGGAAGATCGTCTTCTTCTGGCCGAAGGACTTCACCTTCGTCTGCCCGACCGAGATCATCGGCTACGGCGACTTGAAGGACGATTTCGAGGATCGCGACGCCGTCCTGATCGGCGGCTCGACCGACACCGATTTCGTCCACTACGCCTGGCGCAAGTCCGACGAGCGGCTCGCCGCCGCCGACTTCCCCTGGATCGCGGATAACAAGAAGGAGCTGACCAACGCCCTCGGAATCATCGCCGAGGAGGCCGGCGTCGCCTATCGCGCGACCTTCATCGTCGATCCGGACAATGTCATCCAGCACGTCACGGTGAACGGCCTCAACGTCGGCCGCAACCCGCAGGAGACCCTGCGCATCCTCGACGCGCTTCAGACCGACGAGCTGTGCCCCTGCAACTGGCAGGAAGGCCAGGAGGTTCTGAAGCCGGCGGCCTAACCCCCCGGGCCGCGGCTTCAGGTACCTCGCGGGAAGGGGCGCGGAGACTGCGGTTTCCGCGCCCCTTTTCGATCCAGCACAAGGAAATTTCCCATGTCACTCAAGCAGTTCGCCGAGACCTTGCCGGATTATGCCAAGGACCTCCGGCTCAACATCGGCTCGATCCTCAACGACCAGACCCTTGGCGACCAGCGCAAATACGGCCTCCTCCTCGCCTGCGCGCACGGCAGCGGCTACCGGCCGATCGTCGCCGCCGCCGAGGCGGAAGTGGAAGGCAAGCTCAGCAACGAGGCCGCCAACGCCGCGCGCGCGGCCGCGGCCGTCATGGCGATGAACAACGTCTATTACCGCTTCGTCCACCTCGCCTCGAACCCGGAATATGGCACCCTGCCGGCGCGGCTCAGGATGAACGTGATCGGCAATCCGGGCATCGAGAAGGACGATTTCGAGCTGTTCAGCCTCGCCGTCAGCGCGATGAACGGCTGCGGCATGTGCATCGACAGCCACGAGCGGGTCCTCCAGCAGCACGGCGTCAAGGCGGAAGTCATCCAGACCGCGGCGCGCATCGCGGCGGTGGTGAAGGCCGTCGCGACGGTCCACGCGACGCTGTAGGGATCAGCCCAGCAGGTCGAGCGCGGGCACCAGGCAGAAATAATCGGCTTGCCTGGCAAGGTCGCCGAGGATCTTGAGGTGCCCGCTACCCACCAGCACCAGCACCCGGTCGTCCGGGAAGCGGGTCTCGCGGGCGATGTTCGCAAACATCCTGAAATTCCTCTTATACCAGTTTACCAGCCGGTCCGACCGCTCGTAGAGGGCGGGCGTCGCCGGGTCTGGCTGGAGGAGTTCCATATAGCCGGCGTGGTCGGCCTCGATCTGCGCCGGCGCGTTGCGGCGGGCGAGGAAGAGGTGGAGCGGAAGCGTTTCGAGCAAGCGCTGATCCTCCGCCAGAGCCGGGTCGGGGACGGCGCTGGGGGCGGCCGGCGCCGGTGGCGGCGTCCATAGGTCGTCGAGTTCGTCGGGGCGAAGGCCGCTCATCCGCATCTCGAAATCGATCGGGGTGATGTCGGGAAGATGCGCCAGTTTGGCGACCCGGAAGCCGATCTGCTCGGTCTCGTTGCGGCTCAGCTTGTGCGTCCCGAGGAGGTATTGGCGGTAGGCGGCGATAGTGCCTGCGTCGCGGTACGGGGCTTCGACCATGACCTTGGTCGGCGCGAAGCGGAGGAGGCGGTTCGCCAGATCCTCGAGCTCGCGCTGGCGCCGCGCCGAGAGGACGTCGTCGGCCTCGAGGTTGCGGCTGTCGAGGCCCGGATTGTTGAAATGATAAGTGCCGAGGATCATCATCTTCGCGCTGCCTGGGCCGCAGGAGGCATCCGACAGCGCGGTCGGCGGAGCCGCGGCGGCTGCGGGGGCCTTGACCGTCCGGTCGATCCAGGCCGCATAGGCGGCGACGCGCGCATAGACGTCCTCGTCGCCATAATCTGGTTCGCGTCCATTGCCGTTCAGGTCCCTGCTGTGGGAGCCGATTCCGACGACATAGGCCTTACCACCGACCTCCGCCCAGGCCGGCGCGCCGCTGTCGCCGGAGCCGCTCACCGCCTCCAGGTCGGTGACGGTCGGCGAGTCGGGCGCGTCCATGACGAAGCGAATCCAGGCGTCGTCGACCCCGCTGACGCGGTTGGTGCCCTCGCGCAGCGCCAGCGGCGCCTGACTGGTGGAGCCGGTGAGGCCGGTGCCGCTTTGATAATGGCCGACCAGTTTCAGCTCCTGGCCGACCGCGGTTTTGCCGCGCCAAATCTCGACAGGGCGGGCCAAGCGCAGGGGCGCGGCGAGATGGAGGAGGGCGATGTCGTTCTTCTTGCCGTTCCAGCCCGGGTGATCGACGATCCGGTCGACCTCGCCCCCTTCGCCGTTGCAGCTGACCGCGTGGCCCTTGGCGAGGTCGCCGGTGAGGTGGGCTGCGGTCAGGATCCAGTCGGGGCGGACGAGGATTCCGGCGCCGTCGGGCGCGTTCAGCTGGCAATAGCCGGCGAGGGTGGGGGCGGAGCGGCGGTAGCGCTCGTCCGGCCGGTCGTGGCGGATCACGAGCGCCTGGGCGCCGGCGGCCACACCGATCAGGCAGAGCAGGGCGAAGCGGGCGGCCTTGGCGGGAAACAATTTACGCATGCACGAACACCTACGAACGGACTGGAGCTGAACGTCTAGCCGGGAGCCGTCATAGCGTCTAATATCGAAATCGTGCCAAAGTCATATCCTGACCGTATGAACCAGCTCGAGCTGCGCCAGCTCCGTTACTTCGCCGTGCTTGCCGAGGAGCGCCATTTCGGACGCGCGGCCGAGCGGCTCGGGATCGCCCAGCCGCCGCTCAGCCAGCAGATCCAGAAGATCGAATGGCTGGTCGGCCACAGCCTGATCCGGCGCCGCCCGCATTTTGCGCTCACCCCCGCGGGGGAAGCGTTCCTCGTCGAAGCCAGGGCCACACTCGCGGCCGCCCGGCGGCTCAAGCCGGAGGCGGACCGGGCGGCGCTCGGCGAGACGGGGATGCTCCGGATCGGCTTCTCGACCTCCGCGCTCGGAACGCCGCTGCTCNNNNCGAGCTGATGGAGCAGGATGCCGGGGACCAGATCGTGCTCCTGGAGGGCGGCAAGCTCGACCTCGCCATCGTCCGCGAGCCGGTCGTGCTTGCGCCGGGCCTCAAGCGGGTCCGGGCCATCCCCGACGAGCTGACCCTCGCCCTCCACGCCGACCATCCCTTGCGAAAGGCGCCGAATGTCAGCCTTGCGATGATCGCGGATTACGATCTCCTCGCCCTGGACGGCAGATATTCGGTGGCCGCGATGGTTGACACCCTGTTCCGCTCCGAAGGGCTCCGGCCCCGCCCTGTGCAGACCTTCCGCGAATGGTTTTCGATGCTGGTTGCGGTCGATGCGGGTCTCGGGATCGCCCTCGTGCCGAGCAATCTGGTGCGGATCGGCTTCGGCCGGGTTGTTGCGGTTCCGGTCGTCCCTCGGATCGGGCTCAAACTCTCCGCCTGCGTTCGCGAGGGAGCGGAAGCGCCGATCGTCGACAATTTCCTGCGCTGTCTGGACGAGTCGGGGGCGACCTAGCCCTCAGGCCCGCGCCGCCAGCGCTTCGCGCACCTCGGCATGGGCGTCGGCGTCGAGGGGCCAGCCCGACGCCACCCAGGCGGCGGTGAGCATCAGCGCGACGGGGGCCAGGACGAAGAGGAGGGTCATTCCCATGATCGCGCCGTCGGTATTGGCGGCGCCCTCCCTGGGATTGAAGCCGATCCAGGCGAGGATCGGGTAGATGATGGCTACCGGGACGGCGTAGCTGATCTTCTGGGTGGTGGTGAGAAGCCCTTGCAGGAGGGCGTTGCGGTCCAACCCCGTCTGCAGCCGGTCGATGTCGGCGGCGTCGTTGAGCATTGCGCGGATCAGCGACGGAGCGGCGATGTAGGGAAGGCCGGCGATCGCCATGGCGGGCATTGCGAGGGCGAGGCCGGCGGGCGGGAGCAGGCTCAGGCTGCCGTGGAAGATGGCGAAGGCTATGCCGGCGACCATCAGCGCGCGGTGCTTGCCGGCCCTCTTGGCGAGGCCGATCCAGAGCGGCGCTGCAGCGAAGCCGGTGACGAAATAGATGAGGAGGAGGATGCTCGCCTCCTTGCCGCCGAAGCCAAGGCGGTGCTCGAAGTAGAAGAGGAACATCGCGCCGGTGATTCCGGGGGCGACGCTGGTCAGCACGTCGAGGAAGATCAGGCGCTGGACGAGGGGATTGCGCGCCAGGGCGCTCCACTCGGCAAGGCTGACATGGGGGCGCCGGCCTACGGCGGGGCGCTCGCGGAGCGAGACTGCCAGCACCAAAGCGGTAAGCGGCGCGAGGATGATTACGAACCAGCCCATCGCGTGGACGCGGCCGGCCGCATCTTCGCCGCCGATCATCGGCGCGAGCAGAAGGACGAGGATCATTCCGAGCACCTGGCTCGCCATCCACCAGCCGAAGATCCGCGATCGCTGGTCGTAATCGCCGGAGAGGGTGGCGCCCCAGCCGAGCTGCGACACGACGAGCAGCGAATAGCCGAAATAGAGCAGCATCAGGAATGAGAAGGCGGACGCGGGGCTGATCCCCGGCCTCGCCATGAAGACGAGGAAGCTCCCCGCCGCCAGGGTCAGTCCGCCGGCGAGCAACCAGGGGCGGTAGCGGCCGACCCGGGTCGACGTGCGGTCCATCAAATGGCCGAGGATCGGGTCGAGCGGCAGGTCGATCGCCCGCACCAGGAAGAAGATCAGGCCGACCGTGGCGAGATCGAGGCCGAGGCCGCTCGCATAATAAGGCGGCAGATAGACGATCAGCGGAAGGCCGACCGCGCCGATCGGCAGGCCGGGGCCGGCAAAAGCGCTCAATTGGAGTCTTCCGATCAAGCGCCCGCCTCCCCGATAGAAGGCGCCGACTATGCCGCTTTACGCTGCCGAAACAAGCGGGGGAGGGCTCAGCCCTCCTGCGGCTTTTCGAGGAACTTGTCGGGCGGCCGGTGCTCCTTGATGAAGTCGACGAAGGCGCGGAGCTTCGGCAGCATCTGGGCCCGGCTCGGATAATAGAGATAGGCGCCGGGCGACCAGGGGAGGTAATCGTCGAGCACCGTCTCCAGGCGCCCGGCGGCGACCGCCTCTGCAACCAAAGGCGTTGCGAGATAAGCGAGGCCGACGTCGCGTAAGGCGGCCGCGCGGGCGAGGTCGAGGTCGTTGACGATCAGCGATCCGGACACCGCGATCTCGATCGGCTGGCCGCCCACCTCGAACGGCCAGCGGTGGATCGAGCCGCTGGTCGGGTTGCGGGTGCGGATGCAGCGGTGGGCGGAAAGGTCGCTCGGGTGGAGCGGCCGGCCATATTGCTGGATGTAATTGGGCGAGCCCGCGACCGCCATCCGGAAGGGCGGGGTGAGGCGGAGGCAGACCATGTCGGCTTCGAGATGCTCGCCCATCCGAATGCCGGCGTCGAAGCCGCGCTCGACCAGGTCGATCAATTCGTCCTCGCCGCAAATCTCGACCTCCACTTCCGGATAAGCGGCGGAGAAGCCCTGGAGCACCGGCTCGATGAGATAAGGAATGGCGGCGCGGGGGACGTTGAGTCGGAGCAGGCCCGAGGGCCGCTCGCCGAGGCTGCGCGCGGCTTCGAACGCTTCGAGGAGGTCGTCGAAGGCGGGGCGGGCTCGGTCGAGGAAGCGCTGGCCCGCCTCCGTCAGTCCGACGCTCCTGGTCGTGCGGGTGAGGAGGGCGACCCCGACCCGGGTCTCGAGGGTGCGGATGATCTGGCTGACCGCGGAAGGGGACATGCCGAGATCCTCGGCCGCCGCTCGGAAGCTGCGCCGCTCCGCGACTCGCAGGAACACCTCGAGCCCGTCGACGGGATTGCGGGGGATTGTGTATTCCTGCTTCATGGCCTGTCCCGATTATAGCGGATTATCATTCGAATGTCCCGCGTCTATTCCGGTGCCACAACGAACGCGACGAAAGGGACTTCTCATGCGCAACATCCTCATCACCTCGCTCGGCCTCGCTCTCACCGCAGCCGTGACCCTCGGCTCCGCCACTCCCGCTTCCGCCGAGACCGCCGGCCGCTGCAGCGCCGAAATCCAGCAGGTCCGCGCCGCCCTCCCCGGCGCCGACGCAGCCGTCGCGCAGAAGGCCGCAAACCGGATTCAGCTGGCCCAGCAGCTCTGCCAGGCGAACAACCCCCGCGCCGGCATGAAGGAGTTGAAGGTCGCCCAGAAGCTCCTCGGCCTCGACTCCCAGCCGCAGGCAGTCGCCCAGCGCTGAGCTACTCAAAAAGCCGCGCACCGACCGGTCTGACCGGCGGTGCGCGGTTTTTTTGCGAGTCGGCCACCCGATTCGGAACCGATTCGTCCCTTAGGGGTAAGTACCGATTCGCGCGGATCGGGGCCCGATTCGCCCATCGATCCGTTTTGGATCAATGGCCTCGGACCGGCTCTTGCGACGGACGCGGGGTGGCTGGTGGAGGGCAGGGGAGGATCCTGCGGACACCGCTTCGGCTCTGCCGACCGGCGCGAGCCTCGCGCCGGCGCCGCGAGTCAAGCTGTTGATGTGTTTTGTA
Organism: Alphaproteobacteria bacterium; assembly: GCA_005882415.1. Taxonomy (GTDB): domain Bacteria; phylum Pseudomonadota; class Alphaproteobacteria; order Sphingomonadales; family Sphingomonadaceae; genus Allosphingosinicella. Next base: position 8,341 of record VBAE01000078.1, on the reverse strand, counting down.
AATTTTCGTGCCCCGCCATCTCGCCGGCACAAAAGAAAAGCCCCGGCCGAGACCGGGGCTTTGGCATTGTCTTGGGTAAAGCGTCTTACGCTTTGCCGCCGGCGCTGGTCGTGCCGCCGCCGAAAAGCCATTCCCAGACGCCACGAACGGGCTGCTTCGTCATCGGTATTCCCCTTTTATCCTACGCCGCGCCAGGGCAGCGTCGGTAAACGGGTTATTAACGCAACGGAACGAGGTTAGCAATAATTTAACGTTTCCAATGAAGGGGTCCCACGCCTTCCTCGAAAACCCGTTTCAAAATGGCGCGCAAAAGCCTTCGACCGTTTCCGGCCTCAGAGAGGGCGCAGGTAGAAAATTACCCTTAAGGGTCTGGCCGAATGTGCCGGGGCGGCAGGGATCAAGCCGCGCGGCGGCGCTGCTGCTGGATGATCTGGCGCATCACCGATCCGAATCGCACAGGGCGGCCGATCAGATAGCCCTGGACGGCGTCGCAGCCCATCTTGCGGAGCGCGGTGAGCGTCTCCTGATCCTCGACGCCTTCGGCGACGACCCGGCGGCCGAGCGAATGGGCGAGCTGGATGGTGGAGTGGACCAGTAGCTTGTCGCCATGGCTGCGCGCGGCGCCTTGGACGAAGCTCTTGTCGATCTTGATCTCGCTGGCCGGGATCCGCTTCAGATAATCGAGGGTGGACAAGCCGGTGCCGTAATCGTCGATCGAGAGCTGGATGCCCATGTCGCGGAGCCGGCGCAGGGTCTCGAGATTGCCGCCGCTGCTGGTGATCGCAGCGGTCTCCGTCACTTCGAGGGTCAGGCGGCTGGCGGGAAGGCCGTGCTTGTCGAGCAGCGACTGGATCAGTCCGGGGAGGGTGACGTCGTCGATCAGCCGCGCCGAGAGGTTGACGGCGACGTTGAAGATGATGCCGCGGTCGTTCGCCATCGCCGCATAAGCGATCGCGCGCTTCAGCACATAAGCGGTGAGCTTCTCGATCCGGCCGCTCTGTTCGGCGGCGGGCACGAACTCCATCGGTGGGATCGGCCCTTTCTCCTTGTGGGTCCAGCGGACCAGGGCCTCGGCGCCGCAGATGAGGTTGGTCGCGCAATCGAGCTTGGGCTGGAAGGCGAGCCACAATTCCTCGGCGTCGATCGCCGCGTCGAGCTGGCTGAGCAGCGACAGCTTCCAGGCGGCGTCCTTGAGCTTGGCGGGATCGAACGCTTTCCAGGCAAGGCCTTGCTCCTTCGCCTCGTCGGCTGCGACGAGGGCGCTACCGAGGCGATTGGCGATTTCGCGGTCGCTGCCATATTCGATGCCGAACGTGATGGTGAGGTCGACAGGGTTTCCGCCGACAGTCACGGGGCTGCGGAACAGCGCCTGCAGAGCATCGAGATGATCGCCGATGGAGGATGACAGGTCGGGCTCCGCCACCCAGGCGAAGATGCCTTCGTCCCCTTGGTAGACCTTGATACCGGGATCGCGCAGCGTCAGGCGATTTGCGATCTGGATCGTCAGCGCCTTCTCCTCTTCCCCCGGGAGAGCCGAAGCCACTTCCGCGAAATTGTGGATCCGGGCCGCGACGAGCAGGCGTGCGGTCTCGCTCTTCTCTTCCCGTAGTGCGGCCAGGTTCGGCAGGCCGGAGATCGCGTTGGTCGTGCCGCGCAGGCGGTAGGACTGGCGGAAGTCGCGCCAGGCGAGAACTCCCCACACGCCCAACAGGAGGAAGAGGCCCGGCAGGATGTCCACGAAGATCAACTTCGCCTCGAGCGCGAAGGGCAGGGCGAAATAGGCGAAGCCAGCGATGAGGAGCGGAAGGTGCGAGGCGGCCCTGCGGCGGATGAAAAGCGCGAGGCCCGTGATGCCAAGTGCGAGCAAGTAGGGCGAGAGCCAGCCGAAATGGACGGGCGTTCCCTCCTTGAGGGTCTCGGCTCCAAGCACGTGAAGATAGAGCCCTGGCATCAGGCCGAAGCTCGGGAGAAGGAAGATGTCGCCGAGCTGGGTGGAAGCGAGTCCGATGACCACTTCCTTCCCCTTGAAGAAGCTTGCGGGCACACGACCATGGAGAACGTCGGTGTAGCTGACGACCGGGACACGCCGGAGGTCGATGGAATAGTCGATCGGGAAGTTTCCCGTGCCCGGTCGGCGAACGCCGCCCATTAGGGAGGATAAGGAGGGGTAGGTGACCCCTTCGATGGGCATCGCATAAGGCAGGTTCCAGGCCGAACCTGAATAGTCATAATCGATGTTGATATTGGCGAGGCTGACATGCTGCCGCAGGTGGGGCGCGGGCAGGCTGGGGACCCTTTTCCCGTCCAGCGCTGCGACCGCGAAATGGGCAGGCAGCGTCACTTTGCCCGGGTGACGGGCGAACGCCTGCTCAAGAAGACGGTCATCGACGGGGTTCGAGTAAGACGAGAAGTCGACGTCGAAGTGGATCCTCTTCGCACCGAGTTCGGCGAGGCGGTCGGTGATCTCGGCGTGGTAGCGGCGCGGCCACGGCCAAGCGTTGATTTCCTTGAGGCTCTTGTCGTCGATGGCCACGACGACGATGGTGCCGCTGGGATCGTGGCGCCGGGCGATGTTGCGGGCGCTTCGCAGGCTGTTCTCGAGCGGGTCGGCTCCGCCGATCGCCCCTATGATGGCGCAGATAACGGCAGCCCAGACGAGCACCCGCAGGCGGCCGTTGCGGGGCGTGCCGGCGACCGTCTCCGATCCTCTCCTGAACCTCCAGATGCGCATCGCCTGCGGTGATGGCACGGTAATGGTTAACAAAGTGGAAGTGTCCTCCCCGCGAGCGGCAGCTCGGGGGGAGGGGGACCACCCGTAGGGTGGTGGAGGGGTGATCTGGCTCCGAGTCCGGGGTTCCGGCGCGTGACGGCGGAGGCTTTCGCCTTGTCACCCCTCCACCAGCTTCGCCGGTCCCCCTCCCCGTCTTCGACGGGGAGGCAGCTAGGCCGCCAGCACGTTTCTCAGGATCCGGTCCCCCACAGGCGTCAACACCGACTCCGGGTGGAACTGCAGCCCCGTCTGCATCGCCTCAGGGTCGGCTATGGCCATCGCCATCCCCTCAAGCTCGGCGTGGACGCGGAAGCGGGGTGGCACCTTCCGGGTGCACAGCGAATGGTAGCGCCCGACCCGGATCGGGCCGCTGATGCCTCGAAACGGGCCCTCGCCATCGTGCGTCAAAATCGAGGTCTTGCCGTGGACCGGCTCGTCGGCGCGGCTCACTTCCTCGCCCGCTTCGAGCACGATCGCCTGGTGGCCGAGGCAGACTCCGAGCAGCGGGATCCGGCCCTTGGCCATGGCGACCAGCTCCATCGTGCAGCCGGCATCTTCGGGGCGGCCCGGGCCGGGCGAGAGGATCAGCCGCGCCTTATTCTCCACCGCGATCGCGAAGGCTTCCGTAGCGGCGACGGTGTTGCGGAGCACCCGCACCCTGGCGCCGACCCGTTCGCAGGCCTCCACCAGGTTGAAGGTGAAGCTGTCGCGATTGTCGATCATCAACACGTTGAGGCCCATCACACGCCCTCCACACTGGCGATTGCACTCAGGATCGCGGACGCCTTGCGCCTTGTCTCGTCCGCTTCCGCCTGGGGGTCGCTGTCGTGAACCACTCCGGCGCCCGCGCGCACATAAGCGACGCCGTCCTTCACCACGGCGGACCGTATCACGACTCCGCTGTCCATCGCACCCACGCCGTTAAGCCAGCCGATCGCGCCTCCATAGGGCCCGCGCTTGGTCCGCTCTGTGAGGCGGAGGAGCTCGGTGGCGCGAAGCTTCGGCGCGCCCGAGAGGGTGCCGACGTTGAGGCAGGCCTGGAGCGCGTGGAGCGCGTCGAAGCCGATCGCGAGCGAACCCTTCACCGACGAGACGAGGTGCATCACCCTTGCGTAGCGCTCGACCGTCATCAAATTCGCGACCCGGCGGGTGCCGGGCATGCTGACCCGGGCGACGTCGTTCCGGGCAAGGTCGACCAGCATCATATGCTCGGCGATCTCCTTCTGGTCGAGGCGAAGGTCCGCCTCCATCCGGTCGTCCTCGTCGGGATCGGCACCGCGCGGGCGGGTGCCGGCGATCGGCTTCACCTCCACCATCGGCCAGTCCTTCTCGCGGACGATCCGGACCGAAGTCTCGGGGGAGGCGCCGAACAGGAAATGGTCGGGCGCTGAAACGAAGAACATGTAGGGGCTACGGTCCAACCGGCGCACAGCGGCGAAGGCGGCCAGCGGATCGGCGCAGGGGCGGCGGAAGGTGCGCGAGGGGACGATCTGGTAGACGTCGCCGGCGAGGATGTGCGCCTTCATCCGCCGGACGACGTCGCAATAGGCGGCGTCGTCGAGGTCGGTCTCGGGCTCGAGCGGGGTGGCCTGGGCGACGGGCGGCTCGACCGGGGGCACTGGCTGCTCGCAGCGCTCGGCGAGGGCGGCGAGGCGATCGGCCGCGTCGTTATGGGCTTCGGCGTCCGCCGAGTCCGAGCCGAAGGCGGTGCAGACCAGGCGCGGGGCGAGGCCGGGCTCGACGACGATCAGCGATTCGGCGAGCCAGAAGACGAAATCGGGGAAGCCCAATGCATCCTCGGGCGGGGCGGGGAGGTCCTCGAACAGGTCGACATGATCGAAGGCGACGGTACCGGCCAAGGCGAGGGTGAAGGGCTCCTCGGGCGTCTCGCTTCGGATTCCCGCAGTGACGGCGCGGAGGGCGTCGAAGGGGGACGGGGCGAGGAGGCGGGTTTCGGCGTCCTCGCTCTTCGTGCGCGGGAAGGTGAGGCGGAGGAGGCTGGGCGCTTGCTCCGTCACGACATGGGCGAGGCTCGTGGCGACCGCGGGGAGGACATTGCGGCCGTTGGCGGTGAGCGCGGTCAGCGTCGCCTCCTGGCCGCGGCATTCGATCCGGACCGCCGCCTGCTCGACGATCAGGCTTGGGCCGGCCAGGGTCTCGATCATCAGCGTGTCGGTGCGGCGGCCGCCGTCGGTCAGCGCCGCGTAGAGGGCGAGGCGGTCGGACGTGCGCGAGAGCCGCCGGGTCAGCGCCCGGGCGGTGCCTCCGATAAGCTGCTGCGCGCTCATGCGATCTCGCGCCCCACCGCTTCCGCGATCGGCCGGAGCGCGGCCATCAATTGCTCGAACCCGTCCGGGTAGAGCGACTGGGCGCCGTCCGACCAGGCGACGGCAGGGTTCTCGTGCATCTCGACCAGGATGCCGTCCGCGCCGCACGCTGCCGCCGCGAGCGCCATCGGGATGACGAAGTCGCGCACGCCGGTGCCGTGGGACGGGTCGACCAGCACCGGAAGGTGGGTCTTCTGCTTGATGTACGGGATGGCGTTGAGGTCGAGCGTGTTGCGGGTCGCGGTTTCGAAAGTGCGGATTCCGCGTTCGCACAGGATCACCTGCTCATTGCCCTCGGCGAGGAGATATTCGGCGGCGAGGAGGAGGTCCTCGACCTTGGCCGCCATGCCGCGCTTCAGGACCACCGGTTTGCGCGCCCGGCCCACCTCTTTCAGCAAAGAATAGTTCTGCATGTTGCGGGCGCCGATCTGGAGGGCGTCGGCATATTCGGCGACCACGCCGACATCGGCGCTCTCCATCACCTCGGTGACGACGGGGAGGCCGAATTCGTCGCCCGTCTCGCGCAGGATCTTGAGGCCTTCCACACCATGGCCCTGGAAGGCGTAGGGGCTGGTCCTTGGCTTGAAGGCGCCGGCGCGGAGGCCGTGGGCGCCCGCCGCCTTGGCGAAGCGGGCGGTGTTGCGCATCTGGTCGCGGGTCTCGACGGCGCAGGGGCCTGCAATGACAGAGAAGCCGCGGCCGCCGATCGCGGTCTTGCCGAAGCGGACCACCGTGTCGTGCGGGTGAAGCTCGCGGCTGACCAATTTGTAGGGCGCGAGGATGGGCTTCAGCGATTCGACCATCGGGTGGCTGTCGAGGGCGAGTTCGGCCAGCACGCGCTCGTCGCCCAGTGCGCCGAGCACGACGCGCTCCGAGCCCGGCATGTGGAGCGGCTTCAGGCCTTTTTCCGAGATCCGGTCGAGGATCTCGCGTGCGGTTTCCGCGGTGGCTTCCGGCTTCAAGACGATGATCATGTGCTGTTTCCCGGTGGAATAGGTCAAAAAAAAGCCCGCCTGGAGGGCGGGCCTGTATCGGTTCGATGAGGAGTCCGGTGGACTGCTTCAGCTACTCGATCGATGGGCGCGCCTCGGCAACGGGTGCGGGCCAGCGCCACCACGAAGAGACCGAAGCGTCGAACGCGAAGAGATTTTCGCAAGTCATTAGGGGCAGATAGCTATCGCGCCGGAGGATGCTCGTCAACGCCCACTGCCTCCCCATTGCGAAGCGATGGGGAGGGGGACCGCCGAAGGCGGTGGAGGGGTGACATGGCTCCGACTCCGAGTTCGGTCACCCCTCCACCAGCTTCGCTGGTCCCCCTCCCCGCCGCTGGCGCGGCAGGGAGGCAGGTTCCTAAAACCAGTGGAGCGCCCGCGCGAGGCCGTAGAGGCTGGTGAGGGTCAGGACCACGCCGACCATGGTGAGGAGGAGGTCCGGCTTGGCGCGCTTGGCCATCATCGCTCCAAGCGGCGCGGCGATCACGCCGCCGATCAGCAGCCCGACAGTGGCGCGGGTGAAGGCTTCCCAGCCCAGGGCCGTGATGAAGGTCGCCGAGATGGTGACGGTCACGAAGAATTCGGCGGTGTTGACGGTGCCGATCACCCGCCTCGGGCTCGCCCCCTGGACGAGCAGGTTGGACGTCACCACCGGCCCCCAGCCGCCGCCGCCGGCCGCGTCGAGGAAGCCGCCGATCAGGCCGAGCGGCTCGACCACCTTGGGCTCCTTCTCGCGGTGGCGGTGCATCAGGCCGCGCCAGAGCAGCCACAGGCCGATCGCCGCGAGATAGGCGAGGACGAACGGCCGCGCCGTCTGGGCGCTGATCTGGGTCAGCACATAGGCGCCGAGCATCCCGCCCACCACGCCGGGAATGACGATGCGAAGGAACAGCTTCCAGTCGACGTTGCGGTGGAGCGAATGGCTGATCCCCGACACGCCGGTGGTGAAGCTCTCGACGACATGGACGCTCGCCGACGCCGCCGCGGGCGGAATTCCGATGCTGATCAGAAGGGTGGTCGAGATCACCCCGAACGCCATTCCGAGCGCCCCGTCGACCATCTGCGCGGCGAAGCCGACCGCGATGAACGGCGCGATCTCGGCGAATCCAATCTGCGAAAAGTCGAACATCGAAAGGGTCCCCGCCTTGCCGGGTGCCGGCTCCTCCTTCCTTTGCTTGGCGGCGGCGCGCCCGCGCAAGCGGAAATCGGCCCCGGAAGGGAAAGTTTGCCGGGTTCGCTGGCATTTTCCCTGAGCCGTGCCTATCTTCCGCCCGAGCGGATCAGGGTGTCTCGAATGTTCAACGGGCTTCTTGCCTATCTCGACTCCGTCAAAGCGCGCGATCCGGCGCCCCGCTCGCGGTGGGAAATCCTGCTCTATCCGGGCGTCTGGGCGCTGTTCTATCACCGGATCGCGCACTGGCTGTTCAAGGGCGAGCTCTTCTTCCTCGCCCGGCTGGTCAACCATTTCTCGCGCAGCGTAACCGCGATCGACATCCATCCGGGCGCCGAGGTCGGCCGCAATTTCTTCATCGACCATGGCTTCGTGGTGATCGGCGAGACGGCCCGGATCGGCGACGACGTCACCATCTACCAGATGGTGACTTTGGGCGGCACCAACCCCGCCGACGGAGTGCCCGGCAAGCGGCACCCGACGATCGGCGACGGCGTGATCATCGGCTCGGGCGCGCAGGTGCTCGGGCCGATCACGGTCGGAGCGCGGGCGCGGATCGGGGCCAATGCGGTGGTGACGCGCGACGTGCCGGAAGGCGCGACGATGATCGGCATTCCGGCCAAGCCGACGCTCGTGCGCGCCGAGGATTATGCGAAGAATTTCGTCCCCTACGGGACGCCATGCTCCGAACTGTACGACCCGGCGACACAGAAGCTCGAGCTTCTCAATTGCGAGGTCGAGCAATTGCGGCTTCGCCTCACCGCCCTGCTCGAGGAGCGGAGCGTGGCGGCGGCGGCGCAGGACATCCCAGAGCAGCAAGAGGAGCGCGGTCGCGCCTGATGGGTACGGTTCACCCTTTTCCGGTTTCCAAAGCCGCCGGCCCGCAGACCGGCTTCAGCCGCGCCGAGCTGTCGCGGATCATCGACCTTTACGGACGGATGGTCGCGGCCGGGCAATGGAAGGATTATGCGATCGAGTTCGGCCGCGACCACGCCGCCTTCTGGGCCTTCCGCCGGAGCGCCGAGCGGCCCGAATATAAGATCGAGAAGCGCCCCTCGCTCCGCGCGAAGCAGGGCATGTG
>VBAE01000021.1 GCA_005882415.1 Alphaproteobacteria bacterium | reverse complement strand
GCGCGAGAATCGCTGCAGGAAATGCTTGGCGAGAAGCACCGCGTCCCCCGGCCGCTCGGCGAGGCTCGGGATTTTCACCACGATCTCGGCAAGCCGGTAATAAAGGTCCTCGCGGAAGCTCCCGGCCTTGATCATCTCCGGCAGGTCCTGATGGGTCGCGCAGACGATCCGAGTATCGACCGCGATCGGCTTTCGTCCGCCGATCCGTTCGATCGTCCGCTCCTGGATGAAGCGCAGCAGCTTGACCTGGAGCGGCAGCGGAATGTCACCCACCTCGTCGAGGAACAGCGTGCCTTTATGGGCGAGTTCGATCTTGCCTTCGGTGGTCTTGATCGCCCCGGTGAACGCGCCTTTCTCATAGCCGAAGAGCTCCGCCTCGAGCAGATTCTCCGGGATCGCCGCGCAGTTGATCGCAACGAAGCCGCCGCTGCCCCGCCGGCTGGCATTGTGGAGGCCGCGGGCGAGCAGCTCTTTCCCCGTACCGCTGGCGCCGAGAAGCATCACCGACACGTCGGCATTGGCGACCCGCTCGATCGTCCGCGAGACCTTGAGCATCTCGGGGGCGGCGGTGATCATCGTGCCGAGCACCGTCCGGTCCTCGGCGACCTGCTCGCCAAGCCGGCGGTTCTCGCTCTCGATCCCATGAAGCTGGAAGGCCCGGCGCACGATCAGGCCGAGCTGGTCGATATCGACCGGCTTCTGGTAGAAATCGTAAGCCCCCGATGCGATCGCCCGAAGCGCGCTGTCCCGCGCGCCGTGGCCGGAGGCGACGATCACCTTGGTCTCGGGCTTCAGCGACAGGATCTTCTCCAGAGTTGCGAAGCCCTCGGTGACCCCATTCGGGTCCGGCGGAAGGCCGAGGTCCAAGGTCACCACCTGCGGTTCCTCCGCACGCAGCAGGTCGATCGCCGCATTGCGGTCCGAGGCGATCAGCACCTCATAATCGTCATAGGCCCAGCGCAGCTGGCGCTGCAGGCCCTCGTCGTCCTCGACGATCAGCAGCTTGGCTTTGGTCTCGAGGCTCATGCGCGCATCCGCTCGGGCTGAGCGGCCTTTCTCTCGGCCAGCGGTAAAAAGACCGTGAAGCGGCTGCCGGAGCCTTCCTCGCTGTCGACTTCGATGCGTCCGCCCATCGCCGCCACCAGCGAGCGCGCCTCGAAGGCGCCGACCCCGAAGCCGCCCTCCTTGGTCGAGGCGAAGGGCTGGAACAGGCGGGTTCGGATGAATTCGGGGGACATGCCGCAGCCGCGGTCGGCGACCTCCGCCACCGCCTCGCCGCCGCGCTCCTCATAGGAGACATGGACGGGCACGCCGTGCGGGCTTGCGTCGATCGCGTTCTGGACGAGATGGGCGAGGACCTGCTCGAGCCGGCCCGGGTCGGCGTGGGCGCAGAGGCCCTCGTCGCCCGAGGTCTCGACTGGATGGACCCGCCGCTTCACCGAGGCGACCGCGTCCACCACCCGCCGAAGCTCGATCTGCCGCGGCGGCTCGGCATCGACGTTGGAGCCGTTGTTGAGGCGGGCGAGGAGGTCGTTCATCTTCCTCACCGAGGCCTGCAGGGTGGCGATCATATCCTCGCGGAACTCGGGATTGTGGGCGTGCCGCTCGGCATTGCGGGCGACCAGGCTCAGCTGGCTGACCAGATTCTTGATGTCGTGCATGATGAAGGCGAAGCGGCGGTTGAAGTCGTCGAAGCGCTGCGCATTGGCGAGCGCCTCCTGGCTCCGCGCCTCGGCGAGATAGCTCGCGGCCTGAATTCCGGCGGTCCGGAACAGGTCGAAATCCTCCCAGTCGAGCGGCCGGCGGTCGGGCGGATGGGTGAGGATGACGAGGCCGACCAGCCGATCCTGGTGGAGCAGCGGAACGCCCGCCCAAGCGCCTTCGATGGCGGCAAGCCAGGCCGGGACGGGGACATGCTCGCCCTTGATCCTTATTTCGCCGCCGCGGACGGTACCGAAATCGACGACATGGCCGCTCCCTTCCAGAAAGCGGATGAAGGCTGCGTCCTCGCCGCTTCCGGCAGTGCAATTAGGGTCCCAATTCCACTGGGCGGCGGCGAGGAAGCGGCCATTTTCCTCGCGCAGAAGGAGCAACCCGCCCGGGCATTCGCCGAGGTCGGCAAGCGCCTTCACCACCCGCTCCGCGATCGGCGGACGGTCCTCCCCCGCAACACCGATGGTGCGGGTGAATCGCAGCCACTCCTGGCGGTAGTCGAACCGGTGTTCGAAGAAATGCTTGGCGACGATCACCCGGAGCCAGCCGCGCATCCGCCCCGAGGGGAGGAGCACTGCCGCGGCGATGGTGATCCCGAACATGAAGCCGATTTGGCCGAGGCGCACCCAGTCGCCGCCGACGATCTCCATCGCCCGGGTCGCCGACATCATCACGATCAGATAGCCGAGGATGACGAGGACGGAGACGGACTGGAATGTCGCCGCTCGGCTGACCTGCATTCGCCACTGGCCGTTCCTGCGGCTGGCGAGCGCGAACAAGGGCACCAGCATCGCCAGAACCGCGCCGCGCATCGCGAACAGGTCGCTTGCGGGGGTGCGGGTCAGATAGCCGACGGTGTAGCTGTGGAGGTCGTAGATCCACATTCCGGCGAGCGCGACCATCGGCAGGCGAATGCCCCACCGCGCGTCGGGCGCAGCCTGCCCGTAGAGATTGTGGACGAGGACCAGGGATCCGGCCGCGATGGTCAGGCCGAGGATCTGGCCGCTTGAGAGCAGCGCCTGGTAGACCAGCGGCTTGGCCGCGAAGTCGGGTATCACGCCGGCGACCGTGAGCTGAAGCCCGATCGCCCCGGCGATGGTGACGTAGACCGCCTTGACCGCCGTCTGCGGCGCTTCGTCGGCGCTGCGCACCAGCGCGTACATGTAGGCGAGGAATGCGAAGTTGCGGCCCGCTTCGGCGATGCCCGCCGCCGCGCTGTGCGGGCCGAGGGTCGCGACGAAGATCGCCCAGGCCGACGTCACCGCGAAGGCGAGCACCAGCGGCCGGTTGCGCTTAGCGTTGCTCCAGTTGCGCAGCTGCCAGACCGCCAGCGCTCCGTAGAGGATCGCCGCCAGCGCATGGCTCCAGAAGAGGACGAAGCCGATCATCAGCGCGCCCCTTCCGGCCAGATGACGACGCGAATCGTCTGGAGGAGGATCAAGAGGTCGAGGAACGGCGTGTAGTTCTTGGCGTAATAAAGGTCGTATTCCAGCTTCTGCCGGGCGTCCTCGATCGAGGCGCCATAGGGAAAGTTTATCTGCGCCCAGCCGGTGATCCCCGGCTTCACGACATGGCGCTCGGCGTAGAAGGGCAGCCGCGCCTCGAGGTCGGAGACGAATTGCGGCCGTTCGGGGCGCGGGCCGACCAGGCTCATCTCCCCCTTCAGCACCGTCCAGGCCTGAGGAAGCTCGTCGATCCGGAGCTTGCGGATGATCTGGCCGACCCGGGTGACCCGCGGGTCGTCCTTCTGCGCCCAAACCGCCTTCCCGCCGACCTCTGCGTCCTCCCGCATGGAGCGAATTTTGAGGATTTCGAACGGCTGCCCGTACAGGCCGACGCGGCGCTGTCGGAAGAAAGCCGGCCCCTTGCTCTCCAGCTTCACCGCGAGCGCGGTAATGCCGATCAACGGCGCGGTGAGGATCAGGATCGCCGCGCTGACCAATATGTCGAACAGGCGCTTGCCGGCGCTGGAAATGCGCCGGCCGGACGAGAAGCCGTCGGAGAAGATCAGCCAGGAGGGGTTCAAGCTGTCGAGATCGACCCGCCCCGTCTCCCGCTCCAGGAAGGAGGAGAGGTCGTTGACGTGAACGCCCGTCGTCTTGATTCGGAGCAGGTCGGACAGCGGCAGCGCGTTGCGTCGCTCCTCGAGCGCAAGGACGACCTCGCTGGCGCCGTGGCGGACGACATGGGAATTCAGATTCTTGATGCTGTTGCGGTTGACCGCATGTTTGACCGCGACCGGCCCGTCGTTCATCGCGACATAGCCGACGATCGCGAAGCCCGAGCCCTCGCGCCGGGCAAGTTCCTCCAGCCGCGCCGCCCTGGGTCCCGCGCCGAGCACCAGCACCCGCCGCTTGGACGCCTCGCCGCCCAGGGTCTTTCCGAGCAGCAGCCGCACCCCGAACAGCACGGTCAGCGCGAAAAT
>VBAE01000020.1 GCA_005882415.1 Alphaproteobacteria bacterium | reverse complement strand
CTCGAAGCGCTGTCCCGCGGCGCGGCGCACTGCACCTTCGTGGAGAAGGACCGGACCGCGCTCGACGTCCTCAGGCGCAATATCGCGCGGCTCGGCGCCGGCGAACAGGCCGACATCCGGGCCCAGTCCGTCGAGCACGCGCCGCCCCCGCCCCGTCCCTTCGACCTGATCCTGATGGACCCGCCCTACAGCGTCGGCCTCGCCCAGCCGGCACTGGACCGCGCCGCCGAGTGGCTCGCGCCCGGCGGCTGGCTCAGCCTCGAGCTGCACGGCGAATCGCCCGCAATCCCGCCCGGCCTGGCGCTCGAGACCGAGCGCCGCTTCGGCAAGGCGACTTTGCTGCTGCTCCGGCGCCCCGCCTGAACGCTTGCTCGGCCCGCCGAACCGGCTTCGGTATCCGCGTTAGTCCTTGGAAAACCAAGGGAAAGCGCCTACACTCCCGGCCAGACTATGTATCTGGAGTCGAATCCGCGCGATCGCGCCCGGGCCGCGGCACCCGCTCTGGCGGTGCATCTGCTGCTCGCTTTGCTGCTCCTGCGCGGCCTCGGCGTCGCCACCGGGCTCACCCCGCCCGAGGTGATGAAGCTGATCAACCTTACCGCGCCGCCACCGCCACCGCCGCCGGTCATCCACCCCGTGCAGGTGCGCAGCGCGGGCGGCCGCCGCGAGGGCGCCGCCGCGCCGGCCAATCGCGAGGCGCGGCCCAACGAGATCATGGCCCCGCCCCCGGTCCTGCCGCCGCCAAACCCGCTCCCCGCGCCGCCGGTCGCCGGCACCGATTTGGCCCCTGCCTCCGGCGCCAAGCCCTTTCCGGGCCCCGGCACCGGCGGCGGCGGGGTTGGCAACGGCACCGGCAGCGGCCGTTTCGGCAATGGTCCCGGCCGCGGCGGCGATGGCGGCGGCAACGGCACCGGCTATGGCGACGGCGATGGCGGCGGCTTCTCCCCGCCCCGCCGGATTCGCGGCCGGATCACCGACCGCGACTATCCGGCCGCGGTCGGCGAGGCCGGCGTCGGCGGCATGGTCTCGGTCATCTATACAATCGAGCCGGACGGCAGTGCCGACGACTGCCGGATCACCCGCTCCAGCGGCAACAGGTCGCTCGACGCCACCACCTGCCGGCTGATCGAGGAACGCTTCCGCTTCGAGCCCTCGCGCGACCGCCAGGGCCGGCCGGTGCGCTCGCGCATGGTCCAGGACCATTATTGGGAAACCCGGGATCTGCCCCCCGACCCGGACGCGCCACCCCAGCGACGCCGCCGCGGTTTCCGCTTGTTCTAGCCCGCCCGCGATAGTTCCGCCGCCATCCGCGCCACCAAGGCGTTCAGCGCCTTCAACGGCCGCACCATCACCTTGAACCGAATGATCTGCCCGGCCTCGTTCCACCAGATCATGTCGACGCCGTTGACGGTGAGCCCGTCCACCTCCGCCTCGAATTCCAGCACCGCCGAATCCGCGCCGACCCACTCGTCCAGATAGCGAAACGTCGGGTTGTTGAGCACCGCCAGCGCCGCGCGCAGATATTTGAGCGTGATCGCCTTCCCCACCTGCGGGCTGTGCACCGCCGGCGACTGGAACACGCAATTCTCGGCAATCAGGGCGTCCAGCAAGGCCGGATCGCCCCGCGCCACATGTTCATGCCACCGCTCGATCACGCTCATGCCGCCCTCGCCTGTTGCCCTAAGCCTCTCCGTTCCCTACCTGTTCGCCGGTGACGCTGCCATCCCCAACCGACCCGGATGCGCCCTATCTCGCCGGACTGAACCCGCCACAGCGCGAGGCGGTGCTGACCACCGAGGGGCCGGTGCTGGTCCTCGCCGGCGCCGGCACCGGCAAGACCGCGGCGCTCACCGCCCGCCTCGCCCATCTCGTCTACACCCGCCGCGCCTGGCCGTCGGAATTGCTCGCCGTCACCTTCACCAACAAGGCGGCGCGCGAGATGCGCGAGCGCGTCGGCCGGCTGATCGGCCAGGCGGTGGAGGGCATGCCCTGGCTCGGCACCTTCCACTCGATCGGCGCGCGCATGCTCCGCCGCCATGCCGAACTGGTCGGCCTGCAGTCCAATTTCACCATCCTCGACACCGACGACCAGCTCCGCCTGCTCAAGCAGCTGATCGCCGCCGCCGACGTCGACGAGAAACGCTGGCCCGCCCGGCTCCTGGCGGGCCTGATCGACCGCTGGAAGAACAAGGGCTGGACCCCGGACCAGGTCGATGCCGGCGAGGCGGAAGGCTATGCCAACGGCAAGGGCGCGAAGCTCTACGCCGCCTATCAGGCGCGCCTGCGCGACCTCAACGCCTGCGATTTCGGCGACCTGCTGCTGCACATGCTGGTGATCCTGAAGACCCACCGCGACGTGCTCGAACATTATCAGCAGCGCTTCAAATATATCTTGGTCGACGAATATCAGGACACCAACCAGAGCCAGTATCTCTGGCTCCGCCTGCTCGCGCAGGAGCGCAGGAACATCTGCTGCGTCGGCGACGACGACCAGAGCATCTATTCATGGCGCGGCGCAGAAGTCTCCAATATCCTCCGGTTCGAAAAGGATTTTCCGGGCGCGAAGATCATCCGGCTGGAGCAGAATTACCGCTCCACCCCGAACATCCTCGCCGCCGCCTCCGGTCTGATCGCGCAGAATAGCGGCCGGCTTGGCAAGGAGCTGTGGACCGAGCTGGACGAGGGTGACAAGGTCCAGGTGATCGGCGTCTGGGACGGGCCCGAGGAAGCGCGCCGCGTCGGCGACGAGCTGGAGACGATCCAGCGCCGCGGACAGCGGCTGGACGATTGCGCGATCCTCGTCCGCGCCCAGTTCCAGACCCGCGAGTTCGAGGACCGGTTCATCGCCATCGGCCTGCCCTACCGCATCGTCGGCGGCTTCCGCTTCTACGAGCGCGCCGAAATTCGCGACGCCCTCGCTTATCTGCGCGTGATCGCCCAGCCCGCCGACGACCTCGCCTTCGAGCGGATCGTCAACGTCCCCAAACGCGGCCTCGGCGACAAGGCGATCGCGAAGCTTCACACCCTCGCCCGCGCCGAGGGCATCCCGCTCTCCCTTGCCGCCGCCCGCATCCTCGACACGGATGAGCTGACCGGCGCCGCCCGCCGCAGCCTCGGCAACCTCGTCGGCGATTTCGCGCGCTGGCGCTCGAAACTGGACGAGCTGCCCCATCCGGAGCTGGCCCGCCTCGTCCTCGACGAAAGCGGCTATACTGCCATGCTCCAGGCCGACCGCTCGGCCGAAAGCGCCGGCCGCCTCGAAAATCTCGCTGAGCTCGCCCGCGCGATGGAGGAATATGAGACGCTCGGCGCCTTCCTCGAACATGTCTCCCTCGTCATGGACAATGATGCTGACCGCGAGGCCGACAAGGTCACGATCATGACCATCCACGCCGCCAAGGGCCTTGAGTTCGACACCGTCTTCCTCGCCGGCTGGGAGGAAGGCGTCTTCCCGTCCCAGCGCGCGCTGGACGAGGGCGGCAATGCATCACTCGAAGAGGAACGCCGCCTCGCTTATGTCGCGATCACCAGGGCGCGGCGGAAATGCTTCATCATCCACGCCGCCAACCGTCGCATCTACGGCCAGTGGACCAGCTCCATCCCCAGCCGCTTCGTCAACGAGCTGCCGGCAGCGCATATCGAGGCGGAAAGCAGCATGACCGGCGGCGAGTCGCTCTGGCGCGCCAACTGGTCCGAACGCGCCGACCCCTTCGCCAATATCGGCCGCGGCGCGGGCAGAGGCCCCGGCTGGCAACGCGCGGTATCGAGCGGCGTCTTCGACCGCAATGCGAGCCGCGGCGTGATCGACGTGAAAGCCAGCGCCGTCAGCCTGGGCAATCCGGGACGGGGCGACATCGCCCTCGGCCAGCGCGTGTTCCACTCGAAGTTCGGTTACGGGACCGTCGCCGAGATCGAGGGCAACAAGCTGGAGATCGACTTCGAGAAGGCTGGGCGGAAGCGGGTGCTGGACAGCTTTGTGAGTGTGGAGTGAAAGGTGTGGAGCGGCGGCGGGGATCGTGCCGCCGCTCCACGTCCGGTCAGCGCGCCGCGAGGCGGACGCTGGGATCGCCGCCAGTGCGCGCCACGGCGGCCGCGAC
>VBAE01000019.1 GCA_005882415.1 Alphaproteobacteria bacterium | reverse complement strand
CAGGCTCTCGACCAGTCGCATCCGCCGCGGCGCTCCGCTCTTCAGCGTCGGCAGGGTTCCGCGCAGCCGGGTCCTCAGTGCGAAGGCCGCGCCCGCGGCGAGCAGCAGGCAGAACAGCAAGGCCCCGAGCACGCGCCAGATCGAGATGTCGGGGCCGCCGCTCGCCTGGCCGATCGTCTGCGCCGCCGCCGGCGACGCCGCGACGAGGAGGAGGAGGGCCGCGCCGGGGCGCGTTGCTCTCGTCATCCGATGTCGGCCACGCTCAGGATCCGGATCCCGAAGCTGTCGTCCACGGCGACGATCTCGCCCCGGGCCACCGGAGCGTCGTTCAGATAGAGGTCGACCGGCTCGTTCATCTTCATGTCGAGGGTGACGACGGATCCCGGCTTCAGCGCGAGCAGCTCTTCGACCGACATCTCGGTCCGCCCGAGCCGGGCCTCGAGCGACACGCGGACATTCTTGAAGATCGCGGAATCGATCGAAAGCAGCGGCTTCTCGCCCCCCTTGGCGGGGGCGTCGGCGGCGTCTGGGGTCTTGGTCATGGATGGTCTCGATTGTCGATGGTGAGAATGAGCTGGCGGTCGGCGCCGGCGATCTGGCCGCGGGCGAAGGGCAGGCTGGAGCCTGCGGCGACGAGGTCGGCGGGTTCACCGAGGCCGCGGTCGAGGATGAGGACGTCGCCCGGCGCCAGCGAACGCAGATCGGCGAGGATCAAATCGGCGCCTCCGAGGCGCGCCTCCACTTCCACCGTCGCCGATGCGGCCGCCTGCGTGCGCGGCGTCAACGTCGCCGGTTTCGCCGCCGGCCGCGGGATCCGCGACTTGCGGAAGCGCACCGCCGCGGCGGCCGGAATCGCCAGCAGGATGGTGTCGCCATTCTCGTCGGCAAGGGTCGCGCTCAGCGCCCGGCCGCCGCGGCAGGGGTTTTCGACGGGGTCCGGAGCGGCGCGCATCTGCCCCTTGATCCCGAACGCGTCTTCCACCGCCGCGGCGAGGGCGCCGAGTAGCCGCCTCTCGACCTGGTCGATCAGCGCCTTGTCCCGCTCGGTCTGCGCCGCATCGCCCGCGGCGGCGGCCAGTGCCTTCGCGGTCAGCCGCCCGCCTGCCTTGGCCGAGACCGCGATCGCGACCTCGCCCCGGTAGACCCGCCAGCATAGGTCGAGATGGGCGTCGCGCATCGCCGGGGCCCCGACGCCGAAGCTCTTCAAGGTGAGCCGCTCCGCCCCGAACCAGGCGCGGCCCCAGCCCGCGACCGCCCCCTCGATCGCAGCCCCAACCGCCTCGACGGCCAGCGCCTCCGCCGGCAGCCATTCCTGCACCGGCATCATCAGCCTTGGCCGCGCATCGCGAACAATTGCTGGATCATGTCGTTCGACACGCTGACCACCTGGGACGAGGCCTGGAAGCCGCGCTGGATCAGGATCAGCTCGCCGAACTCATGGGCGAGATCGACGTTCGACGCCTCGATCTGGCCCGAGACCAGCTTGCCGCCGCCCGGCGAGCCGCTCGCGGTCAGGCGATATTCGCCATTGCCGTGGCTCTCGAACAGGCCGTTGCCGATCCGCTCCAACTGCTCGGGATTGCGGAAGTCGGCGATCGCCACCGCGCCGGCGAGCTCGGTCTTGCCGTTCGAATAAGTGAGCTTGACCTGGCCGTCCTCGTTGACGGTGACCTGAGTCAGCGTGCCGGAGGCCGAGCCGTCCACCGACGCCGCCCGAAGCGTCGAGACGGTGCCGCTCGAGAAGGAGGTCACGCCGCTCGAGAAGTCGAGCTCGACGCTCTGCGGGTTCGCGCCCGCCGTCGTGATGGTGAGCTTCGACGCGGACGGATCGACGGTCCCGCCGAGGAACTTCAGCGTCGAAGTGCCGACGGTCGCGCCGGCCTGGTCGGTGACGGTGACCGTCCATTGCCCCGGCGCAGTCGCGCCGACGGGCTGGAACTTCACCTGCCAGACCTGCTTGGCGCCGGTCGAATCGAAGACGTTGACGTTGGAGACGGTCGCGTCGGTTGCCGTCGACGAAAGATTGTCCGCGAAGCTGATCCTGGTCGTGGCGACCGGGGCGCTGGTGCGCTTGGAGTCGAGGTTGAGCGGCACGGCCTGGCCCGACGCGTCGAGCACCGCCAGCTTGTAACCGGAGCCCTTCTGGGAAATGAAACCCTTGTCGTCGACCGCGAACTCGCCGGTGCGGGCATAATAGGTCTGTCCTTCGCCGATCAGGGTGAGGAAGCCTTTGCCCTGGATCGCGAGGTCGAGGTCGTTGCCGGTCTGGCGCAGGTCGCCCTGGCGGAAATCGACATTGTCGGGGCCGATATGGACGCCGGTCCCCGATTGCTCGGAATCCTGTCCCGACTGGAAGGTCAGCCCGCCGCCGCCCTGGCTGAACGAGTCGCGGAAGCTCACCGTGTTCGCCTTGAACCCGGCGGTGTTCATGTTCGCGACGTTGTTGCTGATCGTTTGAAGGCCCTTCGAATAGGCGTTCATGCCGCTCAGCCCGATATAGATTGCTCCAAGCATAGTTGGTCCTTCCTCAGCGAATTTGGGAAACGTTGGCGATTGAGAGGCCGGCGACGGTCTGGCCGTCGGCGGTTTCGATGGTCACCTGCGGCTGGCCGCTGGCGAAGGAGACGGCTTTCACCACGCCCGAGACGAGGCCCTGGCCGGCGGTGAAATCGACGGTGCGGCCAAGCAGCCCGGTCGCCTGGGTCGCCGACTGCGCCGACAGCAGGCTGCCGATCTGGTCGTTCAGCGACTGGCTCTGCTGAAGCTGGGAGAATTGGGCGAGCTGCGAGACGAACTGGAAATTGTCCATCGGCTTCAGCGGATCCTGATAGGTCAGCTGGGTCAGGATGATCTTGAGCAGCGACTGGAAATCGAGGCCGAGCGGCGCCGATGCCGGTGCTGCCGCGCTAATTGGTGCGAGGGCCATGCGTGTCTCCGTTGCGATAATGTGCGAGGCCGCCGAGCGCGGCGCCGTTGAGGGTGAATTTCGAGAGCATGATGCCGTGCTCGAGCAGCAGCTCGGCGGTCCGCCGGCGAAGCGAAGCGCGCTGCTCCGGAGTCAGGCTGCCGGCGGCTGCGACGATGCTGGCGCTCCCGTCGCGCTCGTGAAAGGCCAGGCGAAGCGGCGCATCCGTTTTCTCCTCATGCCGCTCGGGCGCGTCCGGCGCAGCGGCGGGGAAGGGCTCGGCCGTTTCCGCTCCCTCCGCGTCCGGCGCGGCGAGTGTGAGGCCCGCCGGCACAATCGCTTCGCCTTCGCTTGCAACCTCTACGGAGGCGAAGATCGGAGCGGTCGTCCGTGGCCGTGAGTCTGCGGGCCTGCCCGCGGAGAGCATCCGGTCCTGCGCCGGAAGCCCCGCGAGCGCCTGTTGTGCGGCCGGGGTGACCTCCTGCTGCGGCAGGGCGGGTCCGGTGGCCGGGTGCGAAGCCGCGAGGGCGACCTGCTGCTCCGGCGTGGCTGCAGGAGCGGCAGGCAAGGGGGCAGCGGCGCCGCCGGCCGCCGCCGCGACCTGGCTCTCGGGAGTCGCTGCGTCCGCGCCGGGCACTTCCACGCCGCCGCGGCCGAACATGCCGAGCTCGACGAAGGCCATCGCCCGCTGCGGCGCCTCCGGCTGCTGCGCGGCTGCCTCGCCGCCGAGCATGTCCTCGAACGACTGGAAGGGCGAGCCCGCCGCCGGCTGCGGCGCTCCGCCGGGCTGGGGCAAAGGAGGGAGCTGCGGATCGATCTTCATCTTCTCATCCCCGTGCTGGGCGGCCGCTCGGCGAGCGCGTTCAGCGCATCTTCCTCGCGCCGAAGCCGGGCCTTGCGCGCCGCGGCCTTGTGCAGCGTCTCGGAGACCTCCTCGGCCGCAAGCGAGCGGCGCCAGTCGGCCGAGCGCGAATCCCGCTCGCCAGCCGCGGCCGCTGCCTGGTTGGAGGCGGCGTCCACCCGCGCCTCGCTCTCGCCGATCGCCGCCGCCCAGCAGGCGGCGAGCTGCGGGCCGAGCCGCCGGCCCATCGCCGCCGACCATTCGCCCTCGTCCTCGGCCAGCCGCCGCCGCGCCTCCGAGGCCTCATCCTCGCGCCGGCGCAATATCTCCGACGCTTCCTCCAGCCGGAGTTCGGCCGCGCGGCGCTGGACGCCGCGCACCGCGACCACCCGCGACAGCATCTCCTGCCT
>VBAE01000018.1 GCA_005882415.1 Alphaproteobacteria bacterium | reverse complement strand
GACCATGCCCTGTCGGCGTGCAACCGGCCGGACCTTCGCGCCCATGCGGCGATGATGGGCACCTCGCTCCACACGCTGGTCCAGATGGTGGACAGCGGCCTCGGGGTGACCTTCCTTCCGCTGATGGCGATCGACGCGGGCATTCTCGACGGCACCCAGATCGAGGCCAAACCGTTGCGGTCGGATCACGGCTTCCGGCGGATCGCCCTGATCTGGCGCCGGTCGAGTTCGCGCGAGAGCGAGTTCCAGCTCCTCGCGGCGGCGCTCCGCCGGATCATGCGCGCGCTCAGTCCAGGCCGAGAAGCCAGCGGTCCAGCGGAACGGCCCTGACCCTGGCGCCGGCCAGCGCCTGATTGAGGCGGGCGCGGTTGCCCATGATCCAGTTCAGGCAGCCGAGTTCGGAGTCGAACGTCTCGAACCGGTCGCGGTTCGCCCGGCAGGTCTCGCCATCGACGAGGAAGCGCGCACCCGAGCGGCAGCCCGGCGACCCCGCCCAATTGCGGTGCGGGGCGACGACCGCGGCAACCCAATAGTTCCGCCTGGAATCGAGGCCCTCGATGTCCGAACGGTTCATGGCGGTCCGCCGCGCCGGCCGCTTACCGGCCCGGTGCCGGTTCGGCGACCCCGATCGGCTCCTCCCGCTCGCTATGCTGCGGCAGGTCGAACCGGTCGGCGTTCATCACCTTGGTCCAGGCGTGGACGAAGTCGCGGACGAACTTCTCCTCATGCCCTTTCTCGGCATAGACCTCGGCCACCGCGCGGAGCTGGCTGTTCGCGCCGAAGATGAGGTCGGTGCGGGTCGCGCGCCATTTCTCCTGCTGTCCGCCGCGGTCGTAGCCGATGAACTCCTCGTCGCCGCTTTCGTCGACGACCTTCCAGAAGGTGTCGTTGTCGAGCAGATTGACGAAGAAGTCGTTGGTGAGCTGCCCCTTGCGGGTGGTGAACACGCCCTCCGGCCGGTCGCCATGATTGGCGCCGAGCACCCGCAAGCCCCCGACCAGCACCGTCATCTCGGGCACCGACAGGCCGAGCAGCGACGCGCGGTCGAGGAGCAGCTCCTCGGTCTTCACGCTCTGCCGGGTCTTGAGATAATTGCGGAAGCCGTCGGCGACCGGCTCCATCACCCCGAAGCTGTCGGCGTCGGTCCAATCCTGGGTCGCGTCGCCGCGGCCGCCGGCGAACGGAACGTCGACCTGGAAGCCCGCATCCCGAGCCGCTTTCTCGACCGCGGCGGTGCCGGCGAGGACGATGGCGTCGGCGATCGACAGCCCGCCGCGCAGCTCATCGATCTTGGCGAGCACTGCGCCAAGCGCATCGGGCTCGTTGACCGCCCAGCCGCGCTGCGGCTCGAGCCGGACGCGGGCCCCATTGGCGCCGCCGCGATGGTCCGACTTGCGATAGGTGGACGCCGACGCCCAGGCGGTTTTCACAAGCTGCCCAACGCTGAAGCCGGCCCCGAGGATCGCCTGCTTAAACGCGGCGACGTCGCCGGCCGACGGCTTCGAGCCAGCGGGAACCGGATCCTGCCAGATCAGATCCTCCTCCGGCACTTCCGGCCCCAAATACCGGACCTTCGGCCCCATGTCGCGATGGGTGAGCTTGAACCAGGCGCGGGCGAAGGCGTCCTTGAACGCCTCATGGTCGTGCCGGAACTTCTCCGAGATGGCGCGCAGCTCCGGGTCCTCGCGAAGCGCCATGTCGGCGGTGGTCATCATCGTCGGGACGCGCTTGGACGGATCGTGCGCGGCCGGCGCCATGTCCTCTTCGCGCTGGTTGACCGGCTGCCATTGCTGGGCGCCGGCGGGGGAGCGGACGAGCTCATATTCGTAATCGAGCAGAAGCCGGAAATAATTGTCCGACCACTCGGTGGGGGTGTTCACCCAGCTACCCTCGATCCCACTCGTAATGGTGTGCTCGCCGAAGCCGCTTTCGTGCGCGCTCGCCCAGCCTAAACCCTGAAGAGCAATATCCGCCCCCTCGGGCGCGACGTCGACCAGGCTCGGATCGCCCGCGCCGTGCGCCTTGCCGAAAGTATGGCCGCCCGCGGTCAGCGCCACCGTCTCCTCATGGTTCATGGCCATGCGTTCGAAGGTGATCTTGATGTCGCGCGCGGACTGGAGCGGATCGGGGACTCCGCCGGGACCTTCCGGATTGACGTAGATGAGGCCCATCTGGATCGCCGCCAGCGGATGCTCCAGCTCGAGCTCCTCCTCGGGCAGGATGCGGGTCTTGTTGTCGGGGTGGCCGACGAACTGCTCTTCCGAGCCCCAATAGATGTCGCGCTCCGGCTCGAACACGTCCTGCCGGCCGCCGCCGAAGCCGAAGGTCGGGCCGCCCATCGATTCGATGGCGACATTGCCGGCGAGGATGAACAGGTCCGCCCAGCTGATATGCTTCCCGTATTTGCGCTTGATCGGCCAGAGCAGCCGCCGCGCCTTGTCGAGATTGCCGTTGTCCGGCCAGGAGTTGAGCGGAGCGAAGCGCTGCTGCCCGCTGTTCGCGCCGCCGCGCCCGTCGGCGGTGCGGTAGGTGCCGGCGGCGTGCCAGGCCATTCGGATCATCAGCCCCCCGTAATTGCCGTAATCCGCCGGCCACCACGGCTTTGAGTCGGTCATCATCGCCTTCAGGTCCGCCTTCAGCGCCTGATAATCGAGCTGGTTGAAGGCCTCGGCATAGTCGAAATCCTCACCCATCGGGTCGGGGGAGGTGCCGCCCTGGTTGAGGACTTCCAGCGGAAGCGATTCCGGCCACCAGTCGCGGTTGGTGCGGCCGAGCAGCGAACGCACTGTGGTCGGACGATCCATGGGGCAACCGCCCATTTCGCCGGTCTTCGCGTCCATATCTCGCCTCTCCTGTGCTGTTTTGCGGCAAGCCTAGGCCTCCAGCGCAATCGAAGGAAACGAGGAAAACCGCTCAGGTTGAGCGGCAAAATCGATCAGTCGGCATTCGCCTGCGGAATGCAGAGCGAGGCGCGCAAGCCCGGATCGTTGTCCTCCAGCGCGAGATCGCCCTCGTGCAGGTGGGCGACCGCGGCGGCCAAAGCGAGGCCGAGGCCGGCGCCGCCGTTCGCCCGCGAGGCATCGAGGCGTCCGAACCTGCGCCGCGCCTCCGCCCGGTCCTCTTCCGCGATGCCGCGACCGCGATCCTCGACCCCAATGCGGATATGGCCGTCGTCGCGGCGGGCGAAGAGGCGGATCTCGCCGCCCTCCCCACCATAATGGAATGCGTTGTCGACGAGGTTGCTCAGCGCCTGGGCGAGGAGCTGGCGGTGGCCGAACAAAGGAAGCAGCGCCGGGCCGATGTCGAGACCGAGCTTCATCCCCTTCTCCTCGGCGATCGGCTCGTACATTTCCGCGAGCTCCCCGGCGAGCTCCGCCGGGTCGAGCCAGGCGAACTGGTTGCGGCTGGTCATCGCCTCCGACCGGCCGATCTCGAGCACGGTGGTCAGGATTCGCATCAGCGAATCGGCCTCCTGGAGCACGCCTGCCAGCAGCGAGTCGCGCTCCCTTTCCCCCGCCGCCATCGCCGCATCGACCCGCGCGCGGAGCCGCCCGACCGGCGAGCGCAGATCGTGGGCGAGGCAATCGGTCAGCATCCGGAGCTCGTCCATCAGCGCCCCGATCCGGTCGAGCATGCGGTTGACCTGCCGCGCCAGAGTGTCGAACGCGTCGCCGCTGCCGGTGATCGCCACCCTTTGCGTCAGGTCGCCGCCGGTGATCCGATCCGCGACCGAGGCCACCGCGTCGACCCTCCGGCCGACATAGCGCGCGATGACGAGGCCGCAGACCAGGCCGAGCAGGATCGAGAAGACGCTCGCGACGAGCAGCGATCGTTCGAGCGTGCGCTGCAGTGCAAGCCGCTCCCCAATGGTTCGCCCGCTCACCAGCCACAGCCCTCCCGGCAGCGGCCGGAGCGCTATCCCCGCTTCCACATCCGCGCCGCGAGTTCTGACGAGGCCGCT
>VBAE01000017.1 GCA_005882415.1 Alphaproteobacteria bacterium | reverse complement strand
CGCCGGTGCTCCGGGATATGGCCGCCTTCCTGGGGCGGCAGGGGCTCGGCTAGACCCGCGCCTTCGCCGCGGCGAGGGCGGCACCCAGAGTGGCGGCGCCATAGGGCTTGGCGAGCGTCTCGAACGCGCGCGCGCCGCCGCTGGCCATCTCCTCGCTATAGCCGCTGGCAAGCAGCACCGGCAGCTCGGGGCGGATCAGCCGGGCCTGCTCGGCGAGCTCGACCCCGCTCATCCCGGGCATCATCACGTCGGTGAAGAGCAGGTCGACCGGTTGCGCGCCGAGCAGCGCCAGCGCCGCCTCCGCCGAGGCCGCGCTCACCACCTGGTAATCGAGCTCGGCGAGCAGGCTCTCGGCGAACTCGCGCACCTGATCATTGTCCTCGACGAGCAGCACGACCGCGCCGCCGCCTTTTTCCAGCGCCACGTCGGACGGTTTGGCCGCGGCCGCGGCGCCGGTGGCGCGCGGCAGGAACAGACGGAGCGTGGTGCCCTCACCCTCGGTCGACTCAATTTCGGCCCGGCCGCCGGACTGGGCGGCGAAGCCGTGGATCTGCGAGAGGCCGAGGCCGGTGCCCTTGCCGATCGGCTTGGTCGTGAAGAAGGGGTCGAAGACCCGCTCCAGCGCATCCTTCGGGATACCTTCGCCGGTATCGGCGAGGCTGACGCAGACCATATCGGCCACCTCTCCCCGGGCCGGCACGTTATGCGCGGCGATGGTGAGCCGGCCGCCGTTCGGCATCGCGTCGCGGGCGTTGATGGCGGCGTTGAGCAAAGCGTTTTCGAGCTGGGTGGCGTCGACCTCGACCGACCAGAGCTGGGGACCCGGATCGAGGACGATCTCGATCTGGCCGCCCATCGTGCGCGAGACCATCTCGGCGAAGGCGTCAAGGCGCAGGTTGAGCTCGACCACCTCGGGCTTCAGCGGCTGGCGCCGGCCGAAAGCGAGCAAATGGGAGGTCAGGCTGGTGGCCCGGTCCGAGGTCTCGATGATGGCGTCGAGATAGCGCTCGCGCTTCGCGTCGGAGAGGCCCCGGGTGCGCAGCAATTCGGCCGAGCCGCGGATCACGGTCATCAGATTGTTGAAATCGTGGGCGATGCCGCCGGTCAGCTCGCCCAGCGCCTGCAGCTTCTGGCCCTGGA
The DNA here is from genome assembly GCA_005882415.1 of Alphaproteobacteria bacterium. GTDB lineage: Bacteria > Pseudomonadota > Alphaproteobacteria > Sphingomonadales > Sphingomonadaceae > Allosphingosinicella. The sequence continues at coordinate 8,354 of VBAE01000017.1, read as the reverse complement.
ACAGGGCCTCGCGCGCTTCCTCCAGCTCGATCTGGGCCTGGCGCCGCTCGGTGATGTCGCGGGTGATCTTGGCGAAGCCGGCGAGCTGGCCGCGATCGTCGTAGATCGGATCGATGACGACGCTCGCCCAGAAGCGGGTGCCGTCCTTGCGCTGGCGCCAGGCTTCCTTTTCGTATTTGCCTTCGCTGACCTCGGCCTCGCTATAGCCCTTGATCGCCTGCGCGCCGGCATTCCAGTTGGTGACCCGGCCGTCGCGGTCGAGCATGTAGATGGCATAGTCGCGGACGCCCTGGACGAGCATCCGGAAGCGCTGCTCGCTATCGTACAGCGCCCGCTCCGCCTCCTTCTTCTCGGTCTGGTCGCGGGTTATCTTGGCGTAGCCGAGCAGGGTGCCGTCCGGCGCCCGGATCGGGTCGAGCACGACGTGGGCCCAGAAGCGGGTCCCGTCCTTGCGGACCCGCCACCCCTCGGCCTCGAAGCGCCCTTCCGTGGCGGCGGTGTGGAGGATGTGCTGCGGGAGGCCCGCGGCCTTGTCCTCGGGCGTGAAGAAGCTGGAGAAATGCTGCCCGATGATCTCGTGCGGCTCATAGCCCTTGAAGCGGCGGGCGCCGGGATTCCAGGTGACGATCCGGCCGTCGGGATCGATCATGTAGATCGCATAGTCCACGACCGCGTTGACCAGCAGCGCGAACCGCTCCTCGTCGACATGGCTTTTGAACTTATTGGCGTCGGCCATCCGTCATCCTGCGGCCCGGGGCATACGCACCCCAAGAGAAGGCGCTTACCGCGCGCCTCCGGTCGCCGCAACCGGCTAGATTCGCTCGGTAAGCCGGGGACTACCCGCCCCTGGGCTTGCCCTCGTCCCACTCGTCGCGGGTCTTGCAGACCTTGCGGGTCTTGACGTTGGTGAGGAGGCCTTCGCCACGCACGATCTTCTTCTTGCAGATCACCTCGTCGCCCGAACCCGGCTGGGCGGGCTTGGCTTGCTGCTGCGGCGTGTCGGCGGGCGCATCCCCGGTCTGGGCGAGGAGCAAAGCGGCGAAAAGATACAGGCTCACGTCATTCTCCTGGTCGGTCGGTCGTCATGAATAAGCGGAAGCGGCGGGGGTTCCCTTTCGGGCGGTCCAGCCGCAGCGGGGGCAGCGGTCGCGGTAGATGGCGGCGTGGACGCCCCAGGGGTGCGCCGGCGAGCAGCGGAGCGGCACGGGAGCTGGCTTCGGCGCGGACGCCGACAACGCTCTCTTCACAAGGTCTCCCCATCAACCTTTTTGCGTTGCAGCAAAGGTGCAGCGGTCGTAGGCGAGCGTCAAGGCGATTATTTCGAATGCCTTCAGGTGGAACATCGCCGCTCCTGAGGGCTTGAAACGCCCAAGCCCTCGCGGGAGCAAGAGCGATGCCCAAATATCCGGTTAGACTGATTCCAGGGGAAGACGGCCTCGTGCTCGTCACCTTCCCGGACGTCAGTCGGTCCTCGACGGCTATCGCTCGCAGGGAAAGCCCCTCCCCGCCCCGTCCGACATTTGCGGCGCGCCGACGGTGGCGCCGAAGCGGACTGTGCGGTGGTAGGTTAGGCGGTCGACATCGCTCAGTCGTCATGCCGGACTTGATCCGGCATCCATGAACACGGATCGCATCCAGTCCTCGCAGACCTGTGTTCATGGATTCCGGGTCAAGCCCGGAATGACGGGTTCCCTCAGGCTTCAGTCTCCGCAGCCGCGGGGCCTTCCCTTCGGTAGGGGCTGAGGCCCTCGCCCAGATAGGGGTTGTTGGCCTCGCGGATTTGGGCGCCGTCCTCGTCGTAGAGGAAGGGGAGGAAGGCGAAGCGGCGGCCGCGGGTGACGGGGGTCGCCTCGTGCAGGAGCGAGCAGGAGAAGACCACCGCGCCCCCAACCGGCGCGCGATAGGTGCGGCCGCCGAATTCAGGGAAGCGAAGGTCGCCGCCGTCATAATCCGAGTTGAGGTTGATGGTGACCGCGAACTTGCGGTGGGCGGTGCCTTTGGTGGTGTTGTCGCGGTGGGCGCGGAAATGGCCTTCGCCGGCGGAGTAGCAGGCGACGATGTGGCGCTCGATCCGGGTCGATTCGAACTGGAAGGCGCGCTTCAGCGCCGGGTTGAGGCGGCGCCTGACCCGCGCGTTGAGGGCGCGCTGGAGCTCGCCGTCGGCGATCGGGCAGTCGCGGCGCTGCTTGTGGCTATGGTCGAGGATCTCGACCGTCTTGCCGTCCACTTCGCGCATGAAGCCCGAATCCTTGCCGCCGTCGGCCTCGTAGAGCGCGATCAGCTTTCGGCAGAGCCCCGGCTCCAGCACGTCCGGGACGGTGAGCACGGGCGCCCAGCGGTCGCCGGGGATCGCGGCGATCAGGGCGCGTAAGTGCTCCGCCGCCTGCTCGCCGCGGTCGATCGGATATTGCGCGGCGACGCGGAGGTCGGGCGAGAGGATCAGCCAGGAGGGGCGGTAGCGGTCGCCGTTGGCGGCGCCGTAGAGGCTGCTGACCTTGCGCTCATAATCGAGGAAGAAGCGGATTCCGGGGAGCGCCTGGGCGATACGCCCTTCCGCCGAGTCCGCCGGATCGACGGTGATTCCGAAGAAGCAGGCGTCGACATCGTCGAACAGGGCGCGGTTGCGGGCGACGACGTCGAGCGCCGCCTTCGACGCCTCGAAGCGCGCCGAGCCCAGGAAGAGCAGCAGCATGTGCCGGCCGGCGGCGGTGTCGAACTTGTAGGTCGGGCTGCCGGACAGAGCCGGCGCCTCGAACCAGGGGGCGTAATCGCCCTGGAGCAGGCGCGGCGGCTGCGCCGGCGCTATTTCTGCTTCAGCCATGGCGTGAAGGACGAGAGAGTGCAGGGGCCGTATTCGACGTCGCTGACCAGATCGACCACGGCCAGGCTGTCGCCTTCGCAAATGTTGTTGCGGGTGACTTCCATGATCAGCGAGCGGCCGGGCTGGAGCAAAGGGCAGGCGGGGGGCCGGTTGACGAACACCACCGAGGAGCCGCTCTGGAAGGTGATGGTGGCGGAATCGACGATGTTGGTGCGCATCCGGACGTCGCGGCGGATGCACTTGATCTGCGGGCCCTGGGCGCGGTTCCTGACCATCGCCTGCAGCTTCGCGCTCATCGGCGGCGCCTCCGCGGCCGAGGCCGAGACGGCGGCCATCAGGGCCAGCGGGACGAGGAGGAAACGCAAGACGGACACCTCCGAGGGGATGGAGCGGGTGAAGGGAATCGAACCCTCGTCGTAAGCTTGGGAAGCTTCTGCTCTGCCATTGAGCTACACCCGCGCGGAGCAGCCGACTTTTAGGCAGCGGCGAAGCGCTTGTCGAGAGGATGAAAAGGGGAGGCAATGATGGCGACAGCAGCGAGAAGGGACTGGCCGAGGATTGCGACTCGGGCGGCGTTGATACTCTCGATCGGCGGCGTGGCGGCGGCTTTGATCGGATCGATCGGGAGCGGCGCGGGCGCGTGGCATTTCCGGACCGGGTTCGCGGTCCTTCAATATGCACTGTTCGCGGCGGTGGCCGGGATCGTGCTGGCGCTCGTCGCTTTGGTCTGGGCGCGGGCGAGGCGCCGCGGGGGCCTGCTGGTGCCGAACCTGGTCGCGCTGGTCGTGGCGCTCGGCTTCGTGCTGTTCGTCGGCAACCTCATACGCACCGCCAAGTCGGTGCCGCCGATCCACGACGTGACGACCAACCTCGCCGACGTGCCGCAATTCGAGGTGCTCAAGGTCCGCGCGGACAATATGGAGGGGATGCCCGACATGGACCGCGCGGAGCTGAAGCGCCTCAACCCGGAGCAGAGGTGGAAGGCGATGCACGGCGAGGCCTATGGCGACCTCAAGACGGTGCGGATGGCAGTCCCGCCCGCCGAGGCGATCCGCCGCGCCGAGGCGCTCGCCCGCAAGAACGGGTGGGAGATCGCGAAGGCCGACCCGGCAGCGGGGCGGCTGGAGGCGACTGCGACCAGCCTCTTCTTCCGCTTCAAGGACGATGTCGTCGTCCGCGCCCGCCCGGCGCCCGGCGGGGGAAGCCTGGTCGACATGCGCTCGGTCAGCCGGGTGGGGATGAGCGACGTCGGCATGAACGCCAAGCGCGTCCGGGCGTTCATGGCGGACCTTAGCGGGGCTTCGTAAACTTGATTTTATAAGCATGCTTACTATGTGCGTCCGATGGACAGCAATTTCGCCTTCGAGGTCGCCGATACCGCACGCCTGATGCGCCGCGCATTCGACCGGCGCGCGGCCGAGCTCGGGGTGACCCGCGCGCAGTGGCGGGTGCTCTCGCGGCTTGCGCGGCAGGACGGGCAGAAGCAGGTGGACCTCGCCGACGCGCTGGACGTTGAGCCGATCACCTTGTGCCGGATGATCGACCGCCTGGAGGAAGCCGGGCTGGTCGAGCGCCGGCCGGCCGCGTTCGATCGGCGTGCCTGGCAGATCCACCTCACTGCCAAGGCGCGGCCGATCAACGAGAAGCTCTCCGCCGTGGCGGAGGGTTTTCTCGAGGATGTGCTTGAGGGCGTGTCCGACGAGGAAGTGCGGCAGGTGAGAGAGATATTGGAACGCGTGCGCGCGAACATTGCCGGCGCCGATGAAGCCGGACGGAGGAGTTTGTGAAGGAAGGGAAGATCACCGCGCCGGCCGACCATGCGCCGATCGCGGCCGGCGAGACGGTCGTCGTAGAGACGCCTGCGCCGAAGAAGCGCTGGGTGCGGACCGCCGTGATGCTGTCGGTGCCGCTGATCCTGATCGCGGTCGGCCTGTTCTTCTGGCTGACCTCGGGCCGCTACGTTTCGACCGACAATGCCTATGTCCAGCAGGACAAGGTGTCGGTGAGCGCGGAGGTGACCGGGCCGGTGGCCGAAGTGTTCGTCAAGGAGAACCAGCGTGTGAAGCGCGGCGACCTGCTGTTCCGGATCGACCCCCGCCCCTACCGGATCGCGCTCGCCCAGGCCGAGGCGCAGCTCGCCGCGGCGCAGGTATCGGTCACCAAGCTCCAGGCGGAGACCGCCGGCACCGGCGCCGACATTTCCGGCGCCGCGGCCAATCTCGATTTCGCGCAGAAGGCGTTCGGGCGCCAGGCCGAGCTGCTGAAGCGCGGCTTCACCACCCGGGCCCATTATGACGAAGCGATGCACTCGGTCCAGGAAGCGCGCGAGCGGCTCGCCAATGCCCGGAGCGACGCCCAGGTCACGAGCGCGCAGCTCCGCCAGGGCCCGGAAAGCGCCCAACCCGCGATCGCCGCTGCGATGGCGGCGCGCGACAAGGCCCTGCTCGACCTGAAGCGCACGGAAGTCCGCGCCCCGATCGACGGCTTCATTACCCAGACCGACCGGCTGATGATCGGCGCGGCGGTGGTCCCGGGCCTTCCGGTGGTCACCATCGTGCGCAGCGACGAGACCTGGATCGAGGCCAATTACAAGGAGACCGACCTCGACAAGATGGCCCCCGGCCAGCCCGCCGAGGTCAAGCTGGACGCCTATCCGTCGGCCAGCATTTGCGGCCACGTCGCTTCGATCGGCCGCGGCACCGGCTCCGAATTCTCGGTGCTTCCGGCGCAGAACGCGACCGGCAATTGGGTCAAGGTCACCCAGCGCGTGCCGGTGCGGATCGCGATCGACTGCAAGCCGGGGCGCCAGCTTCTCGCCGGACTCTCGGCGCAGGTGAAGGTGGATACAAAGGAGCAGCCACTCCCGGCCACCGCACCGCCGCGGGCGGTGGCAGCACGATGATCGCCAAGCCCCGGTCCTGAGCCGATGGCGACCGCCGCCCTCCCGCATCCTCCGGCCACGCTCGCGCTGGACAAGGTCGAGCATGCGATCCTGACCGTGTCGATCATGATGGCGGTGCTTCTGCAGGTGCTCGACACCACCATCGCGAACGTGGCGCTGCCGCACATGATGGCGTCGATGTCGGCGACCCAGGAGACGATCAACTGGGTGCTGACCAGCTATATCGTCGCCTCGGCGATCGCGATTCCGATCACCGGCTGGCTGGCCGACCGGGTGGGGCGGAAGCGTTTGTTCGTCTGGTCGGTGATCGCCTTCACCGCCGCGTCGGTGATGTGCGCGATGGCGCAGAATTTGCCGGAGATGGTCGTCTTCCGTGCCTTGCAGGGCGTCTCGGGCGCCTTCCTGGTGCCGATCGCCCAAGCGGTGATGTTCGACATCAACCCGCCCAACAAGCACGCCCGGGCGATGGCGATGTTCGGCATGGGCGTGATGATCGGTCCGATCCTCGGCCCCGTGCTCGGCGGCTGGCTGACCGAGAATTACAGCTGGCGCTGGGTATTCCTGGTCAATTTGCCCGTCGGCGTGCTCTGCACCATCCTCCTCATCCGCTACATGCCGTCGGCGGAGGTGAAGAAAAGGCGCTTCGACCTGTTCGGCTTCGCCCTCCTCGCACTCGCGCTCGGCGGCCTGCAGATGATGCTCGACCGGGGCGAGCAGCTCGACTGGTTCGCCAGCTGGGAAGTGTGGATCGAGTGCGGCCTCGCAATCTCCTGCGCCTGGATGTTCGTCGTCCACCTCGCCACCGCCCGCGATCCGATCTTCGACCCGCGCATGTTCGCCGACCGCAATTTCGCCTTCTCGCTTTTCTTCATGGTGGTGACGGGCGTGCTTCTGCTCGCGGGGCTGGCGCTGCTGCCGCCGCTGCTCCAGCGCCTCTACGGCTATTCGGTGCTCGATTCGGGCTTCCTCACCGCGCCCCGCGGAATCGGCACCCTCATTTCGATGATGCTTGCCGGACGGCTGACCGGGAAGGTCGACTCGCGCCTGCTGATCTTCACCGGAATCGGCTGCCTTGCACTGTCGCTCTACCAGATGTCGGGCTTCACTCTGGTGATGGGTTCGCGGCCGATCATCATCAGCGGCATCGTCCAGGGCCTCGGCCTCGGCTTCATCTTCGTGCCGCTCCAGGCGCTGGCCTTCGCCTCCCTCCCCCCGAGCTACCGCACCACCGGCGCGAGCCTCTTGAACCTGTCGCGCAACATCGGCGGCTCGGTCGGCATTTCCGTGGTGACCTTCCTCCTCGCCCGCAACGTCCAGGTCAGCCATTCCGACCTCGCCGCGCACGTCACCCCCTATACGTTGCAGATCGCCGGGAGCACGGTGCTCGACCGCCTGGGCGGCCTCGGCGACACCGCCGCCGCGATGCTGAATGCAGAGATCAACCGCCAGGCGCTGATGATCGCCTATCTCGACGATTTCCACGCGATGATGCTGGTGACGCTGGCGGCGATGCCGCTGGTCTGGCTGCTGAGGAAGGGCAAGAAGCCGGAGCCCGGCGCCCCGCCGCCGATCGCGGATTAACACCGTCATTGCGAGCGAAGCGAAGAGTTGTCAGGCCCGACGTGCCCCCGGCACGGCTGCGAACTGCCGGGGGCAGTTCGCACCTGACAACTCCAGTGCAGGTTCGGAGGCAGTCTGGATTGCCGCGTCGCTTCGCTCCTCGCAATGACGGTTCTGTGGGACCCGATCCCGCTCTAGGCGGTCATCGTCTCCAGCGGGGCGGTAAGCCGCCACGCCAGTCCCTCGGGCGGGTAGTCCGCTTCGACCCGGCCGCGCAAAGGGCCCCCGATCAGGCGCGAGGTCATGCGCGAGCCGAAGCCCTTGCGCGTCGGCGGCGAGCAGGGCGGGCCGCCGCGTTCGAGCCAGGTGAAGCGCAGGCACTGAGCCCCCTCCTCCGTCTCGACCCACCAGCGGATCGCGACCTTGCCCTCCGCCGCCGACAGGGCGCCGTATTTCAGCGAATTGCTCTCGAGCTCGTGGAGGACGAGGGTCAGCGCCATCGCCGCGTCCGGCCCGAGCACGAGCTCCGGCCCGGCGACCGCGATGCGCGGATCTGCCTGGAGCAGCGAGCGGGCGATGAGCTCCCTCAGGCTCGCGGCAGTCCAGCCGGTGTGGAGGAGCATGTCGACCGCCTCGCCCATCGCCGCAAGCCGCCCGTCGAGCGCGACCCGCGCCTCCTCGATCGTGCGGCCGCTGCGAAGCGTCTGGTTGGCGACGGCCTGGGTGATCGCGAGCAGATTCTTGATGCGGTGGCGGAGCTCCAGCATGCGGATCGAGGAAATTTCGAGATCCTCGCCGCAATCGTCTTGCGTGGGGCCCGCCGCCCCCTCGCCCATCTTCAAGACGCCGGATCCAGCGAGTCGAGCACCTTCTGCGGCCTCACTTCCGGGAGCACCTCGCGGAAATGCCGCTCGACCGCCTCATAGCATTCGCAGGCGCGCGCCTCGATTCCGGGCCGGTCGAGGATGCGGATGGTGCCGCGGCGGTAGCGGATCAGGCCGTGGTCCTGCAGCGCCCGCGCGACGGTGCTGACGGTGGTGCGCTGGACGCCCAGCATCTCGGCCAGATATT
>VBAE01000169.1 GCA_005882415.1 Alphaproteobacteria bacterium | reverse complement strand
GGTGGGGTCGGTGATCTTGATCTGCCGTCCCTGCGGATCGTACTCGTAGGTCGTGACGAGGGCGAGGCCGCCCGGGTTGACGGTTTCGGTCAGCACCCGGTTGGCGGCGTCGTAGGTGTAAGCGGTCTTGACCGTGCCCTCGGTGACGTCGGCGAGGCGGCCAGCCTTGTCGTAATTGCGGGTCTCCACGACTCCCGTGGCATCGGTGACGGTCTTGAGGTTGCCGTCGAGGTCGTAGGTGTAGCTGACCTGCCGCCCGTCGCCTGCGGTGACGCTGACCACATTCTCGAAACCGTTGGTGACCGTGGTCGAGGAGATCCCGCCGCCGAACGTGGAAACGACGGTGCGGTTGAAGGCTGTGTAGGAGAAGGCGGTGATGCGGCCGCTGCGATCGGTGGTGGTGATGACGTTGCCGCGGCCGTCATAGGCGTAGCTGACCGTCTTGTTGGTCGCATCGGTGCTGACGACGACGCGGCCGGCGCGATCGTAATCGGTCTTGCGGATCCGGTTCTCGGCGTCGGTGACCTGCTTAAGCCGGCCGAAGGCGTCGTAGCCGAACTGGGTCGTGAGGTTCAAACCGGCGGCCGAATCCACTGCCTCGGTGGCGACGAGGCCGCGGCGGTCGTAGGTGCGGCTGGTCTGGACGCTGGTCGAGGCATCGATCGGGTCGACCCGCGTGATCATCTCGCGGAACGCATTGTAGCTGTAGACGATCGCGTTGTTGAGCGGGTCCTTCATCTGGGCGACCGTGCCGGTCGCGTTGAAGTCGACGTGGGTGGTGCTGTCCAGGGTGGCGCTGGTCACGCCCGGCATCACGCTCAGGAAGTTCACGTCGGCCTGGCCGCCGCCCAGCGAAGACACGACGGCGGCCGAAAGCCGGCCGCCGGTGTGGCGGATCGTGTCGGTGAGATCGCCGGTGCCGCTGTAGACATATTCGGTGATCTCGCCGGCGGCGTTCACCTCGTAGGCAAGCTTGTCGTTCGAATTGTAATAATAAGCGGTGCGCAGCGTGGCGTTGCTGCTGCCATTGGATTCGGTCTTGCGGACCAGTCGTCCCGTCCCGTCATAGGCGTAGGTGGTGCCCCAGGTCTTGTAGACGTCGTCGATCGCGGTCTGCGTGGGATTGGCGCCGAGCGCCGCGAGCTGGGCGCTGCCTTCGCCGGAGAGCTCGCCGATCAGCCGGCCGAGGCCGTCGTAGCGGCGGTCGGCGGAGCGCGCGGTGGCGCCCGACGATTTCGAGGTGCGGGTGAGGTTGCCGAGGCTGTCGTAGGTGTTGGTGGTGGTCTCGGCAGTGCCGCCGGCGAGGAGGTTGGTCTCGGTGAGGACGCGGCCGTAGCCGTCGCGGGTATAGGTGGTGGTGTCGAGCGTTTCGGTCGCGGCCGGGAGGTCGGTGAGCTTGGGGGAAGCGGAGAGGGTCGAGAGGACCACCTTCTGGCCGCGCGTGACCTGACTCAGCTGCTGGAAGGCGGTGTAGTAATAGCGGGTGACGTCGCCTTCGCCGTCGATCGTCGCGCCGAGCAGGCCGCGGCTGTCGTAGAGGTAGTAGTTGTGGATGTCGGTCGCGTCGGTGGCGGCGGCAACCATCGCGGCGAAGGTGCCGGCGTTCACGGCTTTGCCATATTGGATGGTCCGGATCTTGAAGCCGGCGCCGTCGTAGCGGTGCTCGGTGAGGCCGCCCTCGGCATCGAGCGTACCGATCAGATTGCCGTCCGAATCGTAGTAGAGGCGGGTGGTCCGGTCCTTGGTGGAATCGGCGGTGACGGTCACCGGCGCGGTCGGCGGCGACAATTTGTAGCCGCTGACCGTCCCCGATGCGATCATGTTCGAATAAGCGGTGGTCGAGGTGAGGCGGGAGGCGCCGTCATAAGCCATGACGATCGTCGCGCCGGCGGCGTCGATGGTCTGAACGAGCCGGTTGGCGGCGTCGTAGATCCGCCACTCCCAGCGGTCGGCGGTCCCCGCGGACGGGTGAAGCGTGTTCGGATCGACCATCGTCGGGTTGCCCGAACCGTCGACCAGCGAGGCCATCTGGGTGGAGTTCAGGCGGTTCTGCCGCCTGACGGACGAGATCAGATTGTCGTTCTTGTCATAGGCATATTCGACGACCGAACCGTCGTCCGAGATGTCGGCGACCTTCCGGCCGGCCTTGTCGTAGACGAAATAGGTCTTGAGCCCGCCGATGAACCCGTTGGCGGTGATCGCCATCCGCAGGCGGCCGAGCTTGTCGTATTTGTAGCTCGTCTGCTCGAGCGTGGACCCGCCCGTGTTGCGCGAAACGGAGATCAGCTCGCCGGCGAGGTTGTACAAGGACACCTCGGTCATCGCGCCCTTGGAGACCGTTGTGGTCTGCGTGGCGTCGTTGATCGTGGTCGAGATCGTATTGTTGTTGAAGTCGATGAACTGGGTGACGCGACCGAACCCGTCATAGGCGTAGCTCTCGGTGCCGGTCAGGTCCTTGATCGTGTGGGTGAGGACATGGCCTGCGGAATCGTAGCTGTAGATGTCCCAGGTGACGTCGGTGAACGGCTGGCCGACTCCGGTCGAGGAGACGGTCCCGTAGGCGGTCTTCACCGTCACATTGCCCCGGACGTCGTATTGGAAATCGACCAGCGTCGTCTGGGTGCGGTCGCGGCTCGCGGAGGCGGACCAGGCCGAAAGAGTGGGGAAATCGAAAAGCGTGCCGGCGTAGATGTCGGCGGCGGCGCGATACTCGATCGACTTCAGCTCCTGCCCCACGCCGGTATAGGTGTGCTCGGTCACCCGTCCGGTGGGACTGATCGTGAACCGAAGACGCAGGAAGCCGCTGTTCGTCCCCCCCTCTTCCCACACGAAACGGGTCGTCAGCGGCGTCCCGGGCGAAGCGCCGGTTCCGATCGCGTCGGGATCGGGAACCAGGTAGCGCGTCTCGGTGAGCAGCTGGTTGCGCCCGCCATAGGTCCGGTCGATGGTGTTGCCGAGCGCGTCCCGCTCGGTCAGCAGGTTGCCGGTGGCGGGGTCGTAGACATAGGTGGTCTGGCCGTTCCTCGCGTCGGTGATGCTCGCGACGTTGCCGCTGCCGTCGGTCTTGTAGGCGATGGTGGTGAGCTGACCGGCCGGGGTGGCGACCGAGACGAGCTGTCGAAGTATTGTATTGGTAGCTGGTGGTCCTGGTGACTCCGCTCGCGCTGGTCTGGGTGATCGTCTCGACCATATTGTCGGCGCGGTAGGTGAGGTCGATGCGCGAGCCGTCGCCCTGGGTGATGCTGGAGAGGCGGCCCGATGTGCCGACATAGGCATAGGTGGTGTAGTAATAGGCGTTGTCCGCGCCGTTGTCGGGCGTCATGTCAGTCGCGACCGAGGACAGCCGGCCGTTCGTGTCATAGGCATACAGCACGCGCGTGAAGCTCTTCGCCGTGCCCGCGGTGTAATTGGTCGTGACGCCCGTCACCCGCCCGCCGGCGTCGTAACTGACGGTAGTGTTATCGCCGTTGGCGGTCGCGATGACGGTCGAGAAGGTGCTGTACGTGAAGGTCATGACGTTGCCGTCGAGATCCTTGCAGCTCTGCAACACGCCGGTGCCGTTGTAGACTTCCGAAACCTGGGTATCGCCGTCAGTCCAGGTGTAGAGGGTGTCGCTGCCGTCGGCGTCGATCCGGCGGATCGAGACTCCGGCGTTGATCGCCATCAACCGCCGGGCGAAGCTGAACTGCCAGTTGGTGCCCTGGGTCGAGAGCTCCGCGCGGCTGTTGTAGGTGCGGGCGATCACGTCGTCGAGGCCGCGGCCGATCAGCACCTCGTCTGTGCGCTGGAGCACGACGTTGCCGTTGGCGCTGTTGACGTAGAGGCTGTCGCCGGCGCGGCCGAAGCCCGCATCGCCGATCTGCCCCAACGAGCCGAGCACCTTGAGCGAGCTGCGCTCCAGACCGACCCCGTTCCCGCTGACGACGGCAACCATATTCATTCCCCCGATTCCAGGCGCTGCACGCGCGCTTTTGCGTATTGGCTGTCCTTTCTTCGGGAGATGTCCGGATCGGTTTAGGGGTTTTTGCGGAAGATTCCGGGGCCTGGCGCATTTTTCTTCGGACTGGCGATTTGATCGTGTAATCGCCTTTCCGTTGCTTGCGGCGAGTGTCCCCCGGGGATAGGTTCCGCCCCCGACGGGACCGCCGCAGCGGATCCTCGGCTCCATTCAGGCAGGAACATCATGATCGACACCGCACCCCCAAGCCCGGCTTCCGGCCGCCTCGACAGGCTGCTCGGCTTTCTCGGCGCGGATCCGTCGAACCTGCATCTCCTGGCCGACGCCGCCGGTGCCGCGCTCGACGCCGGCCGCCCGGACACCGCCGCCCAGGTCCTGGACCGCCATGGCGAAGCTGCCGAGCTTCCGCCGCACCTTCTCAACCTGCGCGCCCTCGCCGCCCTCCAGCAGGGTGAGGCGGCGGAGGCGGTGGAGCTGTTCGAGGCGCTTAGGCGCTCGGGCGGAGACGATCCGGCGGTGCGATTCAATCTCGCCTCGGCTCACGCTTTGCTCGGCGATCATCCGGCCGCGCTCGAGCTGCTCGACTCCGAGGTGGTCGAGGCCGTTCCGCCCGCGGCGCTGCTGCGCATCCACACCCTCCACCGGCTGGAGCGCGCCGAGCAGGCGCTGGAGGAAGGGGAGGGGCTCGCCGCGGCCCGCCCGGACGACCAGGCGCTGATGGGCGCGCTCGCCTCGGTCGCGATCGACGACGAGCGGCCCGAGCTCGCCCGCCGCTACGCTCTTGCCGGCGGCAGCGACCCGGAGGCCGTCGCGGCGCTCGGCCTGCTCGAGCTCAACGACCATCACCCGCATGAGTCCATCCCCTTGTTCGATTCGGTCCTCGCCCGCGACCCGAACAACGCCCGGGCCTCGATCGGCAAGGGCATGGCGCTGCTCGCCACCGGCGATACCCATGCATCGCTGGAGCATATCGACCGCGGCGCCGAAGCCTTCGTCGACCACCCCGGTTCCTGGATCGCTTCCGGCTGGGCCTATTACCTGGCCGGCGACCTCGCCGTCAGCCGCGCCCGCTTCGAGCGGGCGCTCGCCTGCGACGACAATTTCGCGGAGAGCCATGGCGGCCTGGCCGTCCTCGACATCGCCGCGGGCGACCATGAGGAAGCCCGCCGCCGCCTCAAGGTCGCGCTCCGCCTGGACCGAAACTGCTTCTCCGCGGCGCTCGCCAGCGCGATGCTGCTTCGCGCCGAGGGCAAGGATTCGGACGCCGACAAGGTGATCGGCCGCGCCATGCACACGCCGTTCGCGGAGGATGGCTATACGGTGGCGCAGGCGCTCGCCGCCAGCGGCGCCTATGCGGGCAAACGCGCCCGCAACTGATCCGATTCAGCCGCCCTTGCGCAGGTCTCCGGCGACCCGGGCGAGCAGCCGCGCCGCTTCGCCGTCTCCCTCGATGGCTTCCGTCACCCGATCGACCACCTGCTGGAATTGCGGCTCGTTGACCAGCTGCTGGCCGAGCTGGTCGGCGAGCAGGGTCTGGACGAGAAGCCGTCTCAGCTGCCGCTCGTCGCCGTCGTCGACCGCCGCAAGCGCGCGCAGCGGATCGACCCGCGACTGCGGCCGCCGCCGCGCCGACGCTTTCCCCTCCGTCCGGCCGCTGCGGGCGCGCTCCGCCAGCCGCTGACGAAGAATGAGGACCAGCCGGTCGGCCTGGGAGATCGGATCCATATCGCTTAGTGCCGGGTGCTCTTGGCGGCCGACTGCTGGAGCGCGAGCTGGGTCAGCGACATCGGCTCGTCGGCATCGTCCCCGCCGCCGCCCGGCGCTCCGGTTTCGGCGCGGACCGCCTCGATCAGCATCGCCATGTCGTTGTTGAGCGGGGGATTGTCGCGGTTTTGCGCCATTCCGAGGCGGATGAGGTCGATCGCCTCGTCGAACCGGTCCGCCGCGAGCGCTTCGAGACCCGCGGCGAAGGTCGACAGCGCGTCCTCCTCGCTCCCGTCCCGAAGCGACTCCCAGGTCGCCGCCGCGCCCGCCGCATCGCCGGAGGTGAACTGGAGGAAGCCGAGCTGGAAGCGCGCGATCCGGAAGGCCGGAGCGATCGCTACCGCCTGTCCCATCGCCTCGTGCGCGTCCTGGATTCGGCCGCTGCCGGCGAGGACGGAGCCGCGCAGGAAGTGGAGCCGGGGGTCGCCCGGATAGTCGCCGATCAGCGCTTCGAGCGCAGCAAGCCCGCGCACATCGTCCTCACCCAATATCTTCATCGCCCCGCCGAGCGCGTCGTCCGGGCAAAACCCCCCTGCAAGTCCGTCCGTCACTTTCCGTCTCTCCTAACGCTGAAGCCTGAAATCGCCTGCCTTGTGCAGCCTTTTGCGAAGCAGCGCGAGCGCGCCGCGGTGAAGCTGCGAAACCCGTGCCTTGCCGATGCCCATCAGTGCGCCGATGCTGTCGAAGGTCAGGCCTTCGCCATAATGGCGCTCGATGATGGTCCGCTCCCGCTCCGGAAGCCCGCCGAGCTCGGCCTGGAGCTGCTTCACGGTCTGCTTCCAGCTGAGGCTCTCATAGCTGCCCGCCGGGCGCGCCTCCGTTTCCTCGTCGGCGACGTACATTCCGGTGCCCTCGAGCATGAAGCCGAGCGCCAGCCCGACCGCCAGCCCGGCCAGTGCCTCGACCGCCTCGGAAGACTTCATGTCGTCGACCGGGGTCTCCGGCCGAAGCGAGCGCAGCCGCTCTCGCCGCACCCGGTTGCGGAACGATATCTGCTCCCGGAGCTCGCTCATCCGCGAGATGCCGTCGACGATGCTGCCCGAGATGCGCCGCGCCGCGAACGCCCGGAAGCCGTTGCCATGTGCCGGGTCGAATCGGTCGATCGCTTCCAACAGCCCGGCGCAGGCGAGCTGGTAGAGGTCCGGAAACTCTATGTCGGGGCTGGATCGACCGCGGAAGTGGCGCGCGGCCATGTTGCGCGCGAAAGCGAGGTGGAGCGAGAACAGCTTGCCCCGCGCCGCTTCGCCGTCGGGACCGCGGAGCGCCTGCCAAAGCAGCGCCTCCTCGCCCTCCACGCCGTTCCGCTCCGCCACGTCGCTCATCTGAAGCTTCCGACGACTCCCTGCAGCACCAGGCTCCACCCGTCGATCAGCACGAACATCAGCACCTTGATCGGGAGCGACAGGGTCGACGGCGGCACCATCAGCATTCCCAGCGACAGCAGGATGGCGGAGACGACGAGGTCGATCAGCAGGAAGGGGAGGAGGATGACGAACCCGATCTTGAACGCGACCCTCAGCTCATTGAGCATGAAGCCGGTGGTCAGCTCCATCAGCCCCACCTCGGAGGCCTTTCGCGGCAAGGGCCGGTGGGCCATGTCGTAGACG
>VBAE01000168.1 GCA_005882415.1 Alphaproteobacteria bacterium | reverse complement strand
CTACCCCTCCACCACACTCCGTGTGGTCCCCCTCCCCCCGCTAAAGCGTGGGGAGGACCAAGCTCTCCGGCAGCGTCTTCTCGGCGAGCCGCATCGCCGCTTCGTCGTCGACGTCGATCCACCAGCGCTGGCCGATGTCGCGCACGAACGCCCGGCCCTCCTCCGCCAGCGCCTGCACGCCGTCCGATAGCGAGCCGGAGCCGCCTTGTGCGATGCTGGCGCGGATCGCGTCGAGCAAAGGCGGGGTGGCGAGAAATACGCCCGTGTCGATCGCGTTGTAATCGGTGAGCGCCTTGCCGATGGCGACGATACGTCCCTCGGCGTCGGCGGCGACCTTGGTGGCGTCGTCGAGAAGAGATGGTCCGACATCAACAGCCCGAACTCGCCGTCCAAACGCTCCGCTGCGGCCAGCACCGACACCCCGTTCGGCCGATGCCACTCCGGATTCCGCACCGCCCGGATCGGCACCCCCGCCCGCTCGGCCAGATCCGCAAGGAACGGCTCCAATATCTCCGCCTGGTATCCCGTGACGACGACGAACTGGCTCGCCCCCCCCGCCCGCGCCAGCCGCACGACATGTTCGATCAGCGGCGTTCCGTTGAGGCTCGCCAGCGGCTTCGACTCGGCGATCGAGCGGATCCTCGTCCCCTGCC
This sequence comes from Alphaproteobacteria bacterium, assembly GCA_005882415.1. GTDB lineage: Bacteria > Pseudomonadota > Alphaproteobacteria > Sphingomonadales > Sphingomonadaceae > Allosphingosinicella. Next base: position 3,913 of record VBAE01000168.1, on the reverse strand, counting down.
CCGCGGCAATGATCAGGCACTTCATCGCCAGGCGGCTTCCCGGCGGCGCCAGTCGGCGAGCGACTCGCCCTCGCGCAGCATCGCCGGCGCGACGGCGGCGATGGCGAGCATCCAGAAGGTGGTGATCCCCGCGAAGAACCAGAGCAGCATCCGCGCCTCGCCCGCCAGGCAGAACAGCGCGAAGCCCAGGGCGAAGAAGTCGCGGCTGGTTGTGGTGACGATCGCCTCGATGATCTGGCGCGGGACGCCGGTCGGAAAGCGGCTCCGATAATAGAGCTTGAGCAGGTTGAAATCGCCCGGGCTTCCGATCCGCCGGACCAGCCAGCCGAGTGCGATGAAGCCGGCGAGACCCGCCCCCAGCCCCCAGCCGCCGACATAGGCATATTCGATGCCATAATGGCGGGTGAGGCCGACGCCGAGGCCGAGCATGAAGAGCAAATTGCCGGCGACGTCGACGAACGTGTCGAGCCTCGCGCCGGCGGCGCTGGTGCGGTGGGTGGCGCGGGCGATCTCGCCGTCGCAGCCGTCGATCACCGAGGCGACATGGAAGAGGACGCCGCCGAAGATCAGACTGTCATGCCCGCCGCGCAGAAGCAGGAAGAACATCAGCACCAGAACCGCCGCGGTCACGAGGCTGAGGTGCGAAGGCCGGATTGCCGGGATGCGGAGCGCGAAGCTGGAAAGGCGCTGTGAAATGGGTCGGTTCAGCCAGGCGGAGATGATCCCGTCGCTGCTCTTCGCGGTGGCGAGCAGGATCTGCCGCCGCGCCTCGGCTCCGTCCTTGAGGTCGACGATCCCGCCGCCGGCCGAGAACTCTCCCTCGCCGCGCCCGGTCAGCTCCGCCACCGTCCAGCCGTTCGAGCGCAGCCGCCGCCGGCCGCTGTCCAGGAAGCGGCGAAGCAGCGCGCCGTCTATCGCCGCGTCGGGGGACAGGACGAGGCCCGCCACGCCGCCGGAGACCAGCCTCAGCCGCCCCTTCGAGACCCGCTCCACCTCGGCGCGCACCGGCTCCGGCAAGCGGCCGCCGCCGATATCGATCTCAAGCTCCGAAATTCCGGCGTCCGCGGCCTCGGCGGCGATGCGTCCGGCGACGGTCATTCCGGCGACCGTTCGGGCTGCCGCCATGGCGTCGGGAAAGCGTACCAGCGCCCTTGGCAGGGCGTAGGCGCCCGGGCCGGAAGTTTCGCTTTCCATGCAGCGCCCTTATAACGAAGCGAGCGGAGACGACAGGGGTTTCAGCGCTGGAGGAAAGCGGAGATCCGCGTGGCGCGATGGTCCCAGCTCAGCTCCGACGCGGTCCGGAGAGCGCCCTCGCTTAACCTCCGGGCCAGCCCCAGATCGCCGAGCAATCGGTCGAGCACGGCGGCGGCGGCGGCGGGGCGCCCAGGCGGGACGAGCAGGGCGTTGTCGCCGTCGCGGAGCAGCTCCGCCGTGTCCGGCGCCTCGGGCGCAAGGATCGGGCGGCCGGCGGCGAGGTAAGCGAAGGTCTTCATCGGCAGCACGCAGGTGCCGAACCGCTCCAGCGGCGCGCTCGAAGCGGGGATGAGCAGCACGTCGGCAGCGTAGAGGAAGGAAGGCAGCGCCTCGGGCCTCTGCCACGGCACCACCCCGACGTTGTCCAGCGCGACCGCCGCCCGCTCGATCGGCCCCTGCCCTTCCGATCCAACCAGCAGGAACAGCACTTCCGGCCGAAGCGCGGCCAGCGCCAGCACCTGGTCGAGCCCCTTCTCCTGGTTCACCCGCCCGGCATAGACGGCGATTCTCCGCTCCCGCGGCAGCCCGAGGCGGTCCCGCGCCTCGCCAGCCTCCAGCCGCGGCAGCATCTGCGCCGGGTTCGCACCATTATGGGCGGTGAGCAGCTTCTCCGCCGGTACGCCCGCCCGCCTGTAGCTCCCGGCGGCATAGTCCGAGTGGAGGATGAGGCCGCGGCTGTGCTCCGCCCGCGCGGTCTTGCGGATCGGCCGCCGAAGAATGGGCCAGTCGTCGGGCCAACGGCGGTAATGGTCGGTGACGAACGGCACCGGCGATCGCCAGCCGGCCCAAATCATCATCGGGATCCGCGAATAGAGGAGGTCCGCCCCCCGCACCTCCGGGTCCTTGAACGCCTGCAGCAGCCACATCGCGCTGGTCACCGCCCCCTCCCCCACCCAGCGAGTCTCCCGCTGGACGAGGCGTAAGGGACCCTCCACTCCAAACCACGCGCGGACCTCACCCACGTCCAGCGCCGGGTCTCCCGCCCGCCGCGGCATCAGCAGGGTGACCTCATGCCCCGCCCGCCCGAGCGCGGCGGCGGTGTTCACCGACTGCTCGCGGCACGCCTTCCGGTCGAGCCGAGACCAGAGCAGGGGATAGACGATGCGCATAAACGGGCCGGGGGGTCGCCCGGCGCCTCAGATCAGGCCGGCGAGCGGGCTCGACGGGTCGGCGTAGCGGCGCTTGCCCATCCGTCCGGCACGATAGGCAAGCCGTCCGCTCTCCACCGCAAGCCGCATCGCCCGCGCCATCAGCACCGGGTCCTTCGCCTCTGCGATGGCGGTGTTCATCAGCACCCCGGTGCAGCCCAGCTCCATCGCCACGGCCGCGTCGGACGCCGTTCCGACGCCCGCATCCACCAGCACCGGCACCTTGGCCTGCTCGACCATGATCCGGATCATCACCTCGTTCTGCAGGCCCAGACCCGACCCGATCGGCGCCCCCAGCGGCATGATTGCCACCGCGCCCAAATCCTCAAGCCGCTTCGCCGCAATCGGATCGTCGGCGCAATAGACCATCGGCTCGAACCCCTCCTTCGCCAGAATCTCGGTCGCCCGAAGAGTCTCGACCATGTCCGGATAGAGCGTCTTCGCCTCGCCGAGCACTTCCAGTTTCACCAAAGTCCAGCCCCCCGCCTCCCGCGCCAGCCGCAGCGTTCGGATCGCCTCTTCCGCGGTGAAGCAGCCGGCGGTGTTGGGGAGGTAGGTCACTTTCTTCGGATCGATGAAGTCCATCAGCATCGGCTGCTTGGGATCGGCGATATTGACCCGCCGCACCGCCACGGTGACGATCTCCGCCCCCGAAGCCTCCACCGCCGCCGCGTTCTGCGCGAAATCCTTATATTTGCCGGTCCCGACGATCAGCCGCGAGGTGAAGCTGCGGCCGGCGACCTGCCAGACATCGTCCGCCACGTTCAGCCTCCGCCGACGAAGGTGACGATCTCATAATCGTCGCCGTCGTCGACCTTCACCTCGGCCAAAGTCGACCGCGGCACGATCTCGAAATTGCGTTCGACCGCCACCCGGGTCGGCTCGAGACCCAGCTCCAAAGCGAGCTCGGCGATGGTGATCCCCTTCGGGACCCGCCGGTGCTGGCCGTTGACGGTGATGGAAAAGGTATCGTCGTAAACCACAAGCCGCCCTATAGCGTCTCGCCATGGCAACGCTACCCATCGTCTATGTCCTGAACGGCCCGAATCTGAACCTGCTCGGCCTTCGCGAGCCGGAGATTTACGGCTCCGACACTTTGGACGACATCGCCGGATCGCTCGAGGACCGCGCCCGCGAGCTCGGCCTCGCCGTCGACGTCCGCCAGTCCAACCATGAAGGCCATCTCATCGACTGGCTCCACGAGGCTGGGGCGGAAGGGGCGAAGGCGGTGATCCTCAATCCGGGCGGCTTTACCCACACTTCCGTCGCAATCCACGATGCTGTGAAGGCAATCGACGTGCCGGTGATCGAGGTTCACCTCTCCAACCCGCACGCCCGCGAAAGCTTTCGCCGCCGGAGCTTCGTCGCCCCCGTGGCTAAGGGCACAATCGCCGGCTTCGGAAGCCTCGGATACCTGCTGGCTCTGGACGCGGCGGCGCGTCTCTGACAGAGCGCGCCGGTGGGGGCCTGGCCGGACGCGCGAGCATCCGCCGGCCTTTCGAACAGGGAAA
>VBAE01000167.1 GCA_005882415.1 Alphaproteobacteria bacterium | reverse complement strand
GACTGGCTGGACGACCGAGACGGGATCGACGACGGCCCGCCGCCGCTGCGCACGACGGTGACGGTCGAGCAGCCGCGCACGGTGATCACCCGCAACACCTCCCCCGACATCGGCTTCGACCGCTCCATCAACGCCTACAGGGGCTGCGAGCATGGCTGCATCTACTGCTTCGCGCGGCCGACCCACGCCTATCTCGATTTGTCGCCCGGCCTCGACTTCGAGACAAGGCTGTTCGCCAAGCCCGACGCGCCCAAGCTGCTTCGCGAGGAATTGGGCAGGCGCGGCTACAGCCCGCGGCCGATCGCGATGGGGACCAACACCGATCCCTATCAGCCGATCGAAGGCAAGTGGCGGATCACCCGGTCGATAATCGAGGTGCTGGCCGAGACGAAGCACCCCTTCACCATCACCAGCAAATCCGACCGGGTGGTGCGCGACCTCGACCTGATCGCGCCGATGGCCGCTGAAGGCCTGGCCAGCGTCGCCATCTCGGTCACGTCACTCACACCGTCCATCTCGCGCACCCTGGAGCCGCGGGCGCCGTCGGGGCGCAAGCGGCTTGCGGCGGTTAAGGCGCTGAGCGCCGCGGGCGTTCCCGTCAGCGTAGCGATCGCGCCGGTGGTGCCGGGGATCACCGACTATGAGCTCGAACAGATCGTCGAGGCGGCCGCCGAGGCCGGCGCGACGGGCGCCTTCTACTTGCCCGTGCGGCTCCCGCACGAAGTGGCGCCCCTGTTCCGCGCCTGGCTGGACGAGCATTTCCCCGACCGCGCGGGGAAGGTGATGTCGATCATCCAGTCTCTCCGAGGCGGCAAGGACAACGACCCCAATTTCTTCACCCGCCTGCAAGGCTTCGGCCCCTGGGCCGAGCTCCTCCGGGTGCGCTTCGACCGCGCGGCGAAGAAGCACGGCTTCGGCGGCGAGCGAAGGAAGCTTCGCACCGATCTGTTCGTGCCGCCGCAGGGGCCGCAGCTGCGCCTTCTCTGACCGGCGCGATCCCCACCCTTTCCGTCAGCCTAACGCCGCGTAAACCTCGTTTTTACGGCATTGATATAGGTCAAAGCTCTACAGCGTTGGCATGCAGCGCGACGGGAGGGCATTCATGGCATTAGCATCGGTCGAGAAGGCAAGCGGACCGGGCGCCGGCCAGCTTCTCCTCGCCTCGGCCGCGGGCCATGGCAGCGCCGCCCATCCCTATGCGAAAGCGTGCGAATTGACCTCGGGGCCGCAGGCCGCGCGCAACCTCGCCGACCTCCTGCATTTCCTCTGCACCCTCCACGGCCGCTATCCGGGGGTAGTCGATCACGCCGCCGGCCGAGTCGCCGACCGCAAGGCCGGTGCCTGGCTCGCTCTCGCTGCGGAAGCCTTTGCAGCGGAGCGAACCTATCTCGCCCGCCTCGCCGTTCTCGCCGGGCCGGTGCCCAGCACGCCCGGCGCGGCGGACAGCGATTCGGTCGTCCGCTCGCAACGCCACGCGATTGAGATGCTTGCCCTATCGGAGCGGAACGGCTGCGCTTTGGGCTCGGCGATGGCGGTGGTTCTCGACTGGGCCGCGATCCGCCGTCCCCTCGACGCCGCCGCGGTCCGGCTCGGCGTCGAAGCGCCCGCTTACGCCTTTGCCGACCAGCAGGCGATCGCCGCCGTCGCCGACGATTTCGCCGCCTCCGCCGGCATCCGCCGCGCCCTCCTCTTCGGCGCCGAGCAGATCTTGGTCCAGCATTACGGCCTCTGGGACCTGCTCGAATCCCGCCAGCAGGCCCGCTCCGCCTAACGGGCGAGTATCTCCGCCAGCATCTTGCGGACCCGCCGGACCAGCTCCGGAGTCCGCTTCCCCAATATCCCCCGCGCCTGCTCCGGCAGATGCGCCGCCGGATCGCCATCGTCCTGAAAGACATAATGGTCGAACATCACCCGCCAGCGCTCCCGCTCGGCGGGCGGCAGGTCCTTCATCGTGATCAAGGCGTGGTAGAGGGCGTTCAAGGGCGTGAGCAGCGGCGGTTCGCCATCGCGCCACCAGAAGTTCACCATCGCACCCACCTCGTCCAGCCCCGTGACGGCGTGCCACCACAGGCTCGGCAGATAGAGCGCGTCGCCCGGCTCGAGCTCGGCGCTCTCGGCGGCCTCCAGCGCCTTTGCGAAGCGGGGGAAACGAGTGAGGTCCGGGGCCTCGACATCGACGAGGCTGGTCGGCTGGCCGGCAAGCGTCGAGTCGAGCGACCCGACATAGAGGTTCCGGAGCTGCTCGGTCGGGAACAGGGTGAAGCGCCGTCCGCCGGCGACGACGCAGGCGAGGTTCTGCGGCAGGTCCCAATGCGCGGCGGTCCGAGTCCGGTTGCCGAGCCAGAGCGAGACCAGCATGTCGCGGCCCGGATCGAGCAAAGGCATCGAGATCTCGGCGGCGAGCGCGGGCAAGTGCCGCCGGACCGGCATCGCCCCGGCGTAGATCGAGAAGGGTGCTGCATGGCCGCGCTGGCGCAGAAGCAGGTCGAGGAGCTGCTCGACCGTCGCGAGCCTCCGGTCATGGTTGAAGCCGGCGAAGTCGTCGGTGAAGCCGAAGCGGCCCTCGATCCCCGGCTCTCCGAACCAGGCCTCGACCGGCTCTTGGGAGGCTCGGGCGGTGAGGTAAGCGGCAAGCGCCTCCTCCCCTTCCCTCGCCGCGGCGACCGCCGGCCAGGCTGAGCAGTGTCCGCGCAGGACCGCCGGCCGGCCGGCGGGGACGATCTCCGCCTCGAAGCGGGCGCGGTCGACGTCGCGATATTCGGGAACCGGCTGCACCTCACCCGACTATCAGAACGTCCTCGAACCGCCTAGAAGGCGGCATGCAGTTGCTCCTCGGCCTCCTGCTCGCCGCCGCGCCGCCCGCCCCGCCGCCGCTCTATCTCGGCGCCGACCTTTCCTATGTGAACGAGATGGAAGATTGCGGCGCCGTCTATCGCGAGCATGGCACGGCCGTCGATCCGTTCGAGCTGCTGAAGCGCAAGGGCGGCAACTTGGTCCGTGTCCGCATCTGGAACGACGCGAAATGGACCCGCTACAGCGGCTTCGCGGACGTCAAAAAGACGATCGCCCGGGCGAAGCGCGCCGGCCTCCAGGTGCTTCTCGACTTCCATTATTCCGACGATTGGGCCGACGGCGACAAGCAGAACCCGCCCGCCGCCTGGGCGAAGCTTGGGCCTGAGACCCAGGCGCGGCTCCTCTACGATTACACCCGCGATATCCTCGAAAAGCTCGGCCGCGAAGGGCTGATGCCGGAGCTGGTCCAGGTCGGCAACGAGACCAATCCGGAGCTGATGGCTGGCCCCGGCGGCAAGAAGATCGACTGGCGGCGCAACGCAATGCTGTTCAACGCCGGCATCCGCGCGGTCCGCGACGCCGGGATGCTCGAGCGGATCCACCCGCGGATCATGCTCCACATCGCCCAGCCGGAGAATGTCGAACCCTGGTTCGAGGCTGCGCGGAAAGCCGGAGTGAAGGGATACGACCTGATCGGCATCAGCTATTACCGCAAATGGTCGAAGCGGACGGTGGCGGAGCTGGGCCAGGTCATCGCCCGCACCCGCGCCCGCTTCAAGAGCGACGTGATGGTGGTCGAGACCGCCTACCCCTTCACCAACGAGAATGAGGACAGCTCTCCCAATCTCCTCGGCCCGGAGACGCTCATCTCCGGCTATCCCGCGACGCCGGAGGGCCAGAAGGCCTATCTGGTCGACCTGACCCGTACCGTCGTCGCCAGTGGCGGCAATGGAGTCGTCTATTGGGAGCCGGCCTGGGTCTCCACGCAGTGCAAGACCCGCTGGGGCACCGGCTCAAACTGGGAGAATGCCGCCTGGTTCGACCTTCGCACCCATGAGGCGCTGCCCGCCTTCGACTTCCTCGGGGCCGATTACCGCCGCCGCTGAGCGGCCGCTTGCCCTCCCCGGCCCCCTCCCCTATCCCGCTCCTGCTTTACGTGGACGGAAGGTCAAGATGCGCTTCGAAGGCACCAGCAATTATGTCGCCACCGACGATCTGAAGGTCGCGGTCAATGCCGCGGCGACGCTCCGGCGGCCGCTCCTGGTCAAGGGCGAGCCAGGCACCGGCAAGACCGTCCTCGCCCATGAGATCGCCGAGGCGCTCGGTGCGCCGCTGATCGAATGGCACGTCAAGTCGACCACCAAGGCGCACCAGGGCCTGTACGAATACGACGCGGTGGCGAGGCTTCGCGACGGCCAGCTCGGCGACCCG
>VBAE01000166.1 GCA_005882415.1 Alphaproteobacteria bacterium | reverse complement strand
GCCTGGAAGAAGCTGCCCCTGTGGCTCGCCAACCGGATCGGGCCGCCGCTCGCCAAGGGCCTCGGCTGATGGCGGAGATACTCTTCCTAGCCCACCGGATCCCGTACCCGCCCGACCGGGGAGACAAGATCCGGAGCTGGCATATATTGAAGCACCTGGCGACGCTCGGCCGGGTCCATCTCGCCTGCTTCGCCGACGACGCAGCCGACGCGGCCCACCTGCCGGCACTTCGCGAGGCGTTGGGCGGGAGGCTGGGCGAGGCGCATGTCGAGGTTCGGACCACAGGCAAGGCCGTGGCCGGTGCCCGGGCGCTGATGGCGGGGCGGCCGGTCTCGCTCACTCTGTTCGACAGCAGGGCGATGCATGGCTTCGTTCGCGGAGTGTTGGGCCGCCACGCGGGCGCGTCGGTCTTCGCCTTCTCCGGGCAGATGGCGCAGTTCGTGCCGAAGGGCGTTCCGCGGTTCGTGATGGACTTCGTCGACATGGATTCGGCCAAGTTCGAGAGCTACGGCGCAGGCTCCGGCCCGATGGCGGCGATCCACCGCCGCGAGGCCGAACTGCTCTTCGCGTTCGAGCGCGAAACTGCCGCCCGCGCCGACACCAGCCTGTTCGTCAGCGAGGCGGAAGCATCGCTGTTCCGCTCCCGCGCGGGGCTTCAGGGAGCCGACATCCGCGCCCTCGGTAATGGCGTCGACCTCGAATTTTACGACCCGACGGTGCGCTATGAGCGGTCGTGCGGGGAGGGGCCTCTAATCGCCCTCACGGGCCAGATGGATTACGCACCCAATGTCGACGCGGCCTCCTGGTTCGCTGAGGAGGTGCTCCCACGGGTCCAGGGCGCCCATTTCGCCATCGTCGGGCGCAATCCACCCGCCAGCGTTGCCAGGCTCCGCGGTGAACGAGTGACAGTCACCGGTGCGGTGCCAGACGTGAGGAACTGGCTTCAGGCTGCCGACGTGGTGGTGGCGCCGCTTCGGATCGCTCGGGGGGTGCAGAACAAGGTGCTGGAGGCGATGGCGATGGCTCGGCCGGTGGTCGCTTCCCCCGCAGCCTTCGAGGGCATCGACGCAATTCCCGGCCGCGACCTGATCGTTGCCGACGGGGCCGAGGCGATGGCCGCGGCGGTGACTGCGCTTCTCGCCGACCGCTCCGCGGCGGACGCGATCGGTCGCGCCGCGCGGCAGCGTGTGGAATCCGTCTATCGCTGGGAAGTCCAGCTTGCGCCGCTGGCGTCGATCCTGCGGCTGGACGAGCGGCAGGCGGCGGCATGACGGCGGTGCTCCCCATCCAGGCCGCCCGTCCGCTCACCGCCGAGGGCTGGAAGCCGCACATCGCGGCTTTGTCCTGCGCTGCGCTGGCCATTGCGCTCCTGTTTTGGCGCGACGGGCGGGACATGGCGGCGATCTGGTGGGACAGCTCGACCTTCAATCACATCCTGTTCCTTCCGCTTATTCTCGGCTGGCTGGTCTGGCAGCGTCTGCCCGAGCTGAGGCGCCTCGCGCCCGCTGCCTGGACACCGGGGCTGGCGCTGGTCGGCGCGGGCGCTGTCGCATGGCTGCTGGGTGACGCCGGCGGCCTCGCACTCGCCCGCCATACCGGGCTGGTGCTGATGCTCCAGGGGGCGGTGGTCGCCTGCCTCGGCAAGGCAGTGGCGCGCGGGCTTACCTTCCCGCTCTTCTACGCCCTGTTCCTGATCCCGGCGGGCGAGGAGATCGTGCCGCTGATGCAGACGGTGACCGCCGACATGTGCATGGGCCTCCTCGCACTCGCCGGAATCCCCGCCCATATCGAGGGCGTCTTCATCTCGACCCCCGGCGGCTATTTCGAGGTCGCGGAAGCGTGCTCCGGAGTCAAATTCCTGATCGCGATGGTGGCGCTCAGCGCGCTGGTCGCGAACCTCTGCTTCACCTCGGCGGTGCGCCGGGCGATCTTCGTGGCGGTGGCGGTGACTATTCCCGTCCTCGCGAACGGAGTCCGCGCCTTCGGGACGATCTGGATCGCGGAGACCACCGACACCCACTTCGCCGAAGGGATGGACCATGTCATCTACGGCTGGTTCTTCTTCGCCTTCGTCATTGCCCTGACCATCGGTGCCGGCTGGCGCTTCTTCGACCGCAAGGTTGGAGACCCTTGGTTCGATCCGGACGCGCTGCAGCCCGTACATATCCCAGGCCCCAGGTCGCGGCTGGTCCGCACCGCGGCGGCTGCGGTGGCAATTGCCGCCATGGCGCCGCTCTGGCCCGCTATGGTCGCCGCCGGTGCCCACGCCCCTGCCGATGTCGCTCTCCCGGAGGTCAAGGGCTGGACCCGCGTCCCGGCCACGGGCCGCCCCTGGCAGCCGCATTTCGCAGGCGCCGACGTCCTCCGCATCGGCCGTTACCGTAACGCGAGCGGCCAGGAGGCCGACCTCGCCATCGCAGTCTTCGCCCGCCAGCAGGAGGGCAAGGAGCTCATCGCCTACGGCCAGGGCGCGACCGGTCCGGGCAGCGCCTGGGCCTGGACCGCCGACGCTCCAGCGCCGCCCTCGGGCAAGGCTGAACGCATCACCTCCCACGGCGAAGTGCGCGAGGTGGTGAGCTTCTACCGGGTCGGCCATATCCTCACCGGAAGCGAGGCCAAGGTGAAGCTCGAGACGATCCGCACCCGCCTGCTCGGCGGGCCGCAGCGGGCGGTGGCGGTTTTGGTCTCCTCCGCCTCGGCCGCGGAAGGGGTCGACCCGCGCCCGGCCATCGATGCGTTCCTCCGGGACCTGGGTGCGGTGGATGCCCTTGCCGACCGCGCCGCCGGCCTGCCAGAGGACGGCTGATGTGCGGCATAGCAGGCATTTTCCACCCGAGGGTCCCGAAGCCCGTCGATCCCGCCCGGGTGCGGGCGATGGCGGACGTCCTCGCCCATAGAGGGCCCGACGGAAGCGGGGTCTGGACCGGGCCGGGGGTCGGCTTCGGCCACCGCCGCCTGTCGATCATCGACCTGGAGGGCGGCGCCCAGCCGATGCTCGCCGCGGGCGGGCGGCTGGCGATCACCTTCAACGGCGAGATCTACAATTATCGCGAGGTGAAGGCCGAGCTCCACAAGCTTCGCCACCGCTTCACCACCGACAGCGACACCGAAGTGATCCTCGCCGCCTGGGCCGAATGGGGCCCGGACTGCCTGTCGCGGCTGAACGGCATGTTCGCCTTCGCGATCTTCGACGAGGCGCGCGACTGCCTGTTCCTCGCCCGCGACCGGCTGGGCGTGAAGCCGCTCTACGTCGCGGATTTGCCCGACGGTGCGCTGATCTTCGCATCCGAGCTGAAGGGCCTGCTCGCCCATCCTTTGCTCCGCCGCGAGCCGGACCCCAACGCGCTCGAAGACTATCTGGCGTACGGCTACGTCCCCGACGATGCCTGCATGGTGGCCGGGGTGCGGAAGCTTGCGGCGGGGTCGTATTTGCTCGTCGATCGCCGTGCGGGTACGTCACGTGAGGCGGTCTGGTGGGATGTAGACTTCTCCCGCCCGTCGAAGGCCAGCGCGGAGGATCTGGAGGCGGAGCTGGTCGAGCGGATGCGCGAGGCGGTGCGATCGCGGATGGTCGCCGACGTGCCGCTCGGCGCCTTCCTCTCCGGCGGGGTGGACAGCTCTGCGGTGGTCGCGCTGATGGCGGAGGCGAGCCGCTCGGCGGTCGAGACCTGCTCGATCGGCTTCACCGAGGCCGATCATGACGAAAGCCGCTTCGCCGCCATGGTCGCCGAGCGCTTCGCGACCAACCACCGGAGCCGGATCGTCGAAGCCGGCGATTTCGCCCTGATCGACACCCTGGCCGATTCATTCGACGAGCCTTTCGCCGACGCCTCCGCCCTTTCCACCTATCGCGTGTGCGAGCTGGCGCGGGAACGGGTGACGGTGGCGCTGTCGGGAGACGGCGCCGACGAGGCCTTTGCCGGCTACCGCCGCTACAAATTCTTCGCCGCGGAGGAGCGGGCGCGGCGGATGTTGCCGGGGCCGGCGCGGGCATTCGTCGGAAGGGCAGGGGCGCTCTACCCCAAGCTCGACTGGGCACCGCAATTCCTCCGCGCCAAGACCACTTTGGTCGCGCTCGGCCGGAGTGGCGGCGAGGCTTATGCCGATGCGGTCGGGGTCACGTCCGCGCCAATCCGTTCAAGGCTTTACCGGCCTGAGTTCAAACGTCTTCTCCACGGCCACCGCGCCGAGGACCGTTATGTGAAGGCGATGCGCGACGCCCCCGCGGGCGACTCATT
>VBAE01000165.1:4275-5797 GCA_005882415.1 Alphaproteobacteria bacterium | reverse complement strand
CAAGGAACTCGGCGTGCTGATGACCGCGATCATGGTCGCCGGCCGCTCCGGCTCCTCCTTCGCCGCCCAATTGGGATCGATGAAGCTCGCCGAGGAAATCGATGCGATGCGCACCATCGGCGTGTCGCCGATGGAGGCGCTGGTGCTTCCGCGCGTGCTCTCCACCGTGCTGATGATGCCTTTGCTCGGCTTCTACGCCGCGATCCTGGCGATCATCGGCGGCGGCATCTTCTGCTGGATCTCGCTCGGCATCCCGCCGATCACTTTCGTCCAGCGGATCAACGAAGTGGTGCCGCGGACCGACCTCTGGCAGCTCCTCGTCAAGGCGCCGATCTTCGGCCTGATCATCGGCATGGCCGGCTGCTTCCAGGGCATGCAGGTCGAAGCCAATGCCGAGGAAGTCGGCCTCCGCACCACCGCCGCGGTGGTCCAGGCGATCTTCCTCGTCATCGTCCTCGACGCCTTCTTCGCCGTCTTCTTCACAAGCGTGGGCTGGCTGTGAGCGACGAGCGCGAGACCGTCATCGAGGTTCACGGCCTCAAGAACTGCTTCGGCGAGCAGGTCGTCCATGACGGCCTCGACCTCGAGGTGAAGCAGGGCGAGATTTATGGCGTGGTCGGCGGATCGGGCACCGGCAAGTCGGTGCTGATGCGCTCGATCATCGGCCTCCAGCGGCCCGCCGAGGGCGAAATCAGGGTGTTCGGCGAGCCGATGCTCGACGGCAACCAGCGCAATATCCAGGGTATCCGCAAGCGCTGGGGAATCCTGTTCCAGGGCGCGGCCCTGTTCTCGACCCTGACCGTGGCCGAGAACGTCCAGGTGCCGCTTCGCGAATTCTATCCGCGCCTGTCGGAAAAGCTGCTCGACGAGATCGCGTCCTACAAGATCGTGATGAGCGGCCTTCCCGCCGACGCCGGCCCGAAATTCCCGGCGGAGCTCTCCGGCGGCATGAAGAAGCGCGCCGGAATCGCCCGCGCGCTCTCGCTCGATCCGGAGCTGCTCTTCCTCGACGAGCCCACCGCGGGTCTCGATCCGATCGGCGCCGCGGCCTTCGATCAGCTCATCCTCGACCTTCGCGACCGGCTTGGACTCACCGTCTTCCTGATCACCCACGATCTCGATACGCTCTATTCGATCTGCGACCGGGTGGCGGTCCTCGCCGACCGCAAGGTGATCGCGGTTGGAACGATTCCGGAATTATTGGCTTTGGACCACGAATGGATACAAGAATATTTCAGGGGGCCGCGGGGACGCGCCGCCGAGGAAGCCGTGGAGGCCGACGCGGAAGCGCGGTCCCAGGCAAACGGGGGCGCTGAGGCCTGATGGAGAATAGATCGAACCACGTGCTGGTCGGCGGCGTCGTGCTGGCGCTGATCGTCGCCCTCGTCGCCTTCATCATCTGGCTGTCGCAGGCGAGCGGAGACCAGGAGCGGCGCTTCGACATCTTCTTCAAGCAGGCCGTCGACGGCCTCGCCAAGGGCAGCGCAGTGACCTTCTCAGGCGTTCCCGTCGGCCAGGTCGA
>VBAE01000165.1:0-4267 GCA_005882415.1 Alphaproteobacteria bacterium | reverse complement strand
GCACCACCGCGACGATCTAGGGCGTCGGCTTCACCGGCGTCTCGCAGATCCAGCTCGATCCGCCCGAACAGGAACGCAACCACCGCCGCCGCACCGCGGTGATCGCATACCCCGACGTGAATCCGGAATCGCAATGTCCTTATGGCGTGCCGGTGATCCCGACCAAGCCCGGCGCTTTGGGCGAGCTCCTGTCGAGCGCTCCGGAGCTGCTCGACCGCGTCTCGACCCTGACCGCGCGGCTCACCGAATTGCTTTCCGATCGCAATCAGGAGTCGATCGCGGGGATCCTCGCCAACGTCCAGACGATCAGCAAGAACCTCGCCGAACGTTCGGACGAGATCGCCGCAACCGTCGCCGACGCCCGCATCGCGATCCGCCAGACCGGCGACGCGGTCGAGCAGATGGGCAAGCTCGCCAACAGCTCCAACGACGTCCTGAACCGCGACATCAGGCCGCTGATCGGCGACCTCAGGAAGACGGTGCAGAGCGCGCAGGGCAGCCTTGGCACTGTCGATGCCGCTTTGGCGGACGCCAGGCCGGGGCTTCAGGCCTTCTCCAAGCAGACCGTTCCCGAGATCGGCCAGCTGATCCGCGACCTTCGCGAGATGTCCGATTCGCTGACCGCGGTCAGCCGCCGGCTCGACCAGCAGGGCGCGCTCGGAATCGTCAACGGCCCGTCGCTGCCCGATTACCAGCCGAGGAAGAAATGATTCAGAGGCTCCCACTCGCCGCGTCCGCCGCGGCCGCTTTGCTCCTCGCCGGCTGCAGCTTCGGCCCCAAGGTCCCGGCGACCTTGATGCGCCTCAGCGCCGTCTCCGCGCCCGCCGCCGCGGCCGGCCGCACCGGCGCGACCGCCCAGGCGCTGACCGTCGTCCCGCCGACGGTGACCCAGGAGCTCGCCACCCAGCGCGTTCCCGTCCGCAGCGGCACCACCCAGGTGGCCTATTTGAAGGACGCGCAATGGGTGGAGACTCCGGCGATCATGTTCGCCCGCCTGGTCTCCGACACCGTCGCCGCGCGCAGCGGCCGGATCGTGCTCGACCCCAAGCAATTCACCTTCGATCCAGGTCAGCGCCTTACGGGCACCTTGCGCTCCTTCGGGCTGGAGTCGGACACGATGCAGGCGGTGGTCGTCTACGACGCCGCCCTCGCCCGCGGCACCGACCAGGTCGAAACCCGCCGCTTCGAGGCGCGGGTGCCGGTGACAACGATCGACTCCGCCAGCGCCGCTTCGGCCCTGAACCAGGCCGCCAACCAGGTCGCCGCCGACGTCGCCGCTTGGGTGGGGTAGAAACAGAAGCCCGTCATGCCGGACTTGATCCGGATCCATGAACACGGTTCGACTCCAGTTCGCACAGACCTGTGTTCATGGATCCGGGTCCAGCCCGGGATGACGGCTGTACCGCTCCCTAAACCAAACTCTTCGAGACCTGCTCGAACACGTCCTTCGACAGGCCGGGCGCGGCCATGATCCGCTCCAGCTCCGCCTTCATCAGCGCCGACCTCACCTCCTCGTAGCGGCGCCAGCGGCCGAGTGGGGGCACCAGCCGCGCCGCGGTCTGCGGATTGAGCTTGTCGACGGCGAGGACCATGTCGGCGACGAAGCGGTAGCCGCGCCCCGAGACGTGGTGGAAGGCGCGCTGGTTGCCGGCGAAGGCGCCGACCAAAGCCCGTACCCGGTTCGGATTGGCGAGGGTGAAGGCGGGGTGAGCGGCGAGCGCCTCCACCGCGCCCGCCGTGTCCTCACGGGAGGACAAAGCCTGGACCATGAACCATTTGTCGATGACCAGCGGATTGGCCTCGTAGCGCGCGTAGAAGGCCTCCAGCGCCTTGTCCCGCTCCGGCGTCGTCGCATTGGCGAGGACGCCCAGCGCGCCCTGCCGGTCGGTCATATTGTCCGCGCCCTCATATTGGCGGAGCGCCAGCTCCGGCACGTCCGGGAAGCCGCCGGCGAGGAGGTAATGGAGGACGACGGTGCGCAGCCGCCGCCGCCCCTTGGCCGCCGGCGTATATTCGTAGCGGTTGGACGCGGTGGAGGCGTAGGCGGCGCGCCATTCGCTCTCCAGGCTGCGCGACAAGTCGGCCCGAAGCGCCTCGCGCACGGCGTGGATCGCGTCGGGATCGACCGTCTTCAGATGCTCGCCGATGAAGGGCGCGCTCGGCAGGAGCACGGCGTCGGCGAGGAAGGCGGGGTCCCCCGCCTGGTCGTGGAGCAGCCGCTTCACCGCGTCGATCACCGGCGCGTGCTCGGCGGGGCCGCCGGTCAGCGCTTGAAGCATGGTGCCGAGCATCAATTGCTGGAGCGCCTCGTAGCGGGCGAAGGGATCGTCCTCATGCGCCGAGAGGAAGGCCAGGTCGGCGGGGCTGCGCTCCGCATCGACCACCACCGGCGCCGAGAAGCCGCGGTTCAGCGACAGGACCGGCCGCCCCGCCCCCGCCTCGAACTCGACCTCCGCGCTCGCCTCCTCCAGCACCACGAGCCGGTCGGCGACCTTGGAGCCGCTCTCAGCATCGAAGAGGGCGATCCGCAGCGGGATCGGCATCGGCTGCTTGGTCGGCTGGCCCGGCGTCGGCGGCACCTCCTGCGCGAGCTTCAGCACCGCCCGTCCCTCGTCCGGCCGGTGCTCCAGCGCCGCCCGCACGCGCGGGGTGCCCGCCTGCGAATACCACAAGCGGAAGCGCGACAGGTCGGCCCCGCTCGCTTCCTCCATCGCCGCGACGAAATCGTCGCAGGTCACCGCCTGGCCGTCGTTGCGCTCGAAATAGAGGTCGCTTCCGGCCCTGAACTTCTCCGGCCCGAGGATGGTGCGCAGCATGCGGATCAGCTCGGCGCCCTTATTGTACACCGTCGAGGTGTAGAAATTGGCGATCTCGAGATAGGAATCGGGCCGCACCGGATGGGCGAGCGGGCCCGCATCCTCGGGGAACTGGCTCGCGCGAAGCCCGCGCACCTCCTCGATCCTTTTCACCGCTTCCGAGCTCATATCCTCGGAGAATTGCTGGTCCCGGAAGACGGTGAACCCCTCCTTCAGCGAGAGCTGGAACCAGTCGCGGCAGGTCACCCGATTGCCCGACCAATTGTGGAAATATTCGTGCGCGACGACGCCCGCGACCCCGTCGAAATCGGAGTCGGTAGCGGTCTCCGGATCGGCGAGAATGTAGCGCGAATTGAAGATGTTGAGGCCCTTATTCTCCATCGCGCCGAAGTTGAAATCGTCCACCGCCACGATGTTGAACATGTCGAGGTCGTACTCCCGGCCGTACACCTCCTCGTCCCACTTCATCGCCGCCTTCAGAGACTCCATTGCGTGGACGGTGAAGGGAAGGTGCCGCTCGCGCACCCAGATGCCGAGCGACACCTTGCGGCCGGACCGCGTGGTGAAGCTGTCGGCATTGGCCTTGAGATCGCCCGCCACCATCGCGAACAGGTAACACGGCTTCGGCCAGGGATCGCGCCACTCGGCCCAATGCCGCCCGCCGTCCAGATCGCCCGACGCGACGGGATCGCCATTGGCGAGGAGCACCGGGAAGCGCGCCTTGTCGGCGCTCATCCGCACCGTGTAGCGGCTCAGAACGTCGGGCCGGTCGGGGAAGAAGGTGATCCGCCGGAAGCCCTCCGCCTCGCACTGGGTGCAGAGGATCCCGGTCGACTGGTAGAGGCCCATCAGCTGGGTGTTCGCCTCGGGCGAAACCGCGACCTCGGTCTCTACCACCGCCGAGTCCGCGGAGAGCTGCACGGTCAGCACATCGCCCTGGTAGCGATAGTCCGCCGGAGCGCCGTCGACGCGGACGGCGAGCAATTCCAGCCCCTGGCCGTCCAGCTCCAGCGGCCGCTCATGCCCGCCGTTGCGCTTGACCTCGAGCCGCGCCTTCACGACTGTCCGCGCCGGATCGAGATCGAAGTCGAGCGCGATCGAGGGGACCAGCCAGTCGGGCGGGCGGTAATCGGCGCGGCGGATGACGGAGGGAGCGGCGGGGGCGTTCTGGGCGTCGAGCATCCTGACGCTCTAAGCGGCGGCGGCGGCGCGCACAATGGAGCGGCCCACCCGCACGAAAGCGCTACACCGCGGCCCGCGTCCGTACTATCGATGACATGTTTCGGGAGGGGAACGACGATGACGATGCTGACGCTCGCAGCTTCCGCGGCCGCCGGGTTCGACCCGGAGGCGGCGACCCGCGCCTATCTCGGCACTCTGAACGGCGCCGCCCGCGCCAAGTCGGACGCCTATTTCGAGGGCGGATACTGGCTTCTGCTCTGGGGGACTCT
>VBAE01000164.1 GCA_005882415.1 Alphaproteobacteria bacterium | reverse complement strand
GGGTTGAACTCGTGCTGGGCGAACCTTCGCGATTGGCGTCGAATCTTGCGGAGCTGACCACCCGGCGCGACGGATCGGACGTTGAAGAGTGGCTGAAACGGCTGACGGAGCCGCAGCGCAACTTGGTTGCAGTGATCGCGAAGCTGATCGGCGGCGACCCTCAGGCGGTGTGGCAGCTGGCCTCCAAGCTCGACATCAGCGTCATGCCGGCTGTCAATCTTGAGCGCGATTATGCGCCGCAGTGGGTGCCTGCGTCTTCTACGACCGTGGAAAAGCTTTTCCGCGAGCTTACTAGAATTGCCTGGGAGGGAGCCGCTACCCGGGCGCGCTTCGACGGCGCATCGCTCTACGATCGCCTCAGGTCGGAAGCGGATATTGTTGTTTCCGATCCGCCGTACTGGGGAACCGAGACCTACCGGTCGGCGATTGCCGGTTTGTCACGCATCGAAGTTCCTGGAACCGGATTTGCCCGTCTCGCCGGGGATGCCTTTCTGTGGCCGCGATGCCTTGAATATGATCGGGAGAGGCAGCCCGACTTCGATGACGACCTTCCGGGATGGCGCGATTTGCGGGAAGGCGCGGCCGTGGATCTGCGGCTCTTTCCAAGCACCGACCTTGAGGCGCTGGTGGTGATTGCTGGACCGGGTTTCGGCAAAACCACTCTGATAGGCGCCATAGCGCGTAAGGCTGCGCAAGGCGGGCTTCTGCCGGCCATCATTCCAGTCGTTGACCTCGCCGACTCAAACCTGCCAATTGCCGACTATCTCGCGGAAAGGGTGAACCGCGAATTCGATGTGGCGGTCGGTTGGCGCGCGGCCGCCGACGCCGGGTCACTGATCTTGCTACTGGACGGACTGGACGAAGTGTCGAGCCAGCGCCGCACGCAAATCCTGAGACGGTTCGACACTTATCGTCTGAGGCACCCGGGCGTGCGATGGCTAATGACCGTGCGCGATGCGGCCGCGCTGGCACCCCCGGCCGCTGCCACGATGGTGGAGCTGGCGCCGCTCCTAGACGAGGATCTCAAATCCTATGTGGATTTTTACCGCCCGGGCGAACCCGGGGTAGCCGAGGCTCTGCGCGCGCGGATCGACGCCCGGCCCGACCTCGCCGCCTTGGTGCGCATTCCGATTTTTCTTGCGCTGATGCTCGTGCTGCGCCTGGAGAATCAGGATCTAACACGGAGCGATCTGCTCGAAATCTACTTGGGTACGCTATTCCGGCCGCAATCGTTTAGGCACACTGAGGTCGACGCGATCGATACATCGGTCCTCCGACGCATCGCTGAGCTGGCGGCCTTCGAAGCGCTTGAGACAGATTCGATCGGCGTCGACCATAAGCTGTTCGACCGGTGCGTCCGGGAGATTGCCCCGGATATCTCCGCCGATGACGTGCGTGAGGCTCTGGTGAAGCGGGGCGTGCTGCGTCGGGCCGGGATTCGACTGCCCTTCGCTTTCCCGATCCTGCAGGAATATCTGGCGTCAGCCGAGCTGCTGGAGCGCCATTCCGGTCAATTGCCGCAGCGCTTGACCAAGATTGTACGCCGGCCCTGGGCGCAGGCGATCCAGTTTGCCTTAGAACGGCATCCGCACCCCGAGCCGATCGTCAACGAGCTTCTCGGCCGCGAGGACGATGCATTCCACACCAGCCTTCGTCTGCTCGGCCGCTGCCTCGCCAACGGCATGACCCCATCCGACACACAGCGCCAGATAATCGGCGAGCGTCTCGCGGGGATTTGGGGAACCAGTTCTTGGCGCAACAATAAGCTGATCGACGGCGTCATCGTCGATGCATTCACGCGCCCGCTGCATCCTGCGGTTCGCGCTAGGCTCGGCGAGCGCTATCTCATTCATCACGGCACGGGCACGATCTTGTCCCGGCTCAAAACCTCTACCCTGTCCCTTGCCGTGCTGACGGAATTGTTGAACGGCGACATCGAGGGCCTTCTCAACATCGCTGACCTCCAGCAGGAAGTCGACCGACTGGGAACAGCCGCGTTCGACCTCTATATTGCGCGAAGCCGGCGCTTGCCGATGACAGCGGAGGGCGCTTGGGCGATCAGCGCGCTGATCGGTCATATCAGGATCGGCTGCGTCGAGGCGACGACTGCCGAAGCGGCTGCGCGCGACCGAAGCCTGCCCTTGGAGGTGCGGCTTGCCGCATGGTCCCATGCCGGACGCCCGTTCGATGCCGAGATTGAAGCGCTCGTCATCGAAGGGATGGCCGGCGAGGGTTATCATCCAATGGCGGCGGCAGCCCAGGCGCTGTCCTCTCCCGAGGTTGACGTCCCAACTATCGCGCGGCTGCTGCGCTCGCCGCAGGTTCCCGCGGAGAATGCGCTCAAGGTGATAGATTATCTCGTCGGCGACTGGAAGCAAGCTAAACGCAGCGATCAGATCATGGCCCTGCTAAGCGCCGATGGCCTTAGCGATGACATGCGCGACCTCCTTTGCCTTTATGCCGTCAACGCCGGAAACCGCGCCGTATTCGACGATCTGGTGAGCCGCGTCTCGACGATGGATGCAGAGATGCTTTGCGCAACCATGGCTCTTTTCGGTCATGTACTCGAGCGTGCGCCAGTCGAACGGGCCGTGGCTGGGATCGCGGGTCGCTCGTGGGATGCAAGGGACCGCCGATCGATTGCCGGCTCCCTAGCAACGGGCCTGACCTACCGAATGGAGATGTTCGGTCTTCGCTCGGGAACGCTTGAGACCATCCCGCGTCATCCGGGCCGGTCGGTCCCCTTCGCGCTCCTCGAACAATGGATGTCGCTCAATGACTATGAACCACGGGATCACCTTCACTTAGCGCTGGACGCCGTGAGGCTCGGCGTCCCGGGCGCCGCGAGCAGCCTTCGCCGAATATTCGATGCCGCGATGGCCGCCCCAGTCGAGGAAGAATCGACCGACGGCATGTTGGCCGGACGGGCGCTGGAAGTCCTTTATGCCAATGGGGAGGCGCCGCCGCTTGAAGAGCTAGAGGACCTCGCGCTTACCAGCACGTATAATCTCGCCTCCAGCGTCGTGGCGCTCATCGCCAAAGGCACCAGTCGGCGTGAGGCAGATGTCCTGATACGACTCCACGGGAGCGTGCGGTCCGGAATGCTTCGCTCAGTCATCTTAGCCGTGCTCGAACCGCTCGCCGGGCGCCTCGGACTGCGCATCACTCGCTCGGGCAACAAGCTCTCAGCCACGAAGATCTGATTAGCGCACTCGACGAACAAAGCAGCCGCGAATGGAGACCCTTTTCCGCGCGCAGAGGAGCCGCTACCGTTGGGCATGAGCATCCCTCGTAACCACCACTTCATTCCGCAGTTCTGGCTGAAGCGCTTCTCCGCAACCGGCGACGCGAAGCTCGTCTGGTCATATGTTTGGGACGCAGATAAGATCAAAGAGCGTTCAGTCGAGAAACTGATGGCGGTTCAGGATCTTTATACCCGGCACACGGCCAGCGGACCCGATGTTAGCCTCGAAACTGGTGAGCTGGGGGAGGTAGACAGAGTGGGGTCCGACCTCTTTCGAAAGCTCGATGCGGGCGATCGGAGTTCCAATCTACGGGAGGAACTTGCGGATTTTTTTGCGGTGATGGCTTTACGGCATCCGCAGACAGTAAGCCGATTTCCCGAAGCGACTGCTCAAGTCTTGTTGCATGTCATGGATGGGCTGAACATCGCCGCCACGGCCGCCGACTTCACACACCACATGGCAGCATCAGGTGTGCCTGTTTTGTGATCTCGGATCCGGAGTTCCAGCAGGTGAAGGCGGTTCCGCCTGCAGATCGGGAAGCGGCAATCGGCGCGCGCTTTGACGGCGTTACAGCACCGCTTGGCGATCCAGACATCCCGTTCGCCGACGTTATTGAGGATCCGTCAGGACGAGAGACCCTGAAGAACCGCCTGCTTCAGATGGATTGGACGTTCTGTCGTGCTGCCTCAGCCGAATTGGTCCTAGGGGACGCAGGTGTTCTTCTCGAGCGGGGGGACAGCGAGGTCGGATGGCGCATCATCATGGGCCCGAGTTCGGCTCTATCGATCCGTTCGGTCGTGGGGGCTGCTTCCCCTACCATCTCAGACGCGGCCCTTGAGCCTTGGCAAGTGCAGGCGCTCAACCATGAGACGACCGCACGGTCGAAGCGCTTGCTCATTGCAGGAAGCCGCGACGCGCTTCTTGCTGTCAAGGAGGGTCTATGGGGCCGCGATTCGACCTCCTAATCTGCGTCGCGCCCGTCACGTTGCGCTGGCCTCGAAGCACCAGCAGGAAGTTAGGCATTCGCCGGTAACATCGGAGCAAGAGACGAATGGAAGTCTATAAGTTGACGAAGCAACAGGTAGAGCTGGCGCTGGCGCTGAAGGATTTTGTGCGCCGGCAGCAGCAGGCGGTGGCGACCCCCGACTACAATGTAGCCCGGGCGGAGGAGCTACTCGAGCAGGCAAGGATTTCAGGTTTGCCCGACGCAGCCTGGTTTGACCTCTTCCTGCAGATCCAGCAGCACCGTCACGAGATAAGCGGCGACTTCTATCCCTCTGTCCGATAGTCTGTCTCCCCGCCCAAGCCGGCCAAGCGTCCTCTATTGAGGCACCCACTCGCCGCCCTGTCTGCTCTGCCTGTTTTGCCATGACTCGGGTGGAGCGCAACACGAGTTCGCTTCCGCTTCGCTCCCGGTAACCGACGAACGGCGCCAGCCGCAGTTGGGCGGCCGGAGCTGAGTGTCTCATTTATACGGACGGGCTTGATGCGCGGTTTGCCGCACCAGCAGACGTGGAGGAGGGAACCGCCAAGGCCGACAACATGCCCCGAAGTCATGAGCATTCACAGGACCACTATCAGGCACGAACGAGGCGCGGCCCTCTGCCCACCCAGTTCCACCGCGCATCACTGTATCCCGCTCGTTTGTTACCTATGCGTCACCTAGGGCGAAAAAAGGTAACAGAAAAATGGCGGAAAACTGGCGCGCCCGGCAGGATTCGAACCTGCGACCCCAAGCTTAGAAGGCTCGTGCTCTGTCCAACTGAGCTACGGGCGCCCGCCGCCGCTCTAGCCGCATTCGCGCGCCAGCGGAACAGCGAGAACAGGCGGCGCGGAACAGGTTGCGCGGCCCTGCCCGCCCCCGCTAGGCCAAGCGCATGAGCGAATGGACGATCGGGATCATCGGCGGCTCCGGCCTCTACGAGATGGAGGCGCTGGAGGAGGCGCAGTGGATCCAGGTCGACACGCCCTGGGGCCCGCCGTCCGACGCACTGCTGATCGGCCGGCTTCACGGGGTGAAGTTCGTCTTCCTCCCCCGCCACGGCCGCGGCCACCGCATTCCGCCCAGCGAAGTCAACGCCCGCGCCAATGTCGACGCCCTGAAGCGGGCCGGCTGCACCGACCTCCTCGCAATCTCCGCGATCGGCTCGCTTCGCGAGGAGCTCCCCCCCGGCCGCTTCGTCGCCGTCGACCAATTCGTCGACCGCACTTTCGCCCGCGAGAAGAGCTTCTTCGGCCCCGGCCTCGTCGCCCATGTCTCGATGGCCGATCCGATCTGCCCCCGCCTCTCGTCCCTCGCCGCCGGCGCCGCCGAGGCGGCCGGCGCGGAGGTCGCCCGCGGCGGCACCTATCTCGCCATGGAAGGGCCCCAATTCTCCTCCCGCGCCGAGAGCGAGCTCTACCGCTTATGGGGCTGCGACGTCATCGAGCTTCCTTACGCGCTGATCGGCATGGTCACCGATTACGATTGCTGGCGAAGCGGCGAGGAAGCGGTCGAAGTGTCGCAGGTGATTGCCCAGCTCATAGCCAATGCAGGCACCGCGCGGCGCATGATCGAGGCGCTGGCCAAGTCCCTCCCGCGGGAACGCACCCCCTCCCCCATCGACACCAATCTCGACCAGGCGATCATCACCGCCCCAGCCGCCAGAGACCCGGCGATGCTCGCGAAGCTCGACGCCGTCTGCCGCGGCTGGCTCCAGCGTCAGGCCGCGCGGGGCCCGACCGGCGGCTCGTAAGGCCGCTCCCTTATCCAGCGGCTGGCGAGCCATTTCTCGCCTTTCCCGACCGGCAGGCCGGCATGGGCGGACGCCGGGTCCGGCCGCCCGTCCGGCCCCATATTGCGGAACAGGATCGCGTCCCCCACTCCACCCCGCAGCTTCATCTTCGCCGCCGGAAACGCCGTCTCCCCGCCGTCGAAGTCCGTGTTGAGCCAGACCAGCATCGTCATCGCCCGCTGGTTCGAGAAGCCCGGGATCGCGTCGAAATGCGGCTTGTACGCCTGGCCCGGCCGGTAGCGCAGCACCTGCAGCGGCTCCCCCTGCTCCGGCGCGGTGGCGCTCGCCGCGGCGATGCGCCGATTGAGCGCGTGCACTGCCGGGTTCTCGAGCGGCCACGTAAAGCCGGCGCTCTGCGAAGTGCGCACCGGGTCGGGGACCTGCCGCCCCGTCTTCGCGTCGACCACCACCGCCGGCGCCAGCATCGGCGCCGCCGCTTCGGCCAGGTAGCGGCATTCCCCCGCCGTGAAGAGCCCGCGGAACAGCGTGATGTGCGGCGTCTCGCACACCACCTCCCCCTCCGGCACGACCGCCGGGTCCCCCTCCCCATCGAGCGCCATCCCCGAGACAATCTCCAGCTCCCGCCGGCACCGCGCGCTGACCTCGCCGAGACTCGCGAGCAACCGAAGCGCCCCCGGCCAATCCCGCGCCCCCCCGACCCCGCTCGCCAGCAGATTCGCGAACACCACCGCAGCATCCGCTCGCCCCAGCCCGCCCGCCCGCCGGAACAGCTCCCGCGCCGCCGCAGTGTCGCGCTCACCGCCGACGCCGGAGAGCTTCGCCGCGGCCTCCGCAAACAGATCGTCCGCCTCAGCCATAAAGCCGCTCCAGCC
>VBAE01000163.1 GCA_005882415.1 Alphaproteobacteria bacterium | reverse complement strand
GCAGCCCGGCCGCGGTGAAGATGTCGGCGAAATCGAACATGCGGAGCCGAACGCCCTGTCGGGCTTACTGGTTCATCGAGGCGAAGAAGTCCTCGTTGGACTTGGCGTCCTTCATCTTGTCGAGAAGGAACTGCATCGCGTCGACGGTGCCCATCTGCATGAGGATTCGGCGGAGGACCCACATCTTGGAGAGGGTCGCCTGGTCGACGAGCAGCTCCTCCTTGCGGGTGCCGGACTTGCCGACGTCCAGCGAGGGGAAGATGCGCTTGTCGGCAACCTTGCGGTCGAGCACGATTTCCGAGTTGCCGGTGCCCTTGAACTCCTCGAAGATCACCTCGTCCATCTTGGATCCGGTGTCGATGAGCGCAGTGGCGATGATCGACAAGGAGCCGCCTTCCTCGATGTTGCGGGCGGCGCCGAAGAAGCGTTTCGGCCTCTGTAGCGCATTGGCGTCCACGCCGCCGGTCAGCACCTTGCCGGAGGACGGCACGACGGTGTTGTAGGCGCGGCCGAGACGGGTGATCGAGTCGAGCAGGATCACCACGTCCTTCTTGTGCTCGACGAGGCGCTTGGCTTTCTCGATCACCATTTCCGCGACCTGGACGTGGCGCTGGGCCGGCTCGTCGAAGGTGGAGGACACGACCTCGCCCTTCACCGAGCGCTGCATGTCGGTGACTTCCTCGGGCCGCTCGTCGATGAGCAGGACGATCAGGAAGACCTCGGGATGGTTGTCGGTGATCGCCTTGGCGATGTTCTGCAGCAAAACGGTCTTACCGGTGCGGGGCGGAGCGACGATCAGTGCGCGCTGGCCCTTGCCCTGGGGCGAGATGATGTCGATCACCCGCGCCGACTTGTCCTTGTGGGTCG
Source organism: Alphaproteobacteria bacterium (assembly GCA_005882415.1). Taxonomy (GTDB): domain Bacteria; phylum Pseudomonadota; class Alphaproteobacteria; order Sphingomonadales; family Sphingomonadaceae; genus Allosphingosinicella. Next base: position 3,188 of record VBAE01000163.1, on the reverse strand, counting down.
GATCGGTCGAGTCGAGGGTGAGCTTCTCGTCCGGATAGAGCGGCGTCAGATTGTCGAAATTGACCCGGTGACGGACGGCGTCCGGATTGTCGTAATTGACCTGGTTGAGGCGAACGAGCGCGAAATAGCGCTCCCCGTCCTTGGGCCCGCGGATCTCGCCCTCGACGGTGTCGCCGGTCCTGAGGCCGAATTTCCGCACCTGGTTCGGCGAGACGTAGATGTCGTCCGGGCCCGCGAGATAATTCGCCTCAGGCGAGCGCAGGAAGCCGAAGCCGTCGGGGAGGACCTCGATCGTGCCCATGCCCATGATCTCTTCGCCATTCTCGGCCTGGACCTTGAGGATCGAGAACATCAGCTCCTGCTTGCGCAGCGTGGAGGCGCTCTCGATGCCGAGCTCTTCGGCCATGGCGACCAGATCGGCCGGGGACTTCTGCTTCAAATCTTTGAGGTGCATAGAGAAACTCGAAATAAACGTGGAGATTGTCGTCCCATCGGGCAGATAGGTGATGCGGCGGGATGTGCCTACGCAGGACGGCAGGCGAACGACTGTTCAGGCGTTAGGCTCCGCCCGAATCCAAGTCAATCTTAGAACGCCAATCCTTAGAAAGGACGGACGATGACGAGGATGACGATGATCACCACGGCGAGGCCGGGGATCTCGTTCATCATGCGGAGGGCCCGGCCGCTGACCGGACGTTCGCCCCGGGCAAGCTTGCGTCCGTAGCCGACCATCCAGCCATGATAGCCGGAGAGGCCGAGGACCATGAGGAACTTCGCGATGAACCAGCCCTGGTGGAAGGCATCCGTAATCCAGGCGAGGGTCAGGCCGAACACCCAGACCAGAATCATCGCCGGGGTGATGATGATGTTGCGGAGCTTGCGCTCCCGGTCGATCCACCGCCCCTCCTCGGCCGATCCGGGCGCCGATTCCTGGTGGTAGATATAATAACGCGGCAGCATGAACAGGCCCGCGATCCAGAAGATCACGAAAATGACATGTCCGGCCTTGATCCAGGCATAGGTCATGCTGAGTGCGGTCTCGAGGCCATTGGTCACCGGCGCACCAAAGCGATCAGCTCTTCGACGTGCGCGATCGGAGTGTCCTGCAAGATGCCATGCCCCAGGTTGAAGACGTGCGGCCGCTCCGCGAACACAGATAGGATGCGGGTAGCCGCTTTTTCAAGCTCGGCGCCGCCGGCGATCAAAGCCAGCGGGTCGAGATTGCCCTGGACCGGAAGGCCCTCGGGGAGAATTTGGTTCGCCCAGGCAGGATCGACCGTCTCGTCAAGGCCGATCGTATCGACGCCGGTGCCGCGTGCATAAGCCGCGAGCTTGCCGCCGGCGCCTTTCGGGAAGCCGATCACCGGCGTTTCCGGGTGGCGCGCCTTCAGGGCCGAGACGATCTTCGCGGTCGGCGCGATCACCCAGCGTTCGAACTGCTCGGGCGACAGGCTTCCCGCCCAGCTGTCGAACAATTGCACCGCCTCGACCCCCGCCTCGATCTGGCGCGAGAGATAGTCGACGGTCATCCCTCCGATCGCGTCGATAATCTCCTGAAAGGCTTTTGGATCGCGGTACGCGAAGCGCCGCGCCTCGGCCTGTTCGCGGCTTCCCTGGCCGGCGATCATATAGGTCGCGACCGTCCAGGGGCTTCCTGCAAAGCCCAAAAAGGTCGTTTCGGGGGGAAGCGACGCCGCAACCTTCTCCACAGTTGCGTAAATAGGCTCCAGAAGCGCCGGAGAGGCATCAAGGGAGGCGAGCGCGGCATCGATGAGGGTCGGAGACAGGCGCGGGCCCTCACCGGCCTCAAATCGCAGCTCCTGGCCGAGCGCGCGGGGCACCATCAATATGTCGGAGAACAGAATCGCGCCGTCGAAACCGAAACGGCGGATCGGCTGGAGCGTGACCTCGGCCGCGGCTTCCGGATCGAGGGCGAGCTCCAGGAACCCGCCCTTCTCGGCCCTCAGCGCACGGTACTCGGGGAGGTAGCGCCCAGCCTGGCGCATCAGCCAAATGGGAGTTTTCCCAGCTTTTTCGCCCCTTAGCACGGCGAGCAAGGGCTTTACGTGACCGGCCATGTCGGGCGTCTTGCTCCGCTCTACTCTCTTATAAGAGTCTTATTAAAGGAGAGTAGTTGTAGGTTGTAGGGCGTCGGAAACGGGGGTTTATTGGCTCCACCCGATTTTGCAAACAGCTTGACTCTCGAAGGCCCGCGGAAGCCCGCGGATTCGCGGCGTCTATCCCCGCTATCCACAGGGAGGCTCAAGGAACTTTTCACTCTTTGCGACTCTGTGGATCGAATCCGGATCGCGGGGACAATCGGTTCGCTTGCAACCGCCCCGAGGCTTAAGCTAGCGATTTCCCCATGCTTATCCACAAGCGTTCACCATGGTGAATCCGCTTCACCTCCATCTGCTCTCCGATTCCACCGGCGAGACGCTGGAGCTGATCGCCAAGGCGTGCCTGGCCCAGTTCGAGGGCGTGGAGGTCCGCTCCCACATCTGGCCGATGGTGCGGTCCGAGGGGCATCTCGACCGGGTGCTGGACGATGTCGAACGGCGGCCGGGCCTCGTCCTCTATACGCTGGTGAACAGCACCATCCGCCGCGAGCTCGAGCAAAAGACGCGGCGGCGGGGGATCCATGCGGTGTCCGTGCTCGATCCCGTGGTCGCCGCTTTGTCCGCGGTGCTGGGCCGCGAGGCGAAGGGCCGGCCGGGGCGCCAGCATGCGCTCGATGCCGCTTATTTCGCCCGGGTCGACGCCATCCAGTTCACCATCGCCCATGACGACGGGGTCGGCTCGGAAAATTGGGAGGAGGCGGACATCCTCCTCGCCGGCGTGTCGCGAACGTCCAAGACGCCGACATCGATCTATCTGGCCAATCGCGGATTCAAGGTCGCCAACATCCCGCTTGTGCCCGAAGCGCCGCCGCCCTCCAATTTGTTCACCGTCCAGCATCCGCTGGTGGTCGGGCTCACCACCAATCCCGACCGCCTCATCCAGATCCGCCGCAACCGGTTGCTCGCGCTCAACCAGGCGCCGGAGACCGATTATGTCGACCTGGAGGCGGTGAATGCGGAGCTCGGTTTCGCCCGGCGGCTGTTCGCCGACAATGGCTGGCCGGTGATCGACGTCACCCGCCGATCGATCGAGGAGACCGCCTACGCCATCGTCAAGCTCTGCAACGA
>VBAE01000162.1 GCA_005882415.1 Alphaproteobacteria bacterium | reverse complement strand
TCTGGCGTCGGGGCGATTCACCCGCTACCCATATCCTAAGAGGGCGAACATAGCAAGAACAACCGACCTCTTGCTGGCCGCCGGACCCGCGCCTAGGGTGCCGCCACTTCCGCACGAGAGGCCGCCGCCATGCTCCTAGACCGCCGTACCTTCTTCCTGTCCGCCGCAGCCGCCGGCCTCGCCGGCTCCGCCTGGCCCGCCTTCGCAGCGCTCGACCCGAAGCTCCAGTCGGTCCTCGACGCCATCGCCTGGGACGTGCTGAACGACAATCCGGAAGGCTTGAGCCAGCTCGGCCTCGACACCGGCGAGCACGCGCTCGCACGTTCCCGACTCAACGATCGCTCGGCCGCGGACCGCGCCAAGGTCGTCGCCAGCATCCCGCGCTACCAGCACATGCTCGCGGCGGTGAAGCGCTCGTCGCTGACCGGCCACGACCGCCTGCTCTACGACAGCATCGCCTATCTGCTGAACAACGCTTCGCAAGGGCGCCGCTTCCGCTTCGGCGGAATCTATCCGTTCGGCGGCGGCAATCCTTATGTGATCAGCCAGCAGGACGGCTCCTACCAGGGCATCCCGGAATTCCTCGATTCCATCCACCGGATCGAAAACAAGGCCGACGCCGAAGCCTATCTGTCGCGCCTCGCCGCCTTCCCGGTCGCGCTCGACCAGGAAAGCCAGCAGGCCAAGCGCGACGCGGCGATGGGCGTCATTCCGCCCGACTTCGTCCTCGACACGACGCTTGCCCAGATGAAGGCGCTCCGGAGCACTCCCGCGGCCCAGTCCCGCCTCGTCACCTCGCTCGCGGGCCGGGCGAAGGAGAAGGGTCTCGGCTCGGCCTGGGCCGCCCGCGCGGAAGCGGTGGTCGCGGCCTCGGTCTACCCGGCGCTCGACCGGCAGATCGCCACTCTCGCCGCGCACCGCGCCAAAGCGACCCACGACGGCGGCGTCTGGAAGCTGCCGCAGGGCGAGGCTTATTACCGCTGGCTTCTGCAATATTCGACGAGCACCAACCTCTCGCCCGACGCCATCCACCAGATGGGCCTGGAGCAGGGCCGCGAGCTCGACTCGCGGATGGACGCGGTGCTGAAGTCGCAGGGCCTGACCCAGGGCAGCGTCGGCGACCGGCTATCGGCGCTGACCCGCGACCCGAACCAGCTCTTCCCCAACAATGACAAGGGCAAGGAAGAGGCGGTCGCTTATGTCGCCTCGAAGATGAACGAGCTTCGCGCCCTGCTCCCGCAGGTGTCGAAGATGCACATGAAGGCGGACGTGACGATCAAGCGCGTGCCGCCGGACATCGAATCCGGCGCGGCGCTCGGCTATATGAACTTCGCGTCGCTCGATGGCTCGCGGCCCGCCATCTATTACATCAACCTCAGCAACACCGCGAACTGGCCGAAATACACCATCCCGTCGCTCTCCGCGCATGAGGGGCTTCCCGGCCACACCTGGCAGGGCGCCTATGTCGCCGAGCATCGGGAGGACGTGCCTTTGCTCTCCTCGCTGGTCGGCTTCAACGCCTATACCGAGGGCTGGGCGCTCTATTCGGAGCAGCTGGTCGACGAATTGGGCTTCTACAAGGACGACCCCTTCGGCCAGCTGGGCATGTACCAGGCGCTCCGCTTCCGCGCCTCGCGGCTGGTCACCGACACCGGCCTCCACTCCAAGCGCTGGAGCCGCGAGAAAGCGGTGCAATATATGCAGTCCACCACCGGACGTTCGTTGGCTGCGGTCACGTCGGAGGTCGACCGCTATTGCGCCTCGCCCGGCCAGGCCTGCGGCTACAAGGTCGGCCACACCGAGATCGTCCGCCTGCGCGACAAGGCCAAGGCGGCTTTGGGGGCTCGCTTCGACGTCCGCGATTTCAACGACGCGGTGATCCAGGCCGGCGCGGTCCCGCTCGCGGTGCTGTCGACGGCCATCGACGATTATGTGGCGAAGGCGAGGGGCTGACCGTCATTGCGAGCGAAGCGAAGCAATCCAGTGCGGCCTCCGAGGCCCGCTGGATTGCCGCGTCGCTTCGCTCCTCGCAATGACGAGCTAATCCGTGCTGGAAGCGTAGGCCTTGTCCGGCTGCATCCTCACCGCCCTCGCGCCCGGCATGCCCGGAAAGCGTGGCCACATGCCCTGCGCCAAGGCCTCGCGGCTGCCGCCGGAGCGGCCGGCTTCCTGCTCGTAGATCCAATAGTTGCGGAGCACGCTCGGGACGTAGCCGCGGGTTTCCCAATAGGGGATCGACTCGATGTAGAGGAGAGGGTCGCCATTATCCATGCGACGCGTGTTCCACTGGGCGACTGGGACGGGGCCGGCATTGTAGGCGGCGATGACCTTGGGGAGGAGGCCGCCGGTGCCCGAATTGTCGCGCAGGGTTTCGAGGAAGGTCTGGCCGAATTCGAGATTGGCGGCGGGTTCGGAGAGCTGGCTCGCGCTGAACGGCTCGCCGCGGGCGCGGGCGATATCGCCGGCGGTGCCGGGGCGGACCTGCATCAGGCCCATCGCTCCGGCCGGGCTGACCGTCTGGGTGCGGAAGTTCGATTCCTGCAAGGCGTGGGCGTAAGCGAGCGACTGGTCGACCCGCCAGCCGCGCACCGGCTTCCACTCGGGCCGAGGATAGCGCGCCGACATATTGACGCGGGCGCCCGCCGGCGCATTGTGGGCGAGCCAGAATTGGGTGCCTGCGAGGTCGAGATCGGCGGCCAAATGGAGCAGGCCATTATGGTCCGTGGCGCTTCCGATCCGCGCCTGCCAGGAGACGAACGTGTCCGCTAGCGCCCGCTCGCCCACTTCCATCAGGGCGATGGCGGCGCGGACGTTCGGCTTGTTGGCGATCCCCCGCCATTCCGAATCGCGATAATCGTGGAGCAAGGCCGCGGTCGGGTCCTTCATGCCTAGGGCGCTGGCTGAGAGGAGGCCGTAGAAGGTCTCCCCCATCCGGGCGGCGGTGCGCAGATGCGGCTGGACCCGCTCGGGCCGGACGCAGACCATCTCCGCCCGCGCAGCCCAATAATGGCCGGCGGCGTTGAGCTCGGGGTCGGAGGCGGTCGCTGCGACGGCGGAGAAGGCGTCGGCGGCCTCCTTGCAGTCGCCGGCGCGCCAGGCGGCGAGGCCGACCGTCCAATGCGCCTGGACGACCCAATCGCCGGCGCCGGAGCGGGCGAGGCCGGCGATCCGCCGTGCGGAGCCGTCGTCGCCGATCAGATAATATGACCAGGCGATGCGCTGGCGGAATTCGGTCAGCGCCTCGGGGCTGAGCTCCGTCTCGCGGCCCTGGAGCAGGAGCTCGGCGTCGGCGGGATGGTCGGCGACGATCAAAGGCTGGATCAGCGGGTCGAGCTCGGCTGCGACGGGATCGTTCTTGGTGCTCTTGGCGCGGACCCGGCGCGGCTGGCCGCCGAGGAAGATCATCGCCTGCGGCTGGGGAAGGAGGGGAAGCTCCTCGACCCCGCGTGCCTTTGCCAAGCGGGCGAGCTGCGGCGCCTCGGGAAGCTCCGGCGCGCGTTCGAGCAGAGCGAGGATCGGCTCCTTCTCGACGCGGGGAGAGCCGGGCGCGAGGTACATCTCGGCCAGCGCAACGTTCTTCAGGACGCCGTCGGGCAGGGCGTCGAGGCGGGCCGAGGCGTCGGTCCAGCGGCCGTCGTGGATCGCCTGGAAGATCGCGCGATATTCGGCGCGCTCGCCCTCGTTGAGCTGGCGCGGCGGCTCGGCCCGCTCGGCAGAGCGGCCGCTATCGTCGTCCATCGCCATGGCGGGCGCCCCCGGCAGGGCCAAGGCGGCGGCGAGGAGGAGGGCTTTCATCATCCGCTCAGTCCTTCGGCAAGCATCTGCAGATCGGCCCAGGCGTGGGCCTTGAACTTCGGCCGTTCGAGCAATTGGGCGGGGGCGAGGGTGACGAGCGCCTTGACCGGCCCGGCATGGGTGGCGATCTCGTGCCAGCGGCCGCGGCCCTGGGCGACGGCGAGGCCGAGCATCGCCTTGGCCGTGTTGTCGCCGAGGAGGAGCAGGACGCGCGGCGCGGCGAGGCCGACATGGTGGCGGGCGAGCGTCGCGCATTGCTGCTGCTCGGCGCCTGCCAAACGCCCGCTCGGCGAGCGCAGGCAGGAGAGGGCCGCGAGATAGATCGAATTGCGGTCGCGCCCGATCGCCGCGAGCATGCGGTCGAACAGTCGTCCGGTCTCGCCCGAAAGCAGCGTGCCGGCCGCGCAATCCTCGCCCGAGGGCATGTCGGCGAGGATCATCAGGCCGGACGCCGGATCGC
>VBAE01000161.1 GCA_005882415.1 Alphaproteobacteria bacterium | reverse complement strand
GATCGCGATCCCCTCCAGCCCCGTCCGGACCACCGCCCCGCGCTCAAAGCGGTAGAAGGCGCCGGACTTGTTACGCTCGCCATTGTCCATCGTCCCGAACCAAAGGCGTCCGGATGGGTCGACGACGCCGTCGTTCAGCCGGTTGTTCGGCCGCTCCGGCTCCATCTCGGCGATCAGGGTGAACCGCCCCTTCGCCTCGTCGAACTTGTGGAGCCCGCTCTGCAGCCCGGCGATGAAGCCGCCGCCTTCCGCCGGCAGAGCGAAGCCGACTTGCTCAGGCGAATCCCAGCTCTTCCGGTCGCCGGTGGCCGGGTCGTAGCGGTGTACTTTCTGCGTCTTGATGTCGGTGAACCAGAGCGCCCGGTCGCGCTCGACCCAGACCGGGCCCTCGCCCAATTCGGCGCCGACGTTCCAGACGTTCCTCGGCTCAGCCATGGTCAGCGCCAGCCCGCGTCGACGAAATATTCGTGCCCCGTCACCAGCCGCGCATCGTCGGAAGCGAGGAACAGGACCAGGGCCGCCACGTCGTCGGGCATCAGCCGTCCCTTCAAACATTGCGCGGAGACGATCTCCGCCTCGCCTTCCGGCGTATACCATTGGAGCTGGCGCGGAGTCCTGACGTTTCCGGGCACGACGCAGGTCACCCTGATCCCGTCCGGCCCGAGATCGCGGGCGAGGGAGCGGGTCAGCCCTTCGATCGCCGCCTTGGCGGTCTGGTAGAGCGGAAGCTCGGGGAGCCCGAGATGCCAGGAGATCGAACCGAGATTGACGATCGCCCCGCCGCCTTTTTCCCGCATCCCCGGGATCACCGCCTGGGCGCAGAAGAGGAGGTGCTTCAAATTCACGTTGAGGCGGTTGTCCCAATAATCCTCGGTGATCTCTTCCAGCTTGTGGCGGTCATCGTTCGCGGCGTTGTTGACGAGGACGTCGAACGCCCCGCCCTCCGCGATCAGCCTGGCGATGGTGGCCTTCATGCCGGAGATGTCGGTCAGGTCCACCCGCTCGAAGCGCACCCCGAGCCCGGACGCCAGCGCCCGGCTGTCACCTTCCGCGATGTCGAAGAACACCACGTCGGCGCCCTGGCGCGCGAAGCCTTCGACGATGCCGGCGCCGATCCCGGACCCGCCGCCGGTGATCAGCACGCGCTTGCCCTTGAGGCTCGGATAGACGGCCCGCAGATCTTCAGTCACTTCATTCCCCCAGAAGCCCGCGCGAGGCGAGATTGCGCATGAGCGAGCGCACGCCGTCCTTCCACGGCGGCGCGTCGCGCGATGTGGTGACCCGGTTGACCAAAGCCCCGATCCGCGGAGTCGAGATGCTCACCACATCGCCCTCCTTATGGGTGAAGCCGCGGCCCGGCTCGTCGCGGTCCTGCACCGGCGCGAACAGGGTGCCGAGGAACAGGGTGAAGCCGTCCGGGAAGTGATGCTCACTCATGGCTTGGGCGAGCAGCTCCTCGGGGTCGCGGCTGATCTGGTCCATCGAGCTCTGGCCTTCGAGGCGGAAATTATCCCGCCCCTCCACGACCAGCTCGACCACCGCCCCGCGAACGTCGTCCATCACGAAGCCTTCGTCGAACAGGCGGATGAAGGGACCGATCGCGCAGGAGGCGTTATTGTCTTTGGCTTTGGAGAGGAGCAAAGCGCTACGCCCCTCGAAGTCGCGCAGGTTGACGTCGTTGCCGAGCGTCGCCCCCACGGCCTTGCCGCGGCTGTTCGCGATCAGCACGACTTCGGGCTCCGGGTTGTTCCAGGTGGAGTCGGAGCGCACCCCGATATGCCCGCCCCAGCCGATGGTGGAGAGGATGGCCGACTTGGTGAAAATCTCCGCGTCCGGCCCGATCGCGACTTCGAGATATTGGGACCACATCCCTTCCTCGATCAAAGCCGCCTTGAGCCGCATCGCCTCGTCCGATCCGGGGACGACCGAGCGGATGCCGCCGCCGATCCGGCTCTCCAGCATCTCGCGGATCCCGGCCGCCCGGTCGGCATCGCCGCGCGCACGCTCCTCGATCACCCGTTCGACCGCGGAGACGGCGAAGGTCACTCCGGCCGCCTTCACCACCTGCAGGTCGACCGGCGAGAGGAGGAAGCCGCCCGGCTCCGAAGCGGCCACCCGCGCGATCAGCTCGTCCAGCGAGAACAGCCGCGCTCCATCCACGGATGCCGGGTCCTCCCGGTCGAGCAGATCGGAGACCGTCGGCGCGGTGCGCGAGACGTCGAACACCCCGCCGCCGCGGATCAGCACCGGGGTCGGGCCCTCGGCCAGCCTCAGCCGTCCGACCAGCACCGCCGCCTCCAGATCGGCGGGCAGCATCGCTTCCGAAAAGATCAGTTCCAAGTCTCTCCGCCCGTCATCTGATGTGCCGTGGTAGCGCTACCAATCATCCCGTCCAACCGAGCTGTCAAGCACATGCCAAGTGTCAGCCGAGCACCGGACGGCCGTCGACAAGCCGGTCGACATGGGCGGGATTGGAGTCCTTGAGCTCGTCCGGAAGCAGCGCTTCGGGCAGATCCTGATAGGCGACCGGGCGAAGGAAACGGTCGATCGCCATGGTGCCCACGGAGGTGGAGCGGCCGTCGGACGTCGACGGGAACGGGCCGCCATGGACCATCGCATGGTTGACCTCGACGCCCGTGCCGAAGCCGTTGACCAGGATGCGCCCGACCTTGCGTTCGAGCACCGGAAGCAGGCGGCGGGCGTCCTCATGGTCGGATTCGGCCATATGGAGCGCGGCGGTGAGCTGCCCTTCCAGGCTCTCGACGACATTGGCGAGCTCCGGCTCGTCGGCGCAGCGCACGATCAGCGAGGAGGAGCCGAAAATCTCCTCGCGGAGGTGCGCGTCGGCGAGGAAGGCTTCGGCGCCGGTCGAGAACAGGCCCGCCTGGCCCTGGAAATTATGCCCCGCCTTGCCGCGCGCCACCGTCTCCACCCGCTCGTGCCGGGCGAGCGCCTCGACTCCGGCGCAATAGGCCTGGTGGATGCCGGGGGTCAGCATGGTCCCCGCCGAGGCGTCCTGGAGCGCCTCGCCGGCCGCGCGGGTGAAGCGGTCCAGCCCCTCGCCCGCGATGGCGAGGATCAGGCCGGGGCTGGTGCAGAATTGCCCGGCGCCCATCATCAGCGAATTGACGAAGGCGGTGGCGATCTGCGGCCCCCTTTCCTCCAGAGCGCCGGCGAACAGGATCACCGGGTTGATCGAGCTCATCTCGGCATAGACCGGGATCGGCTCGGGCCTCTCCTGCGCGATCTTCACCAGCGCAAGCCCGCCGCGGCGCGAGCCGGTGAAGCCGACCGCCTTGATCCGCGGATCGGCGACCAGGGCCTGGCCGATCTCATAGCCCGAGTCGAAGACGAGCGAGAACACGCCCTCCGGAAGTCCCGACGAGGCCACCGCGTCGCGGATCGCTCGGCCGACCAGCTCCGACGTTCCGGGATGCGCCGGGTGGGCCTTCGCCACCACCGGGCAGCCCGCCGCAAGCGCCGAGGCGGTGTCGCCGCCGGCCACCGAGAAAGCGAGCGGGAAGTTCGACGCCCCGAACACGGCGACCGGCCCCAGCGGGATCATCCGCGTCCGCACGTCCGGCCTCGGCAGCGGCTTGCGCTCGGGCAAAGCCGGGTCGATCCGCGCACCGAGATAGCGCCCGTCGCGGACCACCTGGGCGAACAGCCGGAGCTGGCCGACGGTGCGCCCGCGCTCGCCCTCTATCCGGCCGCGCGGAAGCCCGCTCTCCGCCACCGTCCGCTCGACCAGTTCGTCGCCCAGATCGAGGATGTTCTGGGCGATCGCCTCCAGGAACGCCGCCCGCGCCTCGCGCGGAGCGCTTCGGTACGGGTCGAAAGCCTCGGCGGCGAGCCGGCACGCCTCGTCGAGCTGCTCCCGGGTCGCGCCGCCATAAGCCGGCTCCAGAGTCTCGCCCGTCTCGGGATTGACGCCCCTAACCTCGCCGACCGAGCCTTTGACGGCGCGCGCGCCGATGAACATCTCTCCGTTGATCACGTCGTCTCTCTCCCTTGCGCCCGGCGATGTGGGCGGGCATTCGAGGCCATGCAAGGCACGTTGCCGCACTGCATTGGTAGCGCTACCACCGCCACCGGTGCCGTGGAGAGTCAACCCGGCAGACGATAAAAGGCTTCGGGAGAGAAAAGCCATGATGAAGAAAAGCCTCGGCGCGCTCGCCGCCGCCATTTCCCTCGCAGCGCTCGCCGCCTCGGCCGCCCCCGCGGCGCCCAAGCCCGCGCGCCCCTGGGCCAACGCCCAGCTCCCCGCCGACGAGCGCGCCGATCTGGTCCTCAA
>VBAE01000160.1:4219-6894 GCA_005882415.1 Alphaproteobacteria bacterium | reverse complement strand
ATCTCAGCTTTTGCACTGGTGGAAATTCTGCCCCGGACCCGCAAATACTCGCTTCGAAGCGAAATTCCCCCAACCCATCCCGCGGACGCGCCGCGCTTCATCCCTGGCCCGCACTTCCTGCCTTCGAAGCAGGTTAAGCACTTGCGGACGGGGCAGATTCTTAATCCTGCGGGAAAAAGTCCGACAGCAACATTTCTTACAATCGGCTAATTTGTCGTGGACTTGTGCAGGGCTGGGACAGGCGGCAGGTGGAGCGCCTGGGCGGGGGCTCCGAGCACCCTGGAGCGCTGCCGCATGGAAAGCTCCATGAGCGGCTTGGGCAGCGCGACGAACTCGCCCAGCGGCCGGCCGAGGAACAGGCGGCAGTCGCGAACGAAGTGGGACTGGTCGAAATAGCCCGCCTGCTCCGCCTCCTCGGCCCAACGCCCCTTGCCCTCCTTGGTAAGACGGGTCAGCGCCCGCATGAACCGGGCGCGGCGAAGCAGGCGCTTGGGCCCGAATCCGAAATGGCATTTGGCGAGCCGCACCAAGGCGCGCTGCGGCAGGTCGAGCCGCTCGCACAGCTCTGCCACCGTATCGATGGCGGGATCGTTGATCAGGGCGAACAGGGTCGCGACTTCGGGCGGCTCCGGCTCGGACGCGGCGAGGCGGGTCAAGAGCCAGGCGTCGAACAGAGCGTCGGCCGTCTCGCCTGCCTCCAGAGCCTCGCCGATCATCCGGGCCTCGTCGCCGACCACGGGCTCGAGCGGGACTACCCGGTCGGCGTAGTGCGATGCGTCCACGCCGATCAGCCGGGTCCAGCCGAGCGGGGTAAGGCCCGCGCCCACCAGCGATCCGGAGCGGCCGGCGGCGTAGCCGGCATGGCTGGTCGGGCCGAACAGGGCGGCGGCGGGGACGGGATCGAAGCTCCGATTGCCGAGCTTGATCCGCCAGGCGCCGCTCGGGAAGGTGAAGCGGATGTTTGCCCAGGCAGGAAAGAAGATGTCGCTGAAGGTGCCGGCGTCGCCTACATCAATGCTATAAAAATGGTAGCCGGAGACGTAGGGGGCGAGTGCGGGCGCCGGGGTCCAGAAGTCGAGCGCGCGCGACGGCTCGCTACGCTGAGCAGGCGCCGGAGCCTTGGCTTCAATCCCCTTCACCGCACCCCCTGACATCGCCGCGACCGGCAGCAGGAGGACGAAACTAGGCGGGCGAAAGCGGCGGCGTCAACGGCGTTAACCCCGAATTGTCGATAATAAAGGTTGGTTTTTCACCGGTTTAACCAGCCGGCGGCCGGGCCCATTCGAGGCTTTCGATGCGCACCCAGCCATAGAGGTAGTTCAAGTAGAACAGCCCGAACAGCAGCGCCGAAACCACGGTCGCGCGGACCGCGGCGCGGGCGAAACTGAAGCTGTGGGGGGCACTTTCGGCATGGCCTGCGGGCCGTTCCACCCCCGCCTCCTCCGGCGTGCGCACGCCGAAGGGGAGGACGAGGAACAGGCTCATCGTCCAGAACAAGGCGTAGATCGCCAGGATCGATTGCAACTTCATCGCCTCAGACGCGGACTATCAAGACGTCCACGACGGGCTTCTTGCCGGTCCATTCGTTGGCGCAACGGCGGACGGCAAGGCGGATCTGCTCCTTGAGCTTACCGTCCTTGTCATTGCCTTTGCGCGCGGCATTGGCGGCGGCGGCGCAGACTTCCTCGAGGAATTCCTCGCGGTCCTCCTCGACCGGAATGCCCTCGATAGCCACTTCCGCCTCACCGCGCACCCGCCCGTCGGCGCCGATCGCGACCGCGACCGAGATGACTCCGTGAAAGCTGATCTTGCGCCGCTCGTTCATCGTCGTGCCGTCGGCATTCAGGATGACGTCGCCGTCGAGGATCAGCCGTCCGACCCGCTCCTCACCGAGCTTCTTCGGCCCGTCGGGGGCCAAGCGGACGAGGTCACCGTTGGTCTGGACGATGCCATGGGGGATGCCGCGGGAGCGGGCGAAGCTCGCATGCTCCATCATGTGACGGACCTCGCCATGAACGGCGACGACGATCTGGGGGCGGATCCATTCGTGCAGCGAGGCGAGTTCGGGGCGCCCCGGGTGACCGGAGACGTGGACCGGGGCCTGGCGGTCCGTGATCATGCAGACGCCCTTGGCCGCGAGCTCGTTCTGGATCCGGCCGATGGCGATCTCGTTGCCGGGGATCTGCTTCGACGAGAAGACGACCAGATCGTCTTTGTCGAGGCTGATCTTGTGCTGGCCGAAGGCGATGCGGGCGGGCGCGGCGCGCATCTCGCCCTGGCCGCCGGTAGCGATGATCATCACGTCGCGCTTGGGGAGCTTCATCGCGGTGTCGAAGTCGATCGTCTCGGGGAAGTCGGTCAGGTAACCGACGCTCTTCGACACGCGCAGGATCCGGTCGAGCGAGCGGCCGGCGACGCAGACCTGCCGGCCCGTATCCCTGGCGACATGTCCAAGCGTCTTGAGCCTCGCGGCGTTGGACGCGAAGGTGGTGACGAGCACCCTCCCCTCCGCTTCGCCGATTACCTGGTCGAGGCCCTCACGAACGCCTGCTTCCGAGCCGGATGCACTCTCCTGAAAGACGTTGGTGGAGTCGCAGACAAGGGCGAGGATGCCCTGGTCCCCGATCTTGGAAAGCTCCGCGCCGGTGCTGGGGTCGCCGAGCTGGGGCTCGTCG
>VBAE01000160.1:0-4160 GCA_005882415.1 Alphaproteobacteria bacterium | reverse complement strand
GCCGCCGAGGTCGATCACGTTCAGCTTGACCTGCTTGAGCAGCCCCTCCTCCTCGAGCTTGCCGGCAATGAGCCCCGCGGTGAACGGCGTCGCGTAGAGCGGCACGCCGAGGTCCGCGGCGAGGTACGGAATCGCGCCGATATGGTCTTCGTGGCCGTGGGTGAGGACGATACCCAAGAGGTCCTTGCGGCGTTCCTCGATGAAGGTGAGATCGGGGAGGATAAGCTCGACGCCCGGGTAAGCGGGGTCGGCAAAGGTCATGCCGAGGTCGACCATGACCCATTTGCCGTCGCAGCCGTAGAGGTTGACGTTCATGCCGATCTCGCCCGAACCGCCGAGCGCGAGGAAGAGGAGCTCTTTACCGGGTTTCATGCAAATTCCTGAAGTCATCGCCGGACACATGCCGACATCGAGATATTATGAAAGGACGTTCGGAGACGCCCTTTGGCTCCGCGCGTACAGCAGCGCGAGGCCCTGGATGGTGAGATCGGGCTCGATCGCGTCGAACACAATGCTGTGCCGGTCGAACAGTGTGGCTAGGCCACCGGTGGATATGATCTTTACCGGTCGGCCGATCTCGGCCTTCATCCGGGCGACCAGCCCCTCGATCATCGCCACATAGCCCCAGAAGATGCCGATATGCATCTGGTCCTCGGTCGTGCGGCCGATGACGGAAAGATTGCCGTCCGGCGCCTCTATCGCGATGCGGGGGAGCCGGGCCGCGGCGGTGACAAGGGCGTCGAGCGACAGGTTGATGCCCGGCGCGATGATGCCGCCTTTATAGGCGCCGGAGAAATCGACGACATCGAAGGTGGTCGCGGTGCCGAAGTCGATGACGATGAGGTCGCCCGCGTGCGCCTTGTGGGCGGCAATGGCGTTCAAGACCCGGTCGGCGCCGACGCTTCGCGGCTCCTCGACGTCGAGCTCGATCCCCCAGTCGGCCGCGCCCTGGCCGGCGATGAGCGGCTCGACCTGGAAATATTTCTCCGCCAGCACTTCCAGATTGTGGAGCGCGCGTGGGACGACGGTGCCGATGATCACGGCGTCGACGGCGTCGCGCGGGAAGCCTTCGAGCTGGAGCAGTTGGTGGAGCCAGACGGCATATTGGTCGGCGGTGCGCCGCGGATCGGTCGCGATCCGCCAGCGGGCCCGGATCGCCCCGTCTTCGACGAGCGCGAAGACGAGATTGGTGTTCCCGGCGTCGATGGCGAGCAGCATCGCCGCTCTCTAGCGGCAGGCGGGGCGATTGGCGAGTGCGGCGCTCAGATCAGGAAGACGTCGCCGGCGTGGATGATTTGGGTGGTGCCGTCGGGGAGGCGGAGGCGGAGGGCGCCGGATTCGTCGAGGCCTTCGAACAGGCCTTCGACCCAGGCGCCGCTGGCGGTGTGGGTGGAAAGGGCGGTGCCGGCCGGGTGGGCGGCGGCGAGCCAGGCGGCTCGGATGGGGGCGAGGCCCTCCCCTCGCCAGCGGGAGAGCCAGCGTTCGAAGGCGGCGGCGAGGTCTTCGAGGAAAGTTGCGGGGTCGGGGGCGGCGCCGGCTAGGGCTCGGAGGCTGGTGGAGGGACGCTCCGTCATGTCGGGGTGCTCGGCGAGGTTGACTCCGAAGCCGACGATCACGCTGTCGTCGAGCCGCTCGAGCAGGATGCCGGAGAGCTTGGCTCCGGCGCTAAGCAGGTCGTTCGGCCATTTGATCAGGATTCCGGCCTCAGGGGCATAGGCCGAGGCGATTTCGTGGAGGGCGACTGCGGCGAGGAGGGCGAGGCTCGGCGCGGGCGGGTCGCCGGGGCGGAGGCGCACCAGGGTGGAGGCGTAGAGATTGCCGGCCGGCGAATGCCACTCCCGCCCCTGCCGGCCCCTGCCCCCGCTCTGCCGCTCCGCCCGGAGCCACAGCCCCTCGGGCGTACCGCCGCGGGCAAGCGCGGCGAGATCGTCATTGGTGGAGCGGGTTTCCGAGACGGTTCGAATAGGGTGCATCCGGGTTCATGCGCCTGCTGCGTACATCGGAAAAGCCGCGCATAGGCGACCCGCCCCGCGAGGGTCAAACGTATCCGGCGTCCTTCGCGATGAGCAAAGCCTGGCTGAGGCTGCGGACACCGAGCTTCTTCATCAGGTTCGCCCGGTGAAGCTCGATCGTGCGGACGCTGAGACCCAGATTGTAGGCGACGATCTTGTTGGGCGCGCCGTCGGCGAAACTCAGGAGGACCTCCTTCTCACGACGGGTGAGCGTCTCCAGCGCGCGGATCCGCGGCAGATCCTGGGTTCGAAGCAGATCGAACCCCTTTTCGACCGCGGCGATCAGCTGATCGACCCTGAACGGCTTCTCGATGAAATCGATGACCCCGAGCCGCCCCGCCCGGACGGCGTGGGGAACATTGCCGTTGGCCGAAACGACGATGACCGGATAAGCGGCGCGGCCATGAGCGATGAGCTCAAGCAAATCCAGGCCATTTATCCCGGGCAGGCCAATATCGACGACGATGCAGCCGGCGGGACGTTCGCGGTGGCCGATCAGGAAGGCTTCGGCCGATTCGAACTCCTCGATGTCGGTGCAGCACTCGGTCAGGGACTGGCGGACGACGGCGCGCAGAAGCCTTTCGTCCTCGATGATATACGCGCGGCGATCTCCCATCTTCGACTATTCCGTCCTGTACAACGTAGACGCGGGACACAGGGGCGTGAATATTCGGACAAATGCGCTTGAGCTGAGGCCACCTGACACGATGGGACATCACACGGTTCTTGTCTCTAACATAGGTATTTTTGCGAAGTGGCGGCGGGGCCGCGGAGTGCGCAGAGTTCAACCGCCGCAGCGGGGGCGGTCACCGATCCTGCGCCGGCGTGTAACCGCGTTGGGATGGTTGGGCCGACGGCCTGAGTGTCGTCGGCCCAATCCGCGCCCCGCCCACATGCGGGCCAATCAGAACAAGGCGCTCGCGGCGTTGTTGGAGACGGTGCTCAAGGGGCCGATCAGGAAATAGCCGAGCGGGCTGACGAACACCGCGGCGGCGACGAGGAGGACCGTCTGGGCGATGTCGCTCGTCGGGGCGTAGGCCGGCGCGGCCTCGTCGAAATACATCGTCTTGATGATCTTCAGATAATAGTACGCGCCGATCACCGAGGTGACGATTCCGACCGCGGCGAGCCAGGTGAGGTCGGCCTGGACGGCGGCATTGAAGACGAAGAATTTCGGCCAGAAGCCCATCAGCGGCGGGATGCCCGCCAGGCTGAACATGAACAGCATCATCGCCGCCGCGAGCCAGGGGCGGCTTCGCGACAGGCCGGAGAGCGAGGCGATGGTCTCGACCGGGCGGCCCTCGGCGTCGCGCATGCGCAGGACGACGAGGAAGGAGCCGATCGTCATCACCACATAGACGGCCATGTAGAAGAGCACCGAGGCGACTCCGGCCTGGGTGCCCGAGGCGAGCCCGATCAGGGCGAAGCCGACATTGTTGATCGAGCTGTAAGCGAGCAGCCGCTTGATGTTGGGCTGGCCGATCGCCGCCACGCCGCCGAGGACGGTCGAGGCCAGAGCCATGAAGATGACGATCTGGCGCCATTCGAAGGTGGCCGCGCCGGTCGCCTGGACCGCGACCCGGGTGAGCAGCGCCATCGCGGCGACCTTGGGGGCGGAGGCGAAGAAGGCGGTGACCGGGGTCGGAGCGCCTTCGTAGACGTCGGGCGTCCACATGTGGAAGGGCACGGCGGAGATCTTGAAGGCGAGGCCGGCGAAGACGAAGACCAGGCCGAACAGGATGCCGCTCGACAGGCCTTCGCTGCTCGCCTTCTGCCGCGACACCGCCTCGGCGACGTCGCCGAACAGGGTCGAGCCGGTGAAGCCGTAGAGAAGCGAGATGCCGTAGAGGAGGATTCCGGAGGCGAGTGCGCCGAGGACGAAATATTTGAGGCCGGCTTCGGCGGAGCGGTTGTCGCGGCGCTGGAAGGAGGCGAGGACGTAGGCCGAGAGGCTCTGCAGCTCGAGACCCACATAGAGGGTCAGGAGATCGGCGGCCGAGACCATCATCCCCATGCCGACGCAGGAGAGGAGGATCAGCACCGGATATTCCGCGCGGTAATCGCCGTCGCGGGTGAACCAGCCGCTCGCTGCGATGAGCGAGGCGGCGGCGGCGGCGAACACCACCACCTTTGCGAAGGCGGCGAAGC
>VBAE01000077.1 GCA_005882415.1 Alphaproteobacteria bacterium | reverse complement strand
ACCTCCCCCGCCCCCCGCTGGCGGCCGGTGAGCCGTTCCACCGTCGCCGGGTGGCGCAGCGCCAGGCGAACGTCCTGCCCCTCGATCCACTCGCCGAGCAGGCGGCGGGCCGACGGGTTCGCCGCGACGATCCTGCCGGACCTGAGCAACAGGATGGGATCGGAGAGCGGCGCGATGATCTCGCCGACCGATTCCCCGCGCTCGCTCCTTGGCGGTGGCGATGCCGCACGCCGCTCCCCCTGGAAATAGGCCTGCCACCCGATGAGGGTCGCAAGGATGCCGCCGAATATGCCCGCCAAAGCCGCAAGCAGCGGCTCGCGCAGAAGCAGCCCGACAAGCAGTGCGGCACCGATTATAAGGGCGCCGGCCAGCGGGCGTCCGGAGGGTGCGGAAGCCATGCCATGGCCTAGTCGCTTTGGCGGAAGCGGCCAAGTGCGCCGTCCGTCACAAAGCGGCGGTCTCGTCGTCTCAAAACTGCAACATAAGCGTCATATCAGGAACCATCGGTGAGGAGGGCCCCATGATCCGGAAGACTTTGCTGGCGCTGTTGCTGTCTACCACGGCTCCTGCTGTTGCAGCCGCAGCCGCACCTGCGGAAGCGCCGGCCGCTCCAGGCACGAGCGAAGCGGACGTGCGCGCCCTGCTCGACCGGGCCGAGGCGCTGGAAGCGCAGGTGAGTGCGCTCCAGAAGCAGGTCAACGACCTCAAGGCCCAGGTCGACCGCGGCCCGACTCCGAGCTGGAAGGGCGCTCCGCAGCTGGAGGACAAGGGCTCGGGCTTCAGCTTCAAGCCCAAGGGGTTCGCACAGTTCGACGCCGGCTACGTCTCCACTCCCGGGCCCGAGCGCTCCGGAACGGTGGGCGGCCTCAACTACAACAATCTCGGCTGGAACGGCCGTGCCCGGCGGCTGGTGATCGGCGCCGAAGGCACGCTGCCCGGCGGCTTCGGCTACAATGTCGAATTCAACTTCGCGCAGGGCACGGTCGACTACGAAGACATCGTCCTCACCTATCAGCGGCCGAAGAGCCCGATCAAAGTGACGATCGGCAATTTCTACCCGCTCTCCAGCCTCGAGACGATGACCAGCTCGCGCCTGACCAGCTTCCTAGAACGCGCCTCCTTCACCGATGCGTTCAACTATAACCGCCGCCTCGGGGCCGCGGTCGCCTTGCTCGACCCGAAGGACGATCTCTACACGCTGACCGCTGGTCTTTTCGGTCAGGAGATCAACAACACCGCCTTCAACCGTACCGGCTGGCAGGCCAGCATCCGCGGCACCTACTCGCCCAAGCTCGGCGACGCCCGCCTCCATCTCGGCGCCAATTTCCAGCACCGGGTGGCGCAGCGCGACGCGCAGAACGTCCAGTACCGCGCGCGCCCCTTCACCCAGGTCACCGACCAGCGCTTCGTCGACACCGGCCTCATCGCCGCCGACGGCGACGACATCGCCGGCATCGAATTGGGCGCGGTCGTCAAATCCCTCCACCTCGCCGCCGAAGCGCAGCAGGTCTGGGTCCGCGGCTACCGCCCCGGCCAGAGTTTCGGCCCCAATAACGGTGCCGCCGGCGGCCTGTTCTACGCGGGCAATCCGAATTTCCGCGCAGCCTATGTCGAGGCCGGCTATTATCTCACCGGCGAGAGCCGCGGCTATAAAGGCGGGCGCTGGGACCGCGGCAAGGTCCTCCACCCGTTCGACAAGGGCGGCTGGGGCGCGATCCAGGTCAACGGACGGGTGGACTATCTCGATCTCGGCGACCGCGTCGCCGGCGCCTCCCTCGCCGCTCCGGACTTCGTCAACGGCGGCAAGCAGCTCGGCTATCAATTGAGCGTGATCTGGAACCCGATCGATTATATCCGCTTCCAGGCGCAATATGCCCGCGCCAGCTTCGAAGGCGGCCCCCGCGCCGCCACCGTCGCCCCGGGCTCGACGGATCCGGTCGATGAGCGGGATTTCGACGTCGACACCTTCGCGGTTCGGGCCCAGGTCGAGTTCTGAGGATCGCCGCTCCGGCTGGTTCGTTTCCGCCTCTCCATATGAGGAGCGGTGCGATGGCCGACGACGACAAGAAGCTCCCCCTCCACGACGAGGCGCAGGCGCGGCAGCGCTGGCGCGGCGACGATGAGAAGGATGAGGCGACGGCCGCGGACGGCGAGGCCGATCCCGAGCCGAGCCTGGGCCTCGAGCTGCGGCCCCCCGACTGACCGAGCGCTAGCCGAGGCAGCGTTGGTGGAGCGGCGCGCAGCGCTGGAGCCAGCTCAGCTCCACCGCCGACGGCTGGACGGCAGCCGGCGGATTCGCCGGTCTGGCGCGCTGCATGTGCAGCGCGTGCAGTTCTGCCTCGCCACCAGGGAGCTATCCCGGGAAGATTGCACTGGAATGACTCGCAAGGACTATTGGGCCGGCGTGAACAGCAGATCCTGATAGTCGAAGCTGAAGTCGGCGATCGGGGAGACGGGCTTCATCGTGATGCGTTCCACCTTGCCCTCGGCACCGAGGGCGAAGGTCATGTAAGCGGCTTCCATCGAGGGATCGTTGAAGCGGGTCCGGAACGTGTCGTACTGATAATGGTCGAGCGTGGCCTTGAGCCCCGGCATGTGCGGGAAATCGACTTCGAGGTGCCCATTCGTCTCCCTGGCGGCGATCGTGCCGTACCAGGGATCGCTGTAGGACCCGGTGTAGCGTTCGAGTGGCAGCGATGGTCCGACTCCGGCGGGCGCTGCCGCCTGCTGGCGGACGACGGCCTCGGCCGCGGCGATGCGGTCACGGCGGAAGGCGCCGAACTTGGCCGGCCAATCCTGCTTCGGAAGGCCGAGATAATGGTCGAGGAGCTCGTACATCAGGCCGAAGCGGGGCTCGATATCCTCGCCGTTCAATTCGATCGCGAAGCCGACCTTTTTGTCCGGGATCAGCACCACGATCGAGGTGAAGCCGAACAGGCCGCCGGAATGCCAGACGATCCTGGTGCCGCGATAGTCGCTGACGTCCCAGCCGAGACCATAGGCTTTGAAGCTCGGCGTCGCCGCGGCGAGGGCCGGCGAGTAGGACGAGATCGGCTCGGGCGTGACGGGGGTCCACATCGCTTTGGACGACGCCTCGCTGAACAGCCGGCCGCCCGCGGGCAGCGCGCCTTGGGCGAGCTGGATCTGGAGCCAGCGTGCCATGTCGTTGGCGCTGACCGCGACCAGGCCGGCGGGCGCCGAGGCGGCGGCGAGCTGGTCGCGCTCGTCGAGCAGGCGGACCGGGCCGGTCCCGCGGACTTGGCCGCCGACGCGGCCGTGGGGGAAGGCGCGGTTGGGGTTGGCGAGGCGGTGGGCTTCGTCGGTGGTGGACGCGCTCATTCCGGCGGGGGCGAAGAGGTGTTCGCGGACATAGTCCTCCCAGATCTCGCCGCTCACCGCTTCGATCAGCTGGCCGGCGACGATGTAGAGGATGTTGTCATAGGCGTAGGCGCTTCGGAAGCTGGTCGCCGGCTTGATGAAGCGCAGCCGGCGGACGATCTCCGCCCGGCTCAAATCGCCGCGCGGAATGTAGAGGAGGTCGCCCGCGCCGAGCCCGAGGCCGCTGCGGTGGACGAGGAGATCGCGGACGGTCATCTCGCGCGTCACCCAGGGATCGTACATCTGGAAGCCGGGCAGCCGGTCGATGACCTTGTCGTCCCAGTCGAGCTTGCCGGCGTCGACCAGCGTCGCCAGCGCCGCAGTGGTCATCGCCTTCGCGGTCGAACCGATCAGGAAGATGGTGTCGGCATCGACGGGCTCGGGCGCGCCGAGCTTGCGCGACCCGAAGCCTTTCGCGAGAGTCACACGCCCGTCCTCGACGATCGCGACGGCCATTCCAGGGGTTCCCGCCGCCTGCCTGATGCTCTCGACCCGCGCCTCGAAGTTGCGCGGGGGTTTTGAGAGCGCCGCGCCCGGCATCGTTGCGGCGAGGCAGAAGAGCAGGCCGGCGGCCCGGCGGCGGGTGGAAAGCATCGTCACCTCCTGATCATGTCGTAATTTGGGGGCTGCCGCGCAGGCCTCGGGCGATGCGCCCGGCGCCCAGCGTCAGCAGCGGCAGAACGAAGACTGCGAGCATCAGATAAGCGAGCGCCCGGTAGCCGCCGGCAATGAGGGCGACGAGCCCGAACCGCCCGGCGAGGAACATGCATCCGACCAGCAGCACTAAGGCGATGACGAGGCGCGCGCGGTGGGTAAGCGCAGTGCCGCGGCGGCGCTGCCACGCCTTGTCGATGCGCTCGTTGATCGCGTGGACCGCGCTCGCCCCGCTCTCGAGCAGCGCCGCGAAGATCATCAGCTGGAAGAGCAGATGGAAGGCGGGGATGTCCATCCGCTGGAGCAGAGTGTCGGAGGGAAGCGTGGCGCCGCCGATCTCGGGATAGAAGGCGATCATCGCGATGAAGAAGAGCAGGCCGGGAAGCATTGCGAGCGGCCCCGCGATAGCCCCCGCAACGACGGCGTCGCGGCCGCTGGTCAGGTGCCTCGTCACCGGCAGGATGACGACCGCGCCGATCAGATTGTAGCTGGCGTAGGTGACTCCGCCCAACGCCCATCCCTCAGCCGGCGCAGCGGAGCCGAAGCCGGCCAGGATCCTGTCGCCGAAGCTGGAGAAAGCGAGCAGCACGAACAGCGCGTAAATGCCGTAGAGGAGGTAGGAGACATATTCGAAGAGCTTCTCGACCGACTTGTTGCCGAAGGTGACGAAGCCGACGATCCCGATCATCAGCGCCAACGTTCCGAGCGCGGGCCAGACGCCGAAGACCGCTTCGGCGATGGCGCCGGCCGCCGCGCCGTAGACGGCGAGGATGAGGACGACGAAGAGGATGTAGACCCCTTCGAACGCGATCCAGCCCGGCCCGAGGAGCGACTTGAAGAAGCTTTGATAGTCGCGCGTGGCGGTGGCCCGGGCG
The DNA here is from genome assembly GCA_005882415.1 of Alphaproteobacteria bacterium. Taxonomy (GTDB): domain Bacteria; phylum Pseudomonadota; class Alphaproteobacteria; order Sphingomonadales; family Sphingomonadaceae; genus Allosphingosinicella. The sequence continues at coordinate 7,469 of VBAE01000077.1, read as the reverse complement.
AACAGGAATGTGGCGATGCAGACGAGGCTGAACACCAGCATCGCGAGCAGGATCGCAAGCAGGCCGCCCCACGGGCCGCTCGCCAGGAAGAATTCGGCGAGCTCGCGCCCCGTGGCGTAGCCGCCGCCGATCACCACCGCCTTGAAGGCGAGGCCGGGCAGCAGGAAGCGCTGGAACCGGCTCGGCCGCTCCGATGCCGGTGCCTCGCCGGTCATGCGGCGCAGGAGTCGAGCAGCCGCCCGAACCGGGCGCCGCCGCGCATCGGGTCCGCGGCGGGAAGCCCGGTCGCCCGCTCCGCCGCTTCAAGCTCGGCTTCGGCCTCGGCTTCGTCCATCCCGGACGTGTTGAGGCTGATTCCGACGCAGCGGATCGCAGGGTTGGTCAGCTTTCCCATCGCCACCGTCTGCTCGATCACCATGCCGATCGTCGGAACCCGGTAATCGGGGTGGCCGAGGACGCGCGTACGGGCGGGGCTGTGGCAGACGACGAACATGTCCGGCTGGCTGCCGTGAAGAAGGCCGAGCGAGACGCTTGCATAAGCCGGGTGGAACAGCGAGCCCTGGCCTTCGATGACGTCGAGATGCTCCGGCGGCGCGTCGGGGCTCAGCATCTCGGCCGCGCCCGCGACGAAGTCGACGACCACCGCATCGATCGGAATCCCTGAGCCGGCGATCATGATCCCGGTCTGGCCGGTCGCGCGGAATTCGGCGTCGACACCCCTGCCCTGAAGCCCGCGGGCGATCGCCAGCGCGGTATATTTCTTGCCCAGCGCGCAATCGGTGCCGACGGTGAGCAGCCGCCGGCCGCTGCGCTTCCTGCCGCTGGCGACCTGGATCCCCGGCGGGGGCGAGCGGACGTCGATCAGGCGCCGGCCGAGCCGCGCGGACGCCGCTGCAAGCGCCGGCACGGCGGCGAGCCGCGCGTGCATGCCCGAGACGATGTCTAGCCCGGCTTCGAGCGCCTCCACCAGCGCCCCCGACCAGCTCTTCGGGATCACGCCGCCGGCATTGGCGACCCCAATGACCAGCGCCCGGGCGCCGCGCGCATAAGCAGCTGCGGGCGAAAGCGGATCGAGGCCGGTCGTGACCGAAGCCCCGGGAAGCGCGAACTCGCCGACGCAGCGCTCGCTCGCCCAGTCGCGAAGGCCGAATGCAGTCTTGGCGTAACCCTCCTCGACCGTGTCGCCGAGGAAGAGGAGGTAGGGGCCCGGGAGATCCAGGCTCCCGGGCTGAGGGTCAATATCGCGCACTGACCGAGAGGCCGATCGTCCTCGGGCGGATGACTCCGGTTTCGATAGCGCCGTTCGGGTTGACCGGGAGTCCGTTGGCGGTGAGCGCGCCGACCGAGGTCTTACCGTCCGCATTGGTGAGGTTGCGGACGAAGGCCTCGACCGCAAACCGCCCGAAATCGACGCCGCCGCGAAGATCGATCACCTCATAGGCCGGAACCTCGCGTTGGCGGCCGTGGGCGGTGCGGAAGGCGAGGTCGAAATCGCCGGCCTGCTTCGACAGCATCCGGATCGAACTTCCGAGGAAAGCTTCCGCCTCGCCGCCCACGTGCCAGGTATAATCGAGGTTCGCCGAGACGCTGTAGGGCGGGGTGAACGGAAGCCGGTCGCCTTTGAGGCCACCGGTGAGCGGCGGCGCATCGCCGGCGAGGCGGGCGCGGGTGTAGGCGCCGTTGACCGAGGCGGTGAGGCCGGGCGTCGGGCGAAGGGTGGCGGTGAACTCGACGCCGTCGCTCTTGGCGCTGGAGCCGTTGATGTTCACCCCGAAGCCGTTGACGACGGTCAGGAGCTGAATGTTCTTCCAGTCGATGTGGTAGGCGGAGAAGTCGATCGAGAAGGTGTGGCTCTCATTCTCGCCCTTCACCCCCACTTCGTAGCTGGTGACCGTGTCCGGCGAATAGGTCGCGGGCGTTCCGGCTGGCGCGTTCGGCGCGATCGCGTTGGGACCGCCGGGGCGGTAGCCCTTGGCGACCCGGGCGTAGACCGAGAGGCGATCTCCGAACTTGAGCTTCGGCGCGACCGAGTAAGTGAAGACGTTGTCCGACGAGCGAAGGTTGCTGTTGATCGGCACATTGCCGGCGAGGACGCCGCCGGCCTGCTGCGATGCGTTCTGGTCGTTGTGGCTGTAGCGGCCGCCGAAATCGACATCGACCCGGTCGCCAAGGTGCAGAGTCGCGTTGGCGAAGCCGGCATATTCGCGATATTTGGAATTGAGCGAGACCTCGCCGAGCTTGAACGGGAAGGAAATCGGGGTCGTGCTGCCCGGCGGGGTGGCGACGAACTGCTGGAACACCAGCCCCTTCTCGTCGGTGTAGAAGCCGCCCACCAGCCATTCCAGGAGATCGCTGGAGCCGGAGGTCAGCCGGATCTCCTGGGTGAACTTGCGGTTGTTGGTCTTCTGATCGAGGAAGAACTCGTTGGCCGGCGCCCCGAGAAGAGCGCGGACGATTCCGCTGAGGTTGAAGGTCGCGTCGTCGCGGAAGGTCTGCTTCTGGGTCGAATAGCTGGTCGACGAGGTCAAGGTCGCGAAGCCCAGATCGTAATTCACCAGGCCGTTATAGACTCGATAGTCGATGTTGATGAACGGCTCGGCGAACTGCGACTGGGTGGGACGCCCGTAGAGAGTTTCCAGCGTATTCGGGTCGCTTTCGACGACCGAAGGCGCATCGGCGCGGATATTCTGGACATGGGCGGTCAGCCGCACGTCGAGGGCCTCGGTCGGCCTGAACAGCAGCGAGGCGCGGCCGCCATAAGAGGTGTTCTCGTTGATGTTGTTGGCGACGTCCGACTTGAGGGTGAAGCCGAACAAATCCTTGGCGGTCGTGCCGATCGAATCGATGAAGCCGCCCTGGCGGTTGTAGAAGCCGGAGGCGCGCAGCGCGAAGGTGTCGCCGAGCGGCACGTTGACCATCGCGTTGGCGTGGTAGGAGAGGTCGCCGCCCTTGACGTCCTCGATGCTCGCCCGCGCCCGCGCCTCGAAGTGCGAGGTATTGGGGGCATTGGTGACGAACTTGAGGATGCCGCCCAATGAGCTGGCGCCGTAGAGCGTGCCCTGCGGCCCGCGCAGCACCTCGATGCGCGCCACGTCGAACGTGTCGAAATCGCCGGCCAGGACGCCGCCGTTGACGAGGCCGGTCGACGACCCGAACGGGGTCTCGTCGACATAGACCGCGACCGTCGAGGCGACTCCGCCGGTGTTGAGGCCGCGCAGGATGAGGCGCCCCGCGCCCGGAGTGCTCTGGTCGAGCTGCAGGCCGGGGACCAGGTTCAGGTAATCCTGGAAGTTGGTCGCCTGCTGGTTCTCGAGCGTCTCGCCGGGGACGACGGAGATCGACTGCGGAATGTCGATGAGAAGCTGGTCGCGCTTTTGGGCGGTAACGATGATCTCATCCCCGTCCGCGGCGTCGGCGGCCTGCGCCGGAGCGCCGGCTTCGGCCGGATCCGCCGGCGGCTGGGCTTGGGCGGCGGTGCCGATCGAGAGCGCGGCCACGGCCGCCGAAATCGCCAGCATCCGACGATGCGCAGTCGCTGAAATTGACATGATGTCCTCCCCTTGAGTTCGGTCAGGGCGCCCCTGGTGGAGGTCTGTCCCTTTTTCGGCCCCGGACATCGATCCGGAGCCATTAAGTTCTGATCAGGACAATAGTGTCCTAATCAGAGAAATGTCAAACGGCAGCCGGCGGCGCCGTCTCCTCGGCGCTGACCGCCTCGACCGGCTCCGTCAGGCCTCCGATCACCCGCTTCGCGCGCCCGTCGAGCAGCAGCAGCAGCCCGGCCGAGACGCAGGCGATCGCGGCGAGCAGGACGAAGAAGATCGGATGGCTGGTCCTGCTCCACAGGCTTCCGACCGCCCCCGCAGTCAGGCTTCCGGAGAAGATCGCGAGGTACCAGGCGGCGACGGTCGTCGCGCCGAACCGCGGCGGGGCGAGGCGGGCGAACAGGCCGAGCCCGTTGGGCAGGATATGGAGTTCTCCGACTGTGAAGATGGCGAAGAACAAAGCGAGCCAGGCCCAGCCGGCACTGCCGTCCCCTGCTCCGGCCGAGACCGCGGCGAGCAAGAGATAGGCGGTGCCGACGATCGCAGCTCCGAGCGCCATCTTGCGCATCGGCGACGGCTCGCGACCCGCGTCGGCGCGGCGGTGCCAGTAGGACAGCAAGGCCGGGGTGACGAGGATGACCAGCAGCGGGTTGAGCGACTGGAACCAGGTCATCGGGATCGACCAGTCGCCGAGGCGCCGGTCGATGCCGCTGTCCGCCCACAAAGCGACCGTGTTCCCGACCTGCTCATAGGCGCCCCTGAACACGGTCACCGCAAGGCCGATGGCGAGCAGCAGGCCGAAGGTCCCGGGCGCCGCGCGCGTCGACGCGGCGGCGTTAGCGGTTAGTCTCGACGGCGGCGCCTGGGGCGGCAGATATTTCGCGCCGGCGACATAGATGACCAGGCCGGCGAGCATCCCCACGCCGGCGGCGGTGAAGCCCCAGTGCCAGCCATAGACCTCACCCAGAGTCCCGCACACCAGAGGGGCGAGGAAGCCGCCGATGTTGATGCCGACATAATAGACGTTGTACGCCCAGGGCCGCCGCGGGTCGCCGCGCTTGTAGAGGTCGTTGATCTGGCTCGGCAGGGTCGGCAGGAACAGGCCGTTGCCGAGCGCGATCGTCGCCAGCGCCAGATAGAAGAGAGGCTCGAACGCCATCATGAAATGGCCGGCCGCCATGATGCTGGCGCCGATGATCACCGCCCGCCTTTTGCCGAGCCAGCGGTCCGAGATCGTGCCGCCGATAATCGGCGTGAAATAGGCGAAGGCGGTATAGGCGCCGTAGATGAAGGAGGACGTGCCCTGATCCAGGAGGAGCGTCTTGGTCATGTAATAGACCAGCAGCGCGCGCATCCCGAAGTAAGAGAATTGCTCCCACATATTGGTCAGGAAGAGGATGGTCAGCCCGCGCGGCTGGCCGAACCAGTTGCCGCCGGCCGGTTCGTAAGGAACGGCGCCGCTCATCGCGCCGGCGCGCCGCCGCCCCACACTTCGTCGCCGCAGTCGATGAGGCCGTCATTATAGACGACCGCCTGGTCGCGGTCGCGGGCGAGGAAGGTCGGGCCGTCCAAATCGACGATGTCGCATTGCTGGCCGAGGATGAAGGCGGGCGCCATCGCGAGGCTGGTGCCGACCATGTTGCCGACCATCACCCCGAGCCCGAGCTCGCGCGCCTCGGAGGCCATGGCCAGGCCCTCGGTAAGGCCGCCGCATTTGTCGAGCTTGATGTTGACGACGTTGAAGCGGCCGACGAGGCCGGGGAGGTCGTCCAGCGTCAGAGCGCTTTCGTCGGCCGCGATCGGGATCAATGAGCGGTAGCCGTCGAGCTCCGCCTCGGCACCGCGCGGAAGCGGCTGCTCGAGCAGCGCCACCCTCTGTTCGGCGAGCGCAGGGATCAGGGAATCCAGCATGCCGCGCGCGTAGCCCTGGTTGGCGTCGACGCCGAGCCACACGTCCTGGCGCGCCGAGCGGATAGCCTTCACCCGGGCGATGTCGAGATCGAGCTCGCCGGTGAGCTTGACCTTGATCGCCCGTGCCTGGGCGTAGCCGCGCGCGCCCTCCGCCATCGCTTCCGGCGAGTCCGCGCCGAGCGTGAAGGTGGTCAGCAGCGGCCGCGGTGCGTCGACCCCGGCGAGCCGCCATGCCGGAACCCCGGCACGCGCCGCCTCGAGCTCCCACAAGGCGCAGTCGACGGCGTTGCGCCCGCCGCCGGGCGGCATCAGCCGCTGCAACCAGAGGCGATCGATGCCGGCCTCGATATCTCCCCTGGCCGCCTCGATCTCGCTCGTCATCCGGGCGAGATCGTCGCCCAGATAATAAGCGCCCGCCGCCTCGCCCCCCCCGCTGTGGGCGCCGTCCGTAAGCGTCACCACGACCGCGTCGGTTTCCTCGAACACATAGCCCGAGATCCGGAACGGAGCGGCGAGGCGGAGCTTCTCCGCCCGGACCTCCAGCCTGACCGGCGGCATCAGTAGTTGACGGTCATCGCGAGGAGGTTGAACCGGACCGCGACGTAGAGGACCATCAGGGCCGCAAGGAGGACGAAGATCGCCCAGAGCTTGCGGGTCCATCTGGCTCGGCCACTCCAGGTCAGCCAGACGTTCCAGGCGGCGATCGCTGCCGCGCCGACGAAGACGACCGCACCGGCGATCTGGAGGAACCAGAGCAGAGGATCGAGCCCGCCGCCGGGGACTCCGCTTCCGAGCAGCACCGTCGCGGCCACCGCCCAGCCCGTCATGACGGCGACGCTGAGGCCTGCGAAGGTGCGGTTGAGGCGCTGGGCGAGAAGCGCCCTGCCCTCCACGCTCGCCGGAGCCTTGTAGCGGCGCCGGACGAACCAGGCGGCCGGCCAGAACAGGAAGGTCAGCAGAAGCACGCCGAGCGCTGCGAGGAGCGCGGGGACGATCCAGCCGGTCGAGAGGCCCGCCGGAACCCGGTCGAACATCTCGAACGGCGCGGCGAGGTCGAAGCTCCAGCGGACGACCTTGCCGTCCACCACCTTCGCCGCGACCCGGCCATGGCCGTTGGCATCGCGCCAGACGAAGGGCGCGATCTCGACCCATTGCCGCGGCCGGCCGCCGGGATTGGCGAGGCTGGGGATGACCAGCTCGCCCTTCGGCCCGACTCCGACCTTGGCCTGGCCCGCGAGCCAGTAGAAGCCGGCGAGGAAGGAGCTGTCCGCGCGGCGGCTGGCGATCCAGTTGCCCGCCATCATCCGGGCATGCTCGGCCGCGGTCTTGGCATCGACCCGGCCGTCCGCGGGAGCGATATTGGGGAAATAGCGGTCGGCGAAATCCTCGAACACCGCGGTCCGCAGCGCCTGGACGGCGCCGTCCTTGCCGGGGCTGTTGAACGAGACGTAGAGGCCGACGCCTTCCTTCATGAACAGGTGAAGCGACGTGTGGAACGCGGTCGTGTCGCCCAAATGGCCGATGATCTCGCGGCCGTTCAAATTGGTCTCGAAGAAGCCGAGCTCCATCCGGTTGAGCGGCGGGATGAGCGACATCGGATCGACCCGGTCGAGCGGGCTGTTGTGCATCGTCTCCGCAGTCGTTGCCTGCAGGATCCGCTGACCGTCGATCTCGCCGCCGCGAAGGTGGGCGATCATGAAGCGGGCCATGTCGAGCCCCGAGGCAGACATCGCGCCGGCCGGGCCCGGCTCGACGAACTCGAAGCCTTTCGCGGCCGTGCCGGGGCTGGTGTAGCCGGTCGCCATCTGCCCGGCCAAGTTGGCGGGGAGCGGCTGCCTGAAGCTCGCGGTGCGCATGCCGGCGGGCACGAAGATATGGCGCTCCACGTAGCTGTCGAAATCCTCGCCCGAGACGCGCTGGACGATGTAGCCGGCGAGCGCAGTGCCCCAGTTGGAGTAAGCGGGGGTCGAGCCGGGCGCGAAGATCCGCGTCGGAGTCCAGCGCTTCAGATAG
>VBAE01000159.1 GCA_005882415.1 Alphaproteobacteria bacterium | reverse complement strand
GCCGGCCGCCGCCGCCTGCCACATGCGGCGCGAGCGCATCCACAAAACTGAACTGACCCGTCGATCGAACCGCCATCCGCCAACTCCTGCTCTACCCACAAGGAATCAGCATCCGAGCGATTTTGCAACGGTCCCCCCTGGGGAGAGGGGATGAAATTCCCAGCCGGCAAGTAAATGTCGATCCAGCCTAGTAGATCACCACGCTCCGGATGCTTTCGCCGGCGTGCATCAGGTCGAAGGCCTGGTTGATGTCGTCGAGCGCCATGGTGTGGGTGATGAGCGGGTCGATCTCGATCTTGCCGTCCATATACCAGTCGACGATCCGGGGCACGTCGGTGCGGCCGCGCGCTCCGCCGAAAGCCGAGCCTTTCCAGACTCTTCCGGTGACGAGCTGAAACGGCCTGGTAGAAATCTCCCGCCCCGCCTCGGCGACTCCGATGATCGTCGAGACGCCCCAGCCGCGGTGGCAGCATTCCAGCGCCGCGCGCATCACGTCCGTGTTGCCGGTGCAGTCGAAGCTGTAATCGGCGCCGCCGTCGGTGAGGTCGAGGATCGCCTGGACGACCTTGTCCTGGCCGACCTCGTTGGGGTTGATGAAGTGGGTCATGCCGAAGGCTTCGGCCATGGGGCGCTTTGCGGGGTTGACGTCGACGCCGACGATCTTGTCCGCGCCGACCAGCTTGGCGCCCTGGATGACGTTGAGGCCGATGCCGCCCAGGCCGAAGACGACGACGTTGGAGCCGGGCTCCACGCCCGCAGTCCAGATCACCGCGCCCACCCCGGTCGTCACGCCGCAGCCGATGTAGCAGATCTTGTCGAACGGCGCGTCCTCGCGGACCTTGGCGACGGCGATCTCGGGCATCACCGTGAAGTTCGAGAAGGTCGAGCAGCCCATATAATGGTAGATCGTCTCGCTGCCGAGGCGGAAGCGGCTGGTGCCGTCGGGCATCAGGCCCTTGCCCTGGGTGCCGCGGATGGCGGTGCAGAGGTTGGTCTTGCGGCTGAGGCACGACTTACACTGGCGGCATTCGGGCGTGTAGAGCGGGATGACATGGTCGCCGGGGCGGACCGAGGTTACCCCCTCCCCCACTTCGCGGACGATGCCGGCGCCTTCATGGCCGAGGATCGAGGGGAAGATGCCCTCCGAATCCTTGCCCTCCAGCGTGTAGGCGTCGGTGTGGCAGATGCCCGTCGCCATCACCTCGACCAGCACCTCGCCGGCGCGGGGGCCGTCGAGATCGACCTCGTGGATTTCGAGCGGCTTGTTGGGCGCGACGGCAATCGCGGCTCTGGTCTTCATCCTATCTCTCCTCGCTCCTCCCCGTTCCGGGGAGGAGAATCAAGTCCGCGCGGAAAAGGAAGTGTCGAAGCCCATGACCAAGCCGGCAATGCCGCGAACCGTGTGGGCGCTGGGGTTCGTCAGCCTGTTCATGGACCTGTCGTCGGAAATTATTCACGGGCTGCTGCCCTTGTTCCTGACGGTGACTTTGGGGGCGAGCGTGGCGGCGGTGGGGGTGATCGACGGGATCGCCGAGGCGACTGCGTCCATCTCCAAGGTCTTCTCGGGATGGCTGTCGGACCGGATGGGGCGGAGGAAGCCGCTGATCCTTTTGGGCTATGGGCTGGCGGCGCTGTCGAAGCCGCTCTTTCCGCTCGCGGGGAGCATCGGCGTCGTGCTTGGCGCGCGGTTCGCGGACCGGATCGGCAAGGGCCTGCGGGGGGCGCCGAGGGATGCCTTGGTTGCCGATGTGACTCCGGCGGAGATCAGGGGCCGGGCGTTCGGGCTCAGGCAGGCGATGGACACGGTCGGCGCGTTCGCCGGGCCGTTGCTCGCGGTCGGGCTGATGGTGGTGTTTTCGAACGACATGCGGGCGGTGTTCTGGGTGGCGCTGGTGCCGGCGGCGCTGGCGGTTTTATGCGTTCTGGTCGGGGTCGACGACCCGCCCCGGGCGCCCGGCGAGGCGCCGCCGCCGATCCGCTTCGCCGAGCTGAAGGCGCTCGGGTCGCCCTTCTGGAACGTGGTTGCGATCGGGGTGGTGTTCACGCTGGCGCGGTTCAGCGAGGCCTTCCTGGTGCTGCGCGCGACCGGCGAGGGGCTGCCGCTGGCGCTGGCGCCGCTGGTGCTGGTGGCGATGAACGCGGTCTATTCGCTCGGTGCCTACCCGGCCGGGGTGCTTGCGGACCGGATGGCGGCAAGGACGCTGCTGCTGTGGGGACTGCTGGTGCTGATTGGGGAGGGGCTGATGGCGAAGATGGTCGCGGATGTTGCCCCGGCGCGGGTGCGGGGGTCGGCCTTCGGGCTGTTCAACCTGGCGAGCGGGGTGGCGATGCTCGTGGCGAGCGTGGTCGCGGGGGTGCTGTGGGATGCGATCGGCCCGCAGGCGACCTTCGCGGCCGGTGGGGTGTTTGCGCTGCTCGCCTTGCTCCTTGCCCTGGTCAGGCGGCGCGGGTGAGTTTCTTCCTGTCCGCCAGCACCGCTTTCGCCGCGTTGTGGCCCGGGGCGCCGGTGACGCCGCCGCCGGGGTGGGCGCCGGAGCCGCAGAGGTAGAGGCCCTTGAGCGGCATGCGGTAATCGGCGTGGCCGAGCATCGGGCGGGCGGAGAAGAGTTGGTCGAGGCCCATCTTGCCGTGGAAGATGTCGCCGCGCGGGACCCCGAAGCGCTGCTCGAGGTGCCAGGGCGACAGCGCGAGGCGGCCCACGACCGACGCTTTGAAGCCCGGGGCGTAGCGGTCGACATGGGCGATGATGTGGTCCGCCGCTTCGTCCACCCGCGCTTCCCAGCCGCCTTCCACGTCGTAGGGGAAATGCTGGCAGAACAGGCTGGCGACATGGGCTCCGGCGGGGGCGAGGCTGTCGTCGAGGGTGGAGGGGATCAGCATCTCGACGATCGGCTCGCGCGCCCAGCCTTCCGAGCGGGCGGTCGTATAGGCGCGGTCCATGTAGGCGAGCGACGGCGCGACGATGATGCCGGCGGTGAGATGGTCGCCGGGCTGGGGCAGGCTGGTGAAGCGGGGCAGCTCGGACAGAGCGACGTTCATCCGGAAAGTCGCGCTCTCGGCGCCCCAGCCGGCCATCCGCCGCTCGATATCGGGGGCCACAGCGCCCTCGGGCAGGAGCCGGGTGAAGAGGAAGTGCGGGTTGACGTTGGCGACCACCGCCTTCGCCCGATAGGTCCGCCCGCCCGCGGAGACGCCCGCCGCCCGGCCGCGCTCGACGATTATCTCGTCGACCGGGGTGTCGAGGACGATCTCCACCCCCTTCGCCCGCGCCGCCTTGGCCATCGCCTGGGTGATCGCGCCCATGCCTCCGATCGCATGGCCCCAGGCGCCGGCCACCCCCGCCGCCTCGCCGAACAGATGGTGGAGGAGGACGTAGGCGGAGCCCGGGTCGTAGGGGCTGGCATAATTGCCGACCACGGCGTCGAAGCCGAACAAAGCCTGGACGATCGGCGTTTCGAAATAGCGGTCGAGGATCTCTCCGGCCGACTTGGTGAAGAAGTCGAACAGATTGCGCTGCTCCTCGGAGCTCATGCCGCGGACGCTGTTGCCGAGGCTCAGCGCCGCGAAGATGTCGCCGATCCCGCCGCCAGCATTGGGCGGGGCGCGCAGGATCCACTGCTTTAGGATCGCGACCACCGATTCCAGCGCCTTGGAGTAGGCGTCGTATCCTTCGGCGTCCTTGGCCGAATGGCGGGCGATCTCGCGTCGAGTGAGGCCGCCGCGGCCGGAGAGGAGGTGGTCGGGGCCCAAAGTGGGCAGGAAATTGTCGATCTTGCGGAGCACGACCTTCAGGCCATGGTCGTAGAGCCGCATGTCCTCGATCACGGTCGGGTTGAGCAGGCTGACCGTGTAGCTTGCGGTCGAATTGCGGAAGCCGGGCGCGAATTCCTCGGTCACCGCCGCGCCCCCGACGACATGGCGGCGCTCGATCATCGTCACCTTCATGCCCCTGGCGGCGAGATAATAAGCGCAGGCAAGGCCGTTATGCCCCGCCCCGATGACGATGACGTCGCTGTCGATATTCTGCCCCATGGCCGGAGCCTATAGCCAGACCCCCCGCCCCCGGCCAGCCGTTGCGCGACTCGGGGCCGGGGAGGTATAAGGGCGGGCGAAAGGAGAACCCCATGCGCCTCCTGCTCCTCGCCGCGTCCCTGCTCACGCTGATCGTGCCGTTCAGCGGGGCCGCCGCTCCCCCCGCCCCCGCCGAGCCCCGTTCGACGAACTGCCCCGGCAATCCTCTCGCCCGGCACGCCGACGAACGCGCTCCCGCCCCGCAGGTGCGAAACCTTGGCGAGCTGCCCGCCGGGAACCTCACCCTTGCGGTGGTTCGGCAGGTCGAGGGCTGCAACGAGCCGGTGACTATCCGCTACGGCTATGGCGCCACCGAGCCGAGACCCCCGGCCGCCCGCCGCTGGCAATAGTCAGCGCGGCAGCGTCGCCTTGGGGAAGCCGCCCCAGGCTGAGTCGTAATCCTGCTGGAGCGCGTCGGTGTCCATCGCGAAGGCGGTGGGGCGGAAGGGCCAGCAGCTTTCGACCATGAAGGCCATCGTGCCTTCGATCTTGTGGGGCTTGAGGTCCGCCTCGGTCGCGCCCCTCCAGCTCGCGACGTCGGGGCCGTGGCCGGACATGAGGTTGTGGAGCGACAGCGCGCCCGGCGCGAAGCCGTCGGCCTTGGCGTCATAGGCGCCTTTGATCAGCCCCATGCACTCGCTCATCACGTTGCGGTGGAACCAGGGCGGGCGGAACGTGTCCTCGGCCACCATCCAGCGCGGCGGGAAGATGACGAAATCGGCATTGGCGCGGCCGGGAGTCTCGGACGGGCTGGTGAGGACGGTGAAGATGCTGGGGTCGGGATGGTCGAAGCTCACCGTCCCGATCGTGTTGAAGCGGGCGAGATCGTATTTCCAGGGCGCGAGATTGCCGTGCCAAGCGACGACATCGAGCGGCGAGTGATCGAGCGTGGTGGTCCACAGGCGGCCGAGATATTTCTGGACGAGCTCCACCTCGCCGTCCGCATCCTCATAGGCGGCGACGGGGGTGAGGAAGTCGCGGGAATTGGCGAGGCCGTTAGAGCCGATCGGGCCCAATTCGGGTAGCCGGAACAGCGCGCCGTAATTCTCGGCGACGTAGCCGCTTGCCTCGCCGTCCGGCAGCAGCGCCCGGAAGCGCACCCCGCGCGGGACGAGCGCCACCTCACCGGGCGAAACCTCGATCCTTCCCATCTCGGTGAGCAGCTCGAGCCGGCCCGCTTGCGGGATGAAGAGCATCTCGCCGTCGGCGTTGAAGAAGAAGCGCTCCTTCATGTCGGCATTGGCCCGGTAGATGTGGACCGCGACCCCCGACAGCGCTTCCGGATCGCCATTGGCGACCATGGTGGTCATCGAATCTATGAGGTCGGTGGGCGCTTCGGGGAGGGCGAGCGGATCCCAGCGCAACCGGTTGGGGGGCAGCGGATAGTGAAGGAGTTCGGCGCTGTAGAAGGGGCCGCCCTGGTAGGGCGCGTAAGGCGGATGCTCGGCGGAAGGCCGCATCCGGTAGAGCCAGGAGCGCCGGTTCTCATGCCTCGGCGTCGTGAAGGCGGTGCCGGAGAGCTGCTCGGCATAGAGGCCGAAAGCAGGCTTCTGCGGCGAGTTGCGGCCCTCGGGCAGTGCGCCGGGCACGGCTTCGGTGGAGAAGTGATTGCCAAAGCCGGACATGTAGGCGGGATCGGTCATCGCTGTGGCTTAGCGCGGCGTCGCCAACCCGTCACCCCGGACTTGATCCGGGGTCCATGAACACCGCGGTTCGAGATTTCGAGCGGCCGTGTTCATGGATTCCGGCTTTCGCCGGAATGACGAAGGTCACTTCATCAGCACCAGCTCTTCGGCCATCGTGGGATGCAGCGCCACCACCGCGTCGAAGTCCGCCTTGGTGAGCTTCGCCTTGACCGCGATCGCGGCGGCCTGGAGGATTTCGGGGGCGTCGGGGCCGATCATGTGGATTCCGACCACCTGGTCGTTTTCGCTGTTGACGACGAGCTTGTAGAGGGCGCGCTCGTTGCGGCCGGCGAGGACGTTCTTCATCGCGCGGAAGTCCGACGTGTAGGTCTTGACCGAGCCGAGCTTGTTGCGCGCCTGCCCCTCGGTCATCCCGACCCCGGCCAGCGGCGGGTGGCTGAAGACGGCGGAGGGGATGTTCTCATAGTCGACGCGGGTCGGTTTGCCGCCGAACATGGTGTCGGCGAAGGCCTGGCCCTCCCGGATCGCGACGGGGGTGAGCTGGACGCGGTTGGTGACGTCGCCGACCGCGTAGACGCTCTCCACGGTCGAGCGATTGTCGGCGTCGACCACCACGGCGCCCTTGTCGTCCACCTCGACTCCGGCGGCTTCCAGCCCGAGGCCGTCGGTATTGGGCCGGCGGCCGATCGCGTACATGACGGTGTCGGCTTCGATCGGATCGCAGCCCTGCATGTGGACCAGGAGGGTGCCGTCCTCCCTCTTCTCCGTCATAGCCGCGAAGGATCACGTCGCTGCGGTTCACCAGCGTCACGTGGCTGCCGAGATTGTGGAAGATTCCGGCGAACTCGTTGGCGATATAGCCGGCGCCGGCGATCACCACGCGCTTGGGCAGCGCGTCGAGGTGGAAGGCCTCGTTGGAGGTGATGCCGTGCTCGTTTCCGGGGAAGCTCGGCACGACCGGAGTGGCCCCGGTCGCGATCAGGATGTATTTGGCGGTGACGGTGCGGCCCGAAACCAGTTTGACCTCATTCGGACCGGTAAGGGTCGCCCGCTCCTTCAGCACCTCGACCTTATGGTTGTTGAGCGTGTCGGTGTAGGCCGCCTCCAGCCGCGACACTTCGGCGAGGACGTTGTCGCGAAGCGTCGGCCAGTGGAAAGCGCAGGTCGGAACGTCCCACCCGAAACGCCGCGCATCGGCCAGATCCTCGGCAAAATGGGAGCCGTAGACGAGCAATTTCTT
>VBAE01000158.1 GCA_005882415.1 Alphaproteobacteria bacterium | reverse complement strand
GCTGCGGGCCCGCGCCAAGGGCGAGGTGGGGGAACAGGAGCGCCGATCCGACCAGAAAGCAGGAGCAGCTTGATCTCAACCGCCCCTCTCAGATGGTTAGGGTGAGAGTTCGTGTTCTCCAGAAGACCGGGTTTCTTCTGTATGATAAGGGCCTAGCAGGGTGAGGAAAAAGGGGGTCGCCTGGATCGCTGCTGCGTGATTCAATTCGCCCGGTTGGTGACTGACCGGGGATCGAAATGCGAGGATCGGACGCGGTTTCGGGGTCGCTGTTCTCCTATGTCGACCTGGAGAGCCGGGTGCGATCAGATCATCCGCTTCGCCCGATCCGCAGGATCGTCAACGAGGCGCTCCTCACGCTAGGCGCGGATTTCGAGGCGATCTACGCGGCCGGTGTCGGCCGGCCCTCGATCCCGCCGGAGCGTCTGTTGCGGGCGCTGTTGCTGCAGGCCTTCTACGGCATCCGCTCCGAGCGTCAGATTATGGAGCGGCTGGACTACGACCTCCTGTTCCGCTGGTTCGTTGGGCTCGGGGTCGACGACGCGGTCTGGGACCAGACCAGCTTCGGCAAGAACCGCGACCGGCTGCTCGCGGGCGACGTGGCGCACAAGTTCCTGGCCGCCGTGCTGGCCCACCCGAAGGTGAAGCGCCTCCTATCGACCGAGCACTTCAGCGTCGACGGGACCATGATCGAGGCGTGGGCTTCGATGAAGAGCGTCAGGCCGAAGGACGGCTCGGGCGAGCCGCCGGCCCATGGGCGCAACCGCGAAAGCGATTTCCACGGCGAGCGCCGCACCAACGACACTCATCAGAGCACCACCGACCCGGATGCCAGGCTCTACCGCAAGGGCGCGGGCCGTGAGGCGAAGCTCGGCTTCATCGGCCATGCCCTGATGGAGAACCGCCACGGGTTGGTGGTCGACGCCTGCCTGACCGGGGCGGACGGCCACGCCGAGCGCATCGCGGCCCTCCACATGATCGAACCCCGCGCCGATCGACCGCGCCGCATCACGCTGGGGACCGACAAGGGCTACGACGCCGAGGACTTCGTCACTGAGCTTCGCTCCCTCAACGTCGCCCCGCACGTCGCGACTAAGATCAAGGGCTCCGCCATCGACGGACGCACGACCCGCCATGCCGGCTACAAGATCAGCCAGGTCATCCGAAAGCGCATCGAGGAGGCCTTCGGCTGGGCAAAGGCCGCCGCCGGGCTGCGCAAGACCAGGCATCGCGGCCTCGATCGCGTCGGCTGGCAGTTCACCTTCACGCTCGCCGCCTACAACCTAATCAGACTTCCCAAGCTGCTGGCCGGGGCCGCGTCATGAGCCCGACCAGCCCTTGTCGGCAACAGCCCGCCCATCCGACAACACCGGGGCCGAACTCTCAGGGCCGGATAACCACCCGACCAGCCGCTCCGCTCACCCGTTTTTCCTCATCCTGCTAGTCTTACTGAGTCAGAAGGCCGCGTCGCGCGGGCGCGGGAGCGAGGCATAGGCTCCGAGGGCTGATTGATTCGGAGTATGTGATGGAGGGCGACGGCGCGGACCGTTTTGAGGCTTTCGTGGACGCTTTGGCCGAGGTTTTTGGCCACGCGGATCGGGTCAGGCCGTTGAGGGATTACTGCATGGGACTCCTCACCCCGGCGGAGCGCAAGAGCGTCGAGCCGCTCGCGGCGGTGACTGCTCCCTCGCGGGTCTCGGCGCAACACCAGTCGCTGCTGCATTTCGTGGCCCAGTCGCCCTGGTCCGACGCAAGGGTCCTCGCGAAGGTTCTGGAGCTGACGCTTCCCTCGATTATCGCCAGGGAGCCGATCGAGGCCTGGATCATCGACGACACGAGCTTTCCAAAGAAGGGCAAGCACTCGGTGGGCGTCACTCGGCAGTACTCGGGGCAGCTCGGCAAGCAGGACAACTGCCAAGTCGCAGTGTCCCTGTCCCTCGCGAACGCCGGCGCGAGCTTCCCGATCGCCTATAGGCTCTACCTGCCGAAGGACTGGGCCGCTGATCCGGCTCGCCGGAAGAAAGCGGGCGTGCCGGAGGAGGTGACGTTCAGGACGAAGCCCGAGATCGCACTCGACCAGATCCGGGCTGCGCTCGAGGCCGGCGCCCCGCCCGGCGTGGTCCTGATGGACGCCGGCTACGGCGCCGAAACCAGCCTGCGTTCGGCCCTCGCGGGGCTCGGTCTTGCTTACGTCGCCGGCGTCCAGCCGCACACCTCCGTGTGGACGCGCGCCAACCCGTCGCCGGCGGTCAGGCCCTGGTCCGGGCGTGGGCGCCCGACGAGCCGCATGGTCCGCGACCCCGACCACCAGCCCCAGTCCGTCGAGGGTCTCGCGCTTTCGCTTCCGGCCGAGGCCTGGGAGATGATCTCCTGGCGCGAGGGAAGTGCCGACGTCCTGATCTCTCGCTTCGCGCGTGTCCGTGTTCGCGCCGCGCACCGGGACTTCGATCGAAGCGTTCCCCGGGATGAGGAATGGCTCCTGGTCGAATGGCCAACTGAGGAGGAGAAACCCACGAAGTTCTGGCTTGCGACCGTTCCTGAAAACGTCGCCTTCGACCGCCTCGTCGCGCTCGCGAAGCTGCGCTGGCGCATCGAGCGGGATTACCAGGAACTCAAACAAGAGCTCGGGCTCGGGCACTTCGAGGGACGAGGTTGGCGAGGCTTCCACCACCATGCCACTCTGTGCATCGCCGCCTACGCCTTCCTGGTCGCCGAACGGGCGAGGATTCCCCCCTCAGAACCGACGCGCCTCCTCGCGGCGCCTTCAGTTCCCGCCGGTTCGACCCGGAGACCGCCCGCCGATCCGACCGGAGCGTCACGTCGCGAACTCAATCTCCACCATGCGCCGAACCCTAATCGTGGACCTTGTCCGAAAGCTCGAGCGATGTCCGTGCTGCGCGGCCGTAACACGCATACCGCTCACGTTGTGACGCAGTAAGACTAATTGCCCGGTCAGGGCCTGAGATAGCCCCCTAATTGCCCGGTCAGGGCCTCGCACTTGGATAGGTGTGAGTCGTATGCCTGACCCTATGACTGTTTGCTACGAAGGCCCGCCCCGCGCCGAGCGCGTCGAGGTGATCACGTCGGTGCAGCGGCGGCGCCGTTGGTCGACGGAGGAGAAGGTGCGGATCGTCGAAGAGACGTATCTGCCCGGCAACTCGGTCTCGCTCGTCGCCCGCCATCATGGCATTGCCGGCAACCAGCTCTTCACCTGGCGTCGACTGATGGCGCAAGGCGCCTTGACGGCGGCTGGCGCCGGCGAGCAGGTGGTACCTGCCTCTGAGCTGCGCGCCGCTCACCAGCAGATCCGCGAGCTGCAGCGGTTGCTCGGCAAGAAGACGCTCGAGAACGAGATCCTGCGCGAAGCGGTCGAGCGCGTGACCGCCCCCAAAAAGCTGCCCTCGCGCGTGACCTCGTGGCCGGGGGACGGCCGGTGAGCGCGGTCGCCGCAGCCCTGGGCGTCTCGCGCCCGCACCTCTCGTCCCGGCAGAGGACCGCCCCGCCTCGTCGAGGTCGCCCGCCTCTGCCTGATGCTGGGCTTCTCGCCGCGATCCAGACGCTCATCGCCGATCTGCCCACCTACGGCTATCGACGGGTTCATGCTCTCTTGCGTCGCCAAGCCGAGCGGGAGGGTCGGCCCGCCCCGAACGTGAAGCGGGTCTACCGCGTCATGAAGGTGCATGGGCTCCTGCTCCAGCGCCACGCCGGCGGCGAGGAGCGCCGGCACGAGGGGCGCATCGCCGTGGACACGCGCAACACCCGCTGGTGCTCGGACGGCCTGGAGATCGGCTGCGACAACGGCGAGCGCGTGCGCGTGGCCTTCGCCCTCGACTGCTGCGATCGGGAGGCCATGAGCTTCGTGGCGACCACCAGCGGCATCACGGGCGAGGACGTGCGCGACCTCATGGTGGCCGCCCTCGAGCACAGGTTCGGACGGCTCAATCGCTTGCCCGTCGAGATCGAGTGGCTGACCGACAACGGCAGCTGCTACATCGCCCGGGAGACCCGCCGCTTCGCCAGGGACGTCGGGCTGGTGCCCTGCACGACCCCGCTGGAGAGCCCACAATCGAACGGCATGGCTGAGGCGTTCGTGCGCACCCTGAAGCG
>VBAE01000076.1:18782-21415 GCA_005882415.1 Alphaproteobacteria bacterium | reverse complement strand
CAATCTCCTCAACCGCTCGACGCCGCAGGAGGTGAAAGCAGTGATGGGCCATGAGCTCGGCCATTACGTCCTCGGCCATGTCTGGCGGCTTCTCCCGGCCTTCGCAGGCCTTGTTGGCCTCGGCTTCCTGTTCCTCTGGTTCGCCGCCCCGCGGGTTGTCCGCAAATTCGGCAGGAACTGGGAAATCCGGGAGCTTCCGGGGCCCGACGATGACGAGAAGACCTGGCCGCCCAGGCCGAAGCGCCCCGACCCGTCCGACCCGGCGATGACTCCGGTCTACTACCTCCTGTTCAGCCTCTACCTCCTCGCGCTGACCCCGGTGGTGAACTCCCTCGTCCGCAACCAGGAGAGCCAGGCCGACGCCTTCGGCCTCGACGCCGCCCGCGAGCCCGACGGCTTCGCCTCGATCGCGATGAAGCTCTCCGAATATCGCAAGATCGAGCCGACCCCGCTCGAGGAAGCGGTGTTCTTCGACCACCCCTCGGGGCGGACGCGGGTCAGGATGGCGATGGACTGGAAGGCGAAGCATTTGGGGGAGGGGATGCCGGACAAGCCCGAGTAACAGACCGTCATCCCGGGCTTGACCCGGGATCCATGAACACAGGTCGGCGACAACTGGACCCGAACCGTGTTCATGGATGCCGGATCAAGTCCGGCATGACGAGCTTGGCCCCTACGCCGCGACCTCCCGCGACTTCAGCGCGATCGCCAGCCCGACCATCGCCAGTATCCCGCCGGCGACGGCGAGCGTCGACCAGCGATAGCCTTCGAACACAGTCGACAGCGCCATCGCGATGATCGGCACGAGGAGGCTCGAATAAGCCGCCTTGGCCGGGCCGATCGCGCGGATGATCTGGAAGTAGAAGGTGAAGGCTAGGGCCGAGGCGAACAGGCCGAGATAGACCAGGCCGGCCCAATAGCCGATGCGCTGCTCGACCGTCGGCGGGCCGTAGAGCAGCCAGGCGGTCGCGCCGTTGGCGATCACGCCGTAGAGCATCCCCCAGGCCAGCATGGACGAGATCGGCCGAGCCCGCAGCCGCTCAGTCGCCTGGAGGACGTTGCTCGCCGAGGCCGAGACCACTGCGAGCAGGGTCAGCACGATTCCGAGCATGACCTCGCGCGGCGCCGCCGCACTCACCCGCATCTCCTGCACGAACAGCAGCGCCACCCCCGCCACCGCGATCGCCGATCCGATCACGAAGCCGCGGGTGGTGCGCTGCCGGAGAAACAGGAACGCCAGCGCCGAATTGGGCACCAGCAGCAGCGCGAACACCACTGCGACCAGGCCCGAAGTCACATAATGCTCGGCTGCGTAGACGAAGTTGAAATTGAGGAAGAATTGCGGAATTCCGGTCGCGAGGGCGAGGACGTGGCCGTGCCTGCCGATGCCGAGCGGCACCCTTGTCGCGGCCGACCAGGCGAACATCGCCGCGCAGGCGATGGCGAAGCGGTAGGTCACCGACCAGGTCGCCGGAACCGTGCCGATCTGGTCGCGGATCACCGTCCAGGTCGAGCCCCAGATGAGGGTGATGAGGAGGAAGGGGAGGAGGACCCGGAGCTGGAGGAACCCGCCGCCGGGCTTCACAGCGCGGCGATCGCTGCGGCGAGCGAGTCGACCGCCGCCGGGTCCGAATCCCAGGCGGTGACCAGCCGCGCCTCGCCCGGCCCCCAATCGTAGAAATCGAAGCCCTGGGCCCGGAGGCGCGCCGCTTCGTCGGGGGTAGCCCGGAGGAAAATCTCGTTCGCCTCGACCGGCAGAAGCAGCCGCTCGCGGCCAGCGGCCGTGGCGAGCCGGGCCGCAGCGTCGTTGGCGGCGCGGGCGTTGCGAAGCCAGACGTCGCCGTCGAGCATCGCTAGAACCTGCGCGGCGAGGTAGCGTCCCTTGGAGAGGAGATGCCCCGCGCGTTTCCGCCGGAAGTGGGTCGCGCGCGCGTCCCTGCCGCCGAAGAAGACCAGCACCTCCGCCGACATGCCGCCATTCTTGGCAAAGCCGAAGCTCAAAGCGTCCACGCCGGCCTTCCAGGTGAGCTCCGCGGGCGAGCAGCCGAGGCTCGCCACCGCATTGGCGAAGCGGGCGCCGTCGACGTGTAAGCGGAGGCCCCGCGCCCTCGCAAGCTCCCCGAGCGCGGAGGTCTCCTCCGGCGTGTAAACGAGGCCGTATTCGGTGGCGTTGGTGATCGAGAGGACCGCCGGCTGGGTCTGGTGGACGTCGTCGCGCACCGTCGCGACAAGCGCCTCGACCGAAGCCGGATCGAGCTTCGCCCCAACCCCCTCGCCGAGCAGCAATTTGGCGCCATGCGTGTAGAATTCCGGCGCCCCGCATTCGTCGTTCTGGATATGCGCGTCGCGGTGGCAGACGATGCTTCCATAAGGCGGGCAAAGCTCGGCCAGAGCGAGCGCGTTTGCCGCGGTTCCGGTCGACACCCAGAGCGCCGACACCTCCGTGCCGAAAAGCTCGGAAAAACGGTTATTTAGCTGCCCGCTCCAGCGGTCGCCGTCATAAGCGGTGTCGAGGCTGTTCGCCTCGACAAGGGCGGCCATCACCTCGGGGCAGACGGCCGCTGCATTGTCGGAAAAGAAGCGCATCCCGGCCCCTCTAGGGTCCGTACCCAATACCGGCAATGGCCAGGATC
>VBAE01000076.1:0-18683 GCA_005882415.1 Alphaproteobacteria bacterium | reverse complement strand
TCGCTTCCTCCTCGCGCCTAGCCCTGACCACCTCTCCGCCACGTCATGGCCATTGTCGGTAGTGGGTACGGACCCTTGAGCCCCTCGATTCTGGGTCAACGCCGGGCACGTCCGAGGCCCAAAAATTCGCTCCTCGTTTACCTCACTTTAGGGCCCTGTCGCCTAGGGTCGGGGGAAGCAGGCAGCAGGGATTTGAGAATGGGCGTTGAGAATTTCATCGATGCGGCGACGACTGGCAAGCGGAAGGCCAAGCGCGCGCGCGTGCTGCTGGCCGCGAAGCTGAAGACCGCCGCCGGGGATCTCGACGTGCGCCTCCGCGACCTTTCGCGCAAAGGCGCGCTGGTCGAATGCGAGGTCGTGCCGCCGGTCGGCGAGTCCGTCCTGTTCCACCGCGGAAGCACTACCGTCCCCGCCCGCGTCGCCTGGACCGGCGCCAAGCGCGTCGGCCTGGAATTCGACTATATGATCGATGAGAACGAGGTCCTGGTCCAACTCCGCCGCACCTCGACCGAAGTCGCCCAGCCCCGCTTCCGCCGCCCGCGCCTGTTCGGCGAGGATCTGAGCGAGCAGGAGCGCAAGCTCGCCAAGAGCTGGGCCGCGGCCGTCGGCATCGCGGTGCCGGGGGAATAAGGTGACGCGCGCCGGGGGCCCGTACGGATTTGAAGACGTGGAGGGCCCATGCTCCACGATATGAACGGCTTTGCCGCGCAACTGGCGACCAGCAACCCTGGCGAGGACCTGCGCCGCGCCCAGCGCACCGAGCTCAACGTCGGCGCGGGCCTGCGCCAGCGCGGCGCCAGCGCGGTGACCATCCACGTCCTCGACCTGTCGACCACCGGCTTCCGAGCCACAACGCATCTGGAGATGCTGCCCGGAACCGACGTCTGGATGAAGCTGCCCGGCCTCGAAAGCCTTCACGCCCAGGTCGTGTGGATGCGCGGCCACCTGCTCGGCTGCGCCTTCATGCGCCCGCTCCACCCGGCGGTGCTCGACATGCTCGTGCGCAACTGCCGCCGCTAACTGCGCGGCGCAGGACCAAGTCTTCCGCGGGGGACGGTGGTGCTGCCGGTGAGGATTGAACTCACGACCTCAGCCTTACCAAGGATGCGCTCTACCACTGAGCTACGGCAGCATCGTCACCTGTCGGAGGACGGGCGGGGCTATGGCCAGCCGGGCGAGGCAAGTCAAGGCGGCTTGCGGCAAGCCCCGGAACGGGCCTAGCTTTTGTCGATGTCGAAGCGGGACGAGGAACGGGAAAAGCGGCTGGCCGAAGCGCTGCGGGAGAATCTGCGCAGGCGAAAGGCGCAGGCGCGTGGGGAGGAAGCCGAGACGGTGGAGCCACCCCTGGCTCCTCCCCGGAACGGGGAGGGGGACCAGCCGTAGGCTGGTGGAGGGGGCCCACGCCTCCATGCTCGTTTTCACCCGATATTGCTCGCTGCGCTCGCACCCCTCCACCGCACTTCGTGCGGTCCCCCTCCCCGTTCCGGGGAGGAGTTATAGCGCAGCGCACTGCTCCTCGAGCCAGGCCTTGGCGTCGCCTTCGAGCTGCGGGCCGACGATCTTCAGCACCTTGGCGTGATAGTCGTCCATCCACTGCCGCTCTTCGGGCGATAGCAGCGACAGCTCGATCAGGGTGCGGTCGATCGGGGCGTAGGTGAGGGTCTCGAAGCCGAGAACCTTCTTCTCGGCCCCCTCGATCTCCACCGGCACGACCAGCACCAGATTCTCGACCCGGATGCCATATTCGCCGGTCTTGTAATAACCGGGCTCGTTGGAGAGGAACATGCCGGCCTTGAGAGGCTCGTCGCCGCCTGCCTGGGCGGAGCCGACCGGGGAGATGCGCTGCGGCCCCTCGTGGACCGCGAGATAGGCGCCGACGCCGTGGCCGGTGCCGTGGGCGTAATCGAGCCCCGCCGCCCACAGATATTGCCGCGCGAGGGTGTCGAGCTGGCTTCCGCGGGTCCCGTCGGGGAACAGGGCGCGGGCGACGGCGATATGGCCCTTCAGCACCCGGGTGAAGCGGTCGCGCATCTCAGCATTGGGCGTGCCGATGGCGACGGTGCGGGTCACGTCGGTGGTGCCGTCCGGATATTGGCCGCCGGAATCGACCAGGTAGATCGAGTTCATCTCGATCGGCCGGTTGGTCTCCGGGCTTGCCTTGTAGTGGACGATGGCGCCGTTGGGGCCGGAGCCGGAGATGGTGTCGAAGCTGGTGTCGCGAAGGTCGCCGCATTCCTGGCGGAATTGCTGGAGCCGGTCGGAGGCCTTGAGTTCGTCGAGCCCGCCCTTGGGCGCCTCGACCGACAGCCAGTGGAGGAAGCGGCTGAGCGCCGCGCCGTCGCGGGCCTGGGCGGCGCGGTGGCCGTCGATCTCCGCCTGGTTCTTGATCGCCTTGGGGAGGACCGCCGGGTCGCGCTTCTGGATCACCTTTGCGCCGGCCCCTTCCAGCGCCTCGAAGATCGCCGCCACCGCCCGCTCCGGGTCGGCGATGATCGTCTTGCCCTTCAAGGCGGCGAGATAGGGCGCGAAGGCCTCGCGGTCGTGGATTCGGACGCCGTTGCCGAGGTGAAGGCGGACGTCCTCGCCGATCTTCTCCGGCGCGACGAACAGCTCCGCGGTGCCGTCCTCGTTGACCAGGGCGAAGGACAAAGCGACCGGCGTATGCTCGACATCCTCGCCGCGGACGTTGAACGTCCAGGCGATCGAATCGAGCGCCGAGAGCACCGCCGCGTCCGCTTTCTGCTCCTTGAGCCAGTCGGCCATTTCCTGGCGCTTGGCCGCGGAGGACTTGCCGGAAAATTCCTCGGGCTGGACGACCAGCCGCGCCTTGGACGGCTCGGGCTTGTCCGACCAGACGGCGTCCACCGGATTGCGGCCGACCGCGACCAGCTCGGCGCCCTTCTCGGCGAGAGCGTCGCGCGCCTTCACCACCCAATCCTTGGTGTGGAGCCAGGGATCGTAGCCGATCCGCCCCCCCTGCGGCGCGTGCTCGCGGAGCCAGGAGGCGACGCTGGTCTCGGGCACCGATTCGTAGCTCCAGTGGCGACCGTCGACCTGGCTCCTGACCTGCAGCGTGTAGCGCCCGTCGGTGAAGATCGCCGCTTCCTCCGGAAGCACCACCGCCGATCCCGCCGAACCCTTGAACCCGGTCAGCCAGGCGAGGCGCTGGGCGTAGCTCCCGACATATTCGCTCATATGCTCGTCGGTCAGCGGAACGACGAAGCCGTCCAGGCGGTCGGCCTTCAATTGCTCGCGGAGGGCGGAGAGGCGGGCTTCGTAGGTGGACATGGCAATTTCCTCGGGCGCGGCTACATGGGGCGTCAGATAGACCAGCCCCGAGGCCTTAGAAAGAGAGCATGACCGCCCTTCCCAACCCGCCTTCGGCAGAGCGCCGCCCGCACAGCTTCGAGCGCCACGGCTACACCGTCGAGGACCCCTATCACTGGCTCCGCGACCCCAAATATCCGGAAGTCGAGGACGAGGCGGTGCTTTCCTACCTTCGCGAGGAAAACGCCTATTTCGAAGCCGCGATGGCGCCGCACCGGCCGCTGATCGACGATCTCTTCGAGGAGATGAAGGGCCGGCTCAAGGAGGACGACAGCTCCGTTCCCGCCAAGGACGGCGACTGGCTCTATTGGTGGGCCTTCGCGCCGGGGGCGCAGTACCGCACCTGGTACCGCCGCCCCGTCGCAGGGGGCGCCGGCGAGCCGATTTTCGACGAGGTCGCCGAGGCCGAGGGCAAGCCCTATTTCCGGCTCGGCGCGCTTGCGGTGAGCCCGGACGGGCGGCTCGCGGCGACGATGGTCGACGACGAGGGCTCCGAACGGTTCAAGCTCCGGATCCGCGACCTCGCCAGCGGGACGGACCTTGAGACGGTGACCGAGGTCGGAATCGGCTCGGTGGTGTGGAGCGCGGGTTCTGACGCGATCGTGTTCACCGAGGTGAACGAGAATTGGCGCAGCTACCGCGCCCGCCTCCACCGCATCGGCACGCCGACCGAAGAGGACACCACCCTCTATGAGGAGACCGAGGATCTCGGCTTCTCGGTCGGAGTCGGGCGAAGCCAGGACCGGAGCCTGATCTTCCTCTCCACCGGCGACAACAGCTCCAGCGAAGTCCGCTTCGTGCCCGCGGCCGATCCGTCGGCGGCGCCGGTGCTGGTCTCGGCGCGCCAGCCGAAGCGGATCTATTCGGCCGACGCCGCCCATGGGAAGCTCTGGATCCTCGCCAATGACGAGCATGTGAACTTCCGCCTCGCCGAAGCCGACCTGGCCGCGCCCGGCGAATGGCGGACGGTGATAGCCGGCTCGGACGAGGTGTATCTGCGCGGCGTAACCTCCTTCGCCGAGCATCTGGTGATCGAGGAGCGGCTCCACGGCCTCGACCAGATCCGGTTGCGCACCTATTCGGGCGAGGAGCGGCGGGTCCGCTTCCCGGAGGCGAGCTACACCGTCTCCCTCGGCACCAACCGCGAGTTCGCCCCCGCCGCCTATCGCATGGGCTACAGCTCGATGGTCACGCCCGGCACCGTCTTCGACTATCACCCCGCCGACGACCGGCTGGAGACGCTGAAGGTCGACGAAATCCCCTCCGGCTACGATCCCTCGCTCTACGAGACCGAGCGGCTGATGCTGCCGGCGCGGGACGGCAAGCAGGTCCCCGTCTCGATCGTCTATCGCAAGGGCTTCCCAAGGGACGGCAGCGGCAAGGTCTATCTCTACGGCTACGGCGCCTACGGCATCTCGATCCCGCCCGGCTTCTCGACCACGAGAATGACCCTACTCGACCGTGGTTTCGCCTGTGCCATCGCCCATATCCGCGGCGGCGACGATCTTGGCTATGGCTGGTTCCTCGACGGCAAGCTGACCAAACGTACCAACAGCTTCAACGATTTCGTCGACGCCGCGAAAGGCCTCGTCGCCGCCGGCTTCGCTGCGCCCGGCCGGATTGCGATCCAGGGTGGGTCCGCGGGCGGCGAATTGATGGGCGCGGTCGCGAATTCCGACCCCTTATTGTGGGGCGCCGTGGTGGCTGACGTGCCCTTCGTCGACGTGCTCAGCACGATGCTCGACGACTCTCTCCCCCTCACCCCGGGCGAGTGGCCCGAATGGGGCAATCCGATCGAGGACAAGGCCGCGTTCGAGCTGATCCGAAGCTACAGCCCCTACGACAATGTCAGCCCTCAGGCCTATCCGCCGATGCTGATCACCGGCGGCCTCCACGATCCCCGCGTGACCTATTGGGAGCCCGCGAAATGGGCGGCGAAGCTCCGCGCCACCAAGACGGACGACAATCTGCTCCTCCTCAAGATCAACATGGGCGCGGGCCATGGCGGCAAGTCGGGCCGCTGGAACGCGCTTTACGAAGTGGCGGAGGCCTTCGCCTTCATCCTCACCCAGATCCCCGATTGACCCCGTTCGAGCTCTCCATCACCGCGGGTGAAGCGGACATCGACGAGCTCGGCCACGTCAACAATGCGGTGTGGGTGCGCTGGATCCAGGACATGGCGACCTCGCACTGGCGGGCTGCCGCCGCGCCCGAGCATGTCGACCTCTACGTCTGGGTCGTCGTCCGCCATGAGATCGATTATCTCCGCGCAGTCCTCCCCGGCGAAACGGTCACCGGCCGCACCTGGGTCGGCGAAGCCCCGAAGGGCGCCCGCTTCGACCGCCATGTCGAATTCCTGGGCGAGGACGGCAAGCTGCGGGTACGGGCGAAGACCACCTGGGCGATCCTCGACCGCGAGACCGGCCGCCCGCTGAGAGTGCCCGCCGAGGTGGCGGCGCCGTTTCTTGCCTCCCCATCCGAGGGATGGGGAGGGGGACCGCCGAAGGCGGTGGAGGGGTGACCGATCTCTGAGTCAGAGTGTCAGGCGCGCGACGGCTACGGCCTTCGCCCTGTCACCCCTCCACCAGCTCCGCTGGTCCCCCTCCCCGTCCTTCGGACAGGGAGGCAAAGTCGCGGATCGCCTCTACGATCTTCGGATAGGCGCTGCCGCTGACGGCGAAGCCCATGTGGGTGGTGGGGATTTCAAGGCTTTTGTCGCTCTCGCCGGCCTCGCCGCGGGCGGCGTAGGGGGCGACGATGCCGTCGCGGCTGGACCAGATCGCCAGGGTCGGGACCGGCGGCTTCACGCCCGGGTCCGTGCCGACCGGCGGATCGGTGACGGGATGGCCGGCGACGAACTCGTAGAGGCGCCAGACATTGTTGTTGCGCCGGTCGCCCGAGAAGGGGGAGGCGAGGGTCACGACCGTAGATGCCGCCGAGGCTCCAGCCGACGAGGACGACCGGCCGGCCGCCGGCGAAGCTCTCCGCGCGCGACACGATGCGCTCGAGCGTGTCGGGCCGGACTCCGCGGTTGAGGCCCATGCCCCAGCCGCTGACCCTGTAGCCGGCGCCGGCGAGGGCGCGCTGGAGGCCCAGCGTGGTTCGGTCGCTGGCGAGGAAGCCGGGGATCACCATCAGCGGCGCGCCGTCCTTCGGCCCGCGCTCGCCCAGGCTCCCGAAGCCGCGATAGAGGCGGGAGAAGAGCGCGCCGCCCTCGCGCAGCATCATCCAGCGCGGCGGCCGGCGGTCGAGCCGCCTAGAGATATTCGCCCTCCATCAGCGCCTGGAGCGCCTTGGGCAGTCTGACCCGCCCGTCCTCCTGCTGATGGTTTTCGAGCAAAGGCACCAAGATGCGCGGGCTGGCGAGCGCGGTGTTGTTGAGCGTGTGGACGAAGCGGACCTTCCGCTCCTTGTCCCGCCAGCGCAGGTTCGCCCGCCGCGCCTGCCAGTCGTGCAAGGTCGAGCAGCTGTGCGTCTCGCGATATTTGCCGAGCGAGGGCACCCAGGACTCGATATCGTTCATTCGGAACTTGCCGAGGCCCATGTCGCCGGTCGAAGTCTCGATCACCTGGTACGGGATTTCTAGTTCGCGAAGCAGCATCTCGGCATTGGCGAGCAGCCGTGCGTGCCAGTGCGCCGATTGCTCGTCGTCGTCCTCGCAGATGATATATTGTTCGAGCTTGTAGAATTGGTGGACGCGCAGGAGCCCGCGCACGTCGCGCCCGGCGCTGCCGGCCTCGCGGCGGAAGCAGGGCGAATAGCCGGCGTAGAGGATCGGAAGCTGGTCCGGTTCGAAGATCTCGCCCGAGTGGAGGGACGTCAGAGCGATCTCGCCGGTACCGGCGAGATAGAGATCGTCCTTGGGGATCTCATAGGCCTCTTCCTCGTGCCCCGGAAAATGCCCGGTTGCGACGAAGGCCTGCGGCCGCGCCAGCGCCGGCACGGTCATCAAAGTGAAGCCCTCGGCGGCGAGCTTGCGCTCGGCCCAGAACATCAGCGCCTGCTCGAGCAGGGCAAGGCGGCCCTTGAGGCAATAGGTGCGGGAGCCGGCGACCTGGGTGATCCGGGCGAGGTCGGCCCAGTCGTTCATCTCGATCAGCTGGACATGGTCGCGCGGCTCGAAGCCGAACTCGGGCGGCGTGCCCTCGGTGCGGACGACGGTGTTGAAGCTCTCGTCCGGCCCGATCGGGGCACCCTCCCACGGAATGTTTGGGACACGCAGCAACAGAGCTTCAAGCTGCGACGCCTCGTCTGATGCGCGAGACTCTTCGAGTTGGATTTGCTCAGCAATGAGCCTGACGCGTTCCCGCAAGCTTGCCTGTTCCGAGGGAGAAGCAGAGCGGAAGCTGTCGCTGAGCCTTTTCCGCTCCTGCCGTAGCTTCTCGATGGCCGTCTTTGCTCCACGAACTGACAAATCCAGCTGGATCAGCAGCTCGACGTCCAGGTTGACGTTCTTCGCTGCGACCGCTTTCTCGACGGCCTCGCGATTGTCGCGGATGAAGTTCAGGCTCAGCACGAGCGCCCCTTTGCGTGAAAAGCCGGAGCCGTCAAACCTTTCAGCGGACGGTGAACAGGCTTCGGTCGAGCACGCGCCCCGCCGTGTCGACCAAAGCGAGGCGATGGGAGCCCGGACCGGGCAGCACCATCGGGCTCGCTTCGGCGGGCCCGAGGTCGCGCCCGTCGAGGTGAAGCCGCTCGCCCGAGGCGGCGCCGACCGAGGTGAAGCGGATGCGCTGCTTGGCAACCGGAATGTCCGGATCGAGCGCGTAGATGGTGCCCGACACGGGGCTTGCGATGCGGGGGCGGCGCGCTCCGGGGGCGACAATGGCGATGCCCGACTGGCCGGTTCCGCGGAGGAAATATTCCACGCGGGAAGGCTCGATCCCGCCGGCAAAGGCGATCGGCCGCTCCTCGACGCTGGCGGGGCGGGCGGGGCGGCGGCCGGGGACGGAGCGGTGGAGCGCAAGCATCACCTCGCGCCACACCGGCGCGGCGCCGCTGGTGCCGGAGATGCGGGTCATGCTGTCGCCTTCCGAATTGCCGATCCAGACAGCGACGGTGAAGCGGTCGGTGAAGCCGACGCACCAATTGTCGCGCATGCCCTTCGACGTCCCCGTCTTCGCCGCGGCCCAGAAGGGCAGGCGGAGCGCGGAGTCGACCCCGAAGGTGACCGCCCGGGCGTCGGCGTCGGCCATCATGTCGGCGACGATCCACGCCGAGGCGGGCTCGGCCACCGCGCGCGGCTGGGCGCGGGGATCGTCGGTGCGGAGGCGGAGCGGGAGGTAGCGGCCGCCGTCGCCCAAAGCGCGATAGGCTGCGGCCTGCTGGAGAAGGGTCACTTCCGCCGAGCCGAGGGCGAGGCTGTAGCCGTAGAAGTCGCCGTCCTGGGTCAGGCCGCGATAGCCCATGTCCCAGAGGCGGTCGCGGAAGTCCTCCACCCCGTCGACCAGCAGCGCCCGCACGGCAGGCACGTTGAGCGACCCGGCTAGCGCGGTTCGGACGCTGACCGGCCCCTTGAAATCGTGGTCGTAATCCTTGGGGACATAGAGGCCGGAGGCGGTGTCGAGCTGGACCGGGCTGTCGTCGAGGATCGAGGCCGGGGTGAGGAAGCCGCGCTCGATCGCCTGGCCGTAGAGGAAGGGTTTCAGCGTCGAGCCCGCCTGGCGGTTGGCGTCGGCATTGTCGACGGAAGGGGCGGTCGAGGCGCCCCCTACTCCGCCGACATAAGCGAGGACGTCGCCGGTCGCGTTGTCCACCACGACCACCGCCCCGTCGCGGGCGCGGTCGCCGCCGAGGCCGAGGAGCTGGCGGCGGAGCGCGCCCGAGGCGAGGCGCTGGACGCCGGCGTCCACGGTCGAACGGACGGTTTCGCCGGCCTTGTCGAGCAAGCGGTAGGCCAGGTGCGGTGCAAGGCCCGGGTCGTCGGCGAGGCGGCGGCTCGGCCCCGTCATTGCCTCGGCCTCGGCGATCAGCATCGTGCAGTCCTTGGCATGGGCGAGGCGGCAGGCGCGGCGGCCTACGGACGCGGGCTGTGCCTGCGGTGCGGGAAGCAAGGCGGCGAGCAGCAGGGCGTCGTCCTTGCCCAGCGCTTCGGGGGACCTGCCGAACAGCGCGCGGGAGGCGGCGCCGATCCCCTGAGTCTCCCCTCGGAAGGTGGCGAGATTCAAATAGGCTTCGAGAATCTCGTCCTTGCTCCACTTCGCCTCGATCGCTCGGGCGGCGCGGATCTGGCGGAGCTTGTCGTGGAAGCCGCGCGCGCCCGGCCCCGCCAGCTCGGGCGTCAGGAAGCCGGCCAGCTGCATGGTGATCGTGCTCGCGCCGCGGGCGTGGCGCCCGCGCACGCCCGCCCAGAGCGAGCCGCCGAGCCCGTGCCAATCCACTCCGCCGTGGCTTGCGAAGCGCTTATCCTCGGACGCCACCACCGCCTCGCGCACCGCGGGTGCGACATGGTCCAAGGACACCCATTCCAGCCGCCTTACCTGGAAGTCGATCCGGACCGTCTGGAGGAGCGCGCCGTTGCGGTCGCGAAGCCACGCCTCGCTCGCCCGCCAGCCCGCGCGGGTTTCGGCATAAGACGGCATGGCCGGCGGCGCGGTCCAGACGACGAAGGCTCCGAGGGCGGCCAGCAAAGCGACGAACCACAAAGCCGGCCGCCGCCGAAGCCAGCCCAGGCCGGTCCGGATCACGGCAGGACTTCGAGCGGCCGGTTGGGGAGCGCCGCGTGGATTTCGGGCGAATACATCGCCTCGACCCGGGTCGGCGGGAGCTGGAACAGGCCGGCACTGTTGATCCGCGCCGCATATTCGACGCTGGTCCGGCCGCTCGGCATCCAGCCGAAATAGCCGCGCCAGGCGCCCTGGCCCCGCTCGATATAGCTCGGCCAGCTATTGCCGCCCTCCGCCTGCGCGGCGAACAGGGCCGACTGGCCGCCGCCGCTGACGATCGAGGCGCCGGCGGGGAGCGGATCGTCGACCACCACCCAGGTCCGGTCGACCGGCGCGTCGATGGTGATCCGCACCTTGATCACGTCCCCGCGGCTCACCTTGTCGGGGCTCTTCCGCTGCAGGAAGGTCACTTCCTTCTCGATCTTGTAGCCGGCGAAGGCGGGGGCGGTGAGCGGCACCGCCGCCCGGATCGAAACCAAAGCCCAGGGCGAGGCCGCCCCGCCGCTATGCGAGAAGATCAGCGGCGACGGCGCGGGCGGAAGCGGGAAGCGTGTCAGGCCCTCCGCCGGCCAGTTCGCGCGGAGCGTCTGCGTCCCGAGCTGGACGTTGGCGAAGCCGGTCGGGCTGCCGGGATAAGCGGCGGCGAAGCGGCGGACGGCGAGCGTGCCCCAGGCATTGGACGGAGTCGTGTCCCAATGGCCGCGGCTTTGGCGGAGCGCGACGCCGATCATCATCTTCGGCGCGTCCTGGTCCCAGCCGGGGCGGCCGATCACCGCGAGAAGGGCCTTGAGGCTCATCTCGTCGCCGCTGACCATCATCCACCAGGGCGCAACCCCGCCGTCGGTCAGGTCGAGGCGGGTGCCTTCATAGACGATGCGTCCGCGCAGCGCCTGTTCGGCCGCCTCGCGGGCCTTCGGGTTGACTCCGCGGACCTTGTCGATCGTCACCAGCCAGTCGGCCAGGGTCGCGGTCGGCATGTCGCGCAGCGGCACCGCGGCCTGGCCGAGCATGGCCTGGGTCGCCGCTCCGTTGCGGGCCAGCGCCGCCAGTGCGGAGAGCCTCAGCAGCCGCGCATCGGACGGCGCATCGCCTTCCTCGCCGAGCCGTCCGTCCACCACCGAGCGCATCGCGTCGAGCAGCTTAGCCTTCGCCTCTTCCGGCCAGGGGAGGCCGGCCTCGGCGGTCACCGAAAGCGCATAAGCGGTGAGCGCGATCGAGCCGGGCATATTCTCGCCGGGCCAGTAGCGGAGCAGTCCGTTGGGCGCGACATAGGCCGGAAGGTCCGCCATCTGCGCGGTCCAAGCGGCAGTATCGTCGAGCGCGATCGCCTTGGACAGGCGCTGCTCGAAGCAGCCATAGGGGTAGGCTTGCATGTACGCCCGCACCCCGGCCAGCGACGGCGCCGGCGAAGAGGTGAGGGCAAGCTCGACCCCGCCGCGACCCGGCAGCGCACCGGCTGGCGAGGCGACCGGGAAACGCATCCCATCGGTCGCCCGGAAGAAGGCCGCGGCCCAGATCTCCTCGGGGATCGCCGGCACCACCTGCTGCTCGATCCGGACGCTGTCCGAGCTCGTCCCGTCCTTGGAGCGGGCGTTGACCGTCCATTCGAGCTTGTCGATGCCCTCAGGCACATTGACCGGCCATGTCACCGGCACCGCCCCACCCGCGGGGACGGTTACGGTCAGCGGCGGGAGCGCCGTGACCGCGGGGGAGAGGGTCGCCGTCGCGGTGACCTTGATCGGCCGCTCGGTGCTGTTGCGCAGGGTGAAGATGGCGTCGAACCGGTCGCCGGTGCGGACCAGCGGCGGCACGCCCGAGAACAGGCTCAGATCCTGTACCGTCCGGATCGTCGCGCTGCCGGTGCCGAACTTGTCGTCCCCCGCGGTGGCGATCGCGACAAGCTTGTAGGAGGAGAGCGAATCGGCGAGCGGGACGGTGACCGTCGCCCGCCCTTCGGCGTCCAGCTTCACCCGGCCCTTCCACAGCAGCAGCGGCCGGAAATCCGCACGCGTCAAAGCCGAAAGATCCCCGCCCCCGCCGCCGCCGGCCGCGAGCGCCTTGCGCCCATAATGGCGCTTCCCGACCACCTGCATCTGCGCGGTGGAGGTGAGGACCGAAAGCGGCCGCTCGCCCATCATCGCGTCCAGCACATCCCAGCTGTCGTTGGGCGAAAGGATGAGCAAGGCCTCGTCGACCGCGGCAAAGGCGATCTCCGCGGACTCGGGCGCCTTGCCGTCGAAGCCCTTCACCTCGACCGCCACCTGCGCCTGGTCGCGGACATGGTAGCGCTCATGGTCGGGCTTCACCGCGACCTTGAGTTCGTTCGCCTCCCAGCCGACCTTCAGCTTGGTCATGCCGATCCGGTAAGCGGGCTTGGCGAGGTCGACGAGCGAGGTCGGCCGCCCCGGATCGCCGAAGAAGGGGAGCTTCCACTTCTTCGCGAATTCCGAAAGCCACAGTCGCCAGCCCGCGACCCGCCCCCTTACCGCCATCACCGAGACATAGACGTCGGGCCCGTAATTCCCCGCCATCGGCACCTCGACCACCGGGTCCCTGCCCGAGAGGGTGGTGACGAAAGAGGAGAGCACGCCCTCGCGCTCCACCGTGACGAGCGCCGTCGCCTCGCGGAACGGCATCCGCACCTGCAGCCGCGCCGTCTCGCCGACATGATATTCCCTGGCGTTGGCGATAAGGTCCATGCGGTCGCCATTGTCGCCGCCGAACCACCATTCGTCGTCGCCGGAAATGTAGGTCGAGGTCACCGCCCGCGCCTCATTGCCCTCCGCGTCCCGCGTCGTCGCGACGACGATCACCTCGCCCGACACGCCCGGCGCCAGGATGCACTCGCCGACCCCGCGCGCGTCGGTCACCGCCGAACAATGGGCGTCCAATTTCGTCACCTTGGCGCTGTTGTCGAAGGCGTAGAAGCCCCCGATCAGCCGCCGCCGCATCGAGATGATCTCGCGGGTGTAGACGGCGATCTCGACCGGCTGGCCGGCGATCACGGCATCGTCGAGCCCGAGGGCCGCGACCTGGAGACGCATCGCCTTCGAGCTCTGCTGATGCTCGTCGGTCCTGATCCCGAGCCGAACCGCGGAGGCGTAGAGCGGGATGTTGGTCGACGCGGTCAGGGTCTCGCCATTGGCGTCCTCATAATCCATTTCCACCGTCAGCCGCGCCGACTGGCTGAGCTCCGGCACCTCCAGCGCATGGCGAAGCGCCCCGCCGCCGCCGAGCACCAGCGGAGTCGTCGAGACCCCCGGCATTTCCGGCCCCCCAAGCTCGTCCTGCTCCTCGTCGAGCGCGGCCGTGCCCTCGCGCACCGGGCTCCCGCCGAAGGTCCAGCCTTCATAGCCGTCGGGATGGTCGTAGAGCGGCTGGTAGGCGGTCCGGAGCTTGACCGGCGCGCCCGCCGCTCCGCCGCCGGACAGGAAGCCGACATAGAGGTCGAGCGGGAGCGCCTTCGGCCGCGCGGTCCGGGTCTTGGGCCCGAC
Source organism: Alphaproteobacteria bacterium (assembly GCA_005882415.1). Classification (GTDB taxonomy): domain Bacteria; phylum Pseudomonadota; class Alphaproteobacteria; order Sphingomonadales; family Sphingomonadaceae; genus Allosphingosinicella. The sequence goes on along the minus strand of VBAE01000076.1, from coordinate 5,197 downwards.
CACGCTCGCCCGCATCGTCGGCAGCCTGTACTCATCCAGCCGGAACGAGCTGTTGGTGTAGTGCGTGTTCTCGCCGACCTTGTAGCGGATGTCGTAATCGCCCTGGGGGGCGTCCTTGGGGGCGCTCCATTCCGCCTCGCCGATGCCGTCGGCGCCGAGGCTCAGCGGAAGCTCATAGCTCGTGTCGGAGCCGCGATGCGAGAGGATCAGGCTCCCCTCCAGAGCCCCGCCCGAGCGGAAGCCCGCCGCCGTCGGCACCCTGTAGACATGCTTCATATGCACCGTCTCGCCCGCGCGCAGAAGCGTCCGGTCGAGGATGGTGTGGAAGACCGGCTCGGTCTCGTTCCAGCCATATTCGAGGCTGAAATCATAAGGCTGGATGCCCTCGTTCCAGCTGGTGAGGGCGAAGGAAAAGTCGCCCCCCAGCCGCGCCGACACCATCAGAGGCGGCGACGAATCGCCCAGATTCTCGCACCCATCGCCCGACGAGGGGGTTGGCAGCCCGTTTTCCACCGCGAGACGCCCGAAGCGGTCGGTGGTGCCGCCCGCGAGCACATTCCCCGTGCAGCTGTCGGTGATCTTCACCGAGGCGCCGGGCACCGGCTGGCCGTCATCGAGCGAGGTCACCCAGGCGAGCGAGCCGCTCCGCCCCCATTTGAAGTGCACCGAGAGATTGGTGACCAGGGCTGCGGCGTTGACGTAGCGCGTCGCCGGCCGCCCCATCAGCGCCCTGCCGAGGATCGGGCTCGCCAGCTCGACCACATAGAAGCCGGGCTTCGACAGCGGCATCCCGATCACTTCGAACTGCTTGCCCTTGCCCGGAAGCGCGAGCTGCATCCGCTGCACCGGCCCCGCCTTGCCGTCGAGCAAGGGCTTGTCGCCGGTGTGATTGACGCTGCGCTTATGGTCCTTCGGCCCCTCCTCACGGATATCGTCCCGCTGCGCCGCCGCGACCTTCCGGATCCACTGGGCGATGGCGAAATCGTCCCCGTCGATCCGCGCCGCGGCACCGCCGATCGCCTTCGTCCCCTGGTTGAGCGACGCCTCGACTCCGCGGACGGTGACGGGGAGCACCCCGCCCTCCTTCGCCTCGAGGATTCCGAAGGGCGCGGCGAACTTCACCAGCGGCGGCGGCTCGGAAATGAAGACGTCGAGCGGGAATCGGCGGACATTGGCGAGCGGCCGCCCGCCCTCGTCGGTCAAGCCTTCCGGCAGGATGAGGTGCGCGGTAATGCCCGGCGGCAGTAACGGCATGAACTGGACTTCGGACAGGGTCGGGTCGTGCCCCTCGTCGAGCGGCGCGAGGAGCCTGCCGCCGCCGACATCGAGCCGGGCGGCGAGCGCGGCCTTGCGCGGCACCGGCGCGGTGAAGATCAATTTTACCGGCTCGATCGGGTTGCAACCGGACTGGGCGTTGACCCGCGAGCAGGAGATGCGCGCGCTGAACTCGTCCCGCACGGTGAAGTCGAAGCGGTGGTCGACCGCCGCCAGCCGCCCGGACGGGGATCGGATCGAAGCGCCCCAGACCAGCGACACGTCCTTGCCCGGCGGAAGCGGACGGCGGCATTTGACGCCGACGACGCTGGACAGCACGGCCGCGCGTTCGGCCTTCCCTTCCGGCATGTCGCCCTGGATCCCCAAAGCGGAGAGCAGCCCCTGCCGGTCCCAATAGGACATGGCGTCGAGCACCATCTCGACCGCGCGCGGCGAGATCAGGTCGATCGCGATCCGCTCGCCGATCCCGTCCACCGCGCAATAAGCGCCGGCCGCGACCGAGGCGCGGTCGACCTCGCTGTTGGCGCCTACGATGAACGCCTGGTCCTCGTCGATATTGTCCTTGCCGTCATAGGGGACGACGGCGACCGCGAACGGCCCGCCGCTGTCGATGGTGAAGCTGCGCGTCCCCGTGACGGGGCGGCCGGAGACGGCCTTCAGCCCCGGGACCAGCTCCGCCTTGCAGATCGTCCCGCCCGGGAGCCCCTTGGCGAATTCCCAAACGAAGGTGGTAGGGTCGACCCACCGTCCCTCGCCGGGCGTGCCGCAATCCATGGTAATCGCATCGCCGCCGTCGCCGCCCAGGGAAGCGATCGGCTCTGAAAAGCGAAGGGTGAAGCGGGTGATGACCCTGCCTTCGAGGCCGGGCGTCGCATCCACCACCTGCGGAGGCGTGAGTGCCGACGCTCCCAAGGGCGCCAGAAGCAGCAAAACCACCGCAACCCGAGCGAGCCAGCCACGCATGCGACGCCTTTCGAGGAAGCCTCATTCATGACGCATCCCCGGCACCCCGTCTAGCGGTGAACCGAAATATATTTACGACGAGTTGAGTGCGGGCCAAAGCCGGCAGTCCGGACGCAAAAGGACGCACGAACGGGCCGCGAGGCCACGCGGATTTGGAGTGTCAGGAATGTCTGGAAGTGGCGGAGACGGAGGGATTCGAACCCTCGGTAGGAGTAATCCCCCTACGGCGGTTTAGCAAACCGCTGGTTTCAGCCACTCACCCACGTCTCCGGATGCGCCGAAGCGGGGCTATAGCGGGGGCCTTTCGCAGGTTCAACCGGCCTCTCGCCACCATTCCGCCGCGATAACGACTCGGCTCGTCGCCCGTTCATTGCAGCGAAAGGCGGCGGAGGATTAATCATACAAGCCCTTGTGGGTGGGCCAGTAAACGGGGGAGTATCGCCATGCTGAAATTCAACGCGCTGAAGATCGCGGCCGCCGCAGGGCTGGCTGCACTGGCTTTCGCTCCGGCGGCGGCGCAGCAGACGCAGGATAGTGGCTGGCAGACCGCGGGCGCCCAGCAGCCGGCCGCGCCCGGACCGCAGGCCTCCGAAGACGAATATCAGCCGGTCGATGCCGGGCCCCAGTCGGGCGATGTCGACCGGGCCGCGCCGGCACCCCAGCAGACTCCGATCGGCGACGGCTCCGCAAGCAGCCGCGCCAATATGGCCAGCGCCGGCGGATCGGTGCCGCGCGAGGACGTGTTCTCGGCGGCCGAAGGCGTGTTCGGCAAGGGCGCGGCGGGCCTCGGCGACCTCATCGCCAAGCTGCTCAGGGAGCAGGGCGAGCCCAGCGCCTACATCACCGGCCGCGAGGCGGGCGGCGCGTTCGCGGTGGGCGTGCGCTACGGTTCGGGCACGCTCCACCACCAGGTCGAGGGCGACCGCCCGGTCTACTGGACCGGCCCGTCGCTCGGTTTCGATTTCGGCGCGGACGCCAACAAGGTCTTCGTCCTCGTCTACAACCTCTACGACAGCCAACGCCTGTTCCGCCGCTACCCGGCCGCGGAAGGCAATGCCTATGTCGTCGGCGGCTTCACCGCGAGCTACATGCGCCGCGGCGACATCGTCCTCATCCCAGTCCGCCTCGGCGTCGGCGCCCGCCTCGGCGTCAACGCCGGCTACATGCGCTTCAGCGAAAAGAACCGCTGGCTGCCGTTTTAGGAGGCCTGCTCCGTCATTGCGAGCGAAGCGAAGCAATCCAGTGCTGAGTCCGAGGCCGTACTGGATTGCTTCGCTACGCTCGCAATGACGAGCTAAGTAGCCAGCCGCTTCAGGCCTTCCACCGTGTCGGCCTCCGCCGCCGGCTTGTCGGTCCGGATTCGCGAAATCCTCGGAAATCGCATCGCCAGCCCCGACTTGTGGCGCTTGCTGAGGTGGATGGAATCGAACGCCACCTCCAGCACTAGGGTCCGAGCCACTTCGCGGACCGGGCCGAAGCGTTGCACCGTGTTGTTGCGGACGAAGCGGTCGAGCCAGGCGAGCTCCTCGTCGGTGAAGCCGAAATAGGCCTTGCCGACCGGAAGCAGCTCCCCCTCCTCCGTCCAGCAGCCGAAGGTGAAATCGGAATAATAGGATGAGCGTTTGCCGCTTCCGCGCTGGGCGTACATCAGCACGCAATCGGCGACGAGCGGGTCGCGCTTCCATTTGTACCAGAGGCCGGTGCGGCGCCCGGGGACGTAGGGGCTGTCGCGCCGCTTCAGCATCACCCCTTCAATGGAGGCGTCGCGGGCGCCGGCGCGAATCTCCTCCAGCGCCTCGAAACTCTCTGCCTCAATGAGGGCGGAGAGGTCGAAGCGGTGCGGGTCGAGCCTGGGCACGAACGCCTCGAGCCGCGCCCGCCGCTCGGTCCATGTGAGCGCCCGCAAATCCTCCTTCCCGTCGATCAATATGTCGTAGAGCCGGACGAAGGCGGGATATTCGCGAAGCATCTTCGGCGAGACGAGCTTTCGCCCGAGGCGCTGCTGGAGCGCGTTGAAGCTGGCCGCGGCGCCGCCATGAGCGTCCGCGCCCTGCGCCTCCCCTTTGACCAGAAGCTCGCCGTCGACGACCCCGTCCGCGGCGAAGCTCTCGGCGATCTCGGGAAAGCTCCGGCTGATGTCGTCGCCGGCGCGGCTGTAGACGCGGGTCTGGCCGGCGACATGGACGATCTGGACGCGGATCCCGTCCCATTTCCACTCGGCGGCATAGTCGTCCATCGACAGCCGCGCCTCGTCGAGCGGGTGGGCGAGCATGAACGGGCGGAAGACGGGCACATCGTCCGAGGTCGGCCGCTCGCCCCGCCCCTCCGCCCAGTCGAACAGGGGCAGATAAGGCGGCCCGATGCCGTGCCACACCTCCTCCACCGCATCGACGTCGACTCCGAAGGCTTCGGCGAGCGCGGTCTTGGCGAGGCGGGCGGAAACCCCGATTCGAAGCTCGCCGGTCGCCAGCTTGAGCAAAGCATAGCGGCCGCTGGCGTCGAGATGGTCGAGCATCCGCGCCAGCGCCGCCGGCGCCTCGGAGCGGCCGAGGCCCTGAAGAAGCTCGACCACCTTGGCGATTCGAAGCGCGCCGTCGTCGATCTCGGCGGGCTGGTCGAGCCTTTTGGGCCAGAGCAGCGACACCGTCTCGGCCATGTCGCCGACATAGTCCCAGCTCATGTAGAAGAGCGCGGGATCGACCCGTTCCTCGACGATCGCCCGGATCGCGGCGGGCTTGACCGCGGCGAGGTTCAATTCGCCGGTCAGCGCCGCCAGCGCATAGCCCCGGTCCGGATCGGGCGTGCGCTTCAGATAGTCGCCGATCAGCTTCAGCTTGGCGTTGCGCGAGCGGGTGTAGACGAGGCCGTCGAGAAGCTGTGAGAAGTCGCGCATTCCCCCTCCAACGCGCGCGGATCGTTTCGGGTCAGTCCGGAGGGTTGTTCTTCTTCAGGAAGGCTT
>VBAE01000075.1 GCA_005882415.1 Alphaproteobacteria bacterium | reverse complement strand
GATGGTCGAGGCCGTCTACCTCGATCCCCGGCCACTCAAAAGTGTGGACCCAGGACCAATTGGCGATGTCGGCGATCGAATAGTCGCCGGCCAGCCATTCGTTTTCGGCGAGGTGGGTGTCGAGCACCTCGAACAGCCGCCGCCCCTCGCGCCGGTAGCGGTCGATGGCTGCAGGGATATGCTCCGGGAAGTAGCGCGTAAACACGTTCGCCTGGCCCATCATCGGGCCGACGCCGCCCATCTGGAACATCAGCCATTGCACGACCCGGCTGCGGCCCTTCTCGTCGGTGGGGAGGAGCCTGCCGGTCTTCTCGGCGAGGTAGAGGAGGATCGCGCCGCTCTCGAACACGGCGAAATCGCCGTTGCCGCGGTCGACGATGGCGGGGATCCGGCCGTTGGGGTTGATCTTGAGGAACCAGGGCTCCTTCTGCTCGCCCTTGCCCATGTCGAGCACCTTCAGCTCATAAGGCAGCTCCAGCTCCTCGAGCGCGATCGAGGCCTTCCAGCCATTGGGCGTTGCGGCGGTGTAGAGATCGATCATTGCGGGCTCCTCATGGTTCAATCGTCCTCGTCCTCGCGGCCGACGAGGTTGAGTTCGCGGGCCTTGATCTGGTGGGTCATGCACCAGTGCATCAGGGCGTCCTCGCGGCCGTGGGTGATCCAGACTTCCTTGGGCTGGAGCTCGGTGATGGTCTGGGTGAGCTCGTCCCAGTCGGCATGGTCGGAGAGGATGAGGGGGAGCTCGACGTTGCGCTGGCGGGCGCGCTGGCGGATTCGCATCCAGCCGGACGCCATTGCGGTGATCGGATCGGGGAGGCGGCGGGACCAGCGGTCGTTCAAGGCGCCGGGCGGGGCGATGACGATGTGGCCTTTGAGCTCCTCCTTCTTCGCGCCGGTGGCGGGGCGGAGCTCGCCGAGGTCTACGCCGTGCTCGACATAGAGGTCGCAGAGGCGCTGGAGGGCGCCGTGGATGTAGATGGGGGCCGAGTGGCCGCGGCAGCGAAGCTCGGCGATCAGGCGCTGCGCCTTGCCAAGCGCATAAGCGCCGACGAGGACGCAGCGGTCCGGATTGTCGTGGAGGCGGGCGAGCAGGCGGTCGATCTCGGACGGGGTTTCGGGGTGGCGGAAGACGGGGAGGCCGAAGGTCGCCTCGGTGACGAAGATGTCGCAGGGGACCGGCTCGAACGGGGCGCAGGTCGGGTCGGGGCGGCGCTTGTAATCGCCGGAGACGACGACCCGCTCGCCCGCACGTTCGAGGACGATCTGGGCGGACCCGAGGACGTGGCCGGCGGGGACGAAGCTCACGTCGACCTCGCCGATTCGGGTCACCTCGCCATATTGGACGGGGCGGGCGCCTTGCTGCTCGCCGTAGCGGCAGTCCATGATGGCGAGGGTTTCGGGGGTGGCCCAGACTTCGGAGTGGCCGCCGCGGGCGTGGTCGGCATGGCCGTGGGTGACGAGCGCGCGCGCCTTGGGCTGGCTCGGATCGACCCAGGCGTCGGCGGGGCGTATGTATATGCCTTCCGGAAAAGGCTCGATCCAGGAACCGAGACGGGCCATCGGGAGCTATATGGGCGGATGCGCCGGCCGCGCCAAGCGGCTGGGATGGAAAGACGAGGAGCGCGAAGACCATGGATCTCGGCGGAGCGAGTTGGCTCATCATCGATGTCATCGCCGTCTTGCTGCTGGCGGCGGTTTTGTTCTGGGCGCTGGTGCGCAACCGCAGGCAGCGCGGCTCGCTCGGCCGAACGGAGCAGGCGACGCGCGAGCTTTACGACCGCGAGGAAGCCGAACGGCGCGATGGCACCGACGGCCTTTAGGCTGGCGTGCTGAAGCCCAAGGCAGGGCTTCCGGAGCCGGTCGAGACCTGGTTCGCGGCCAAGGGCTGGGCCCCGCGCCGGCACCAGCTCGAAATGCTCGCCGCCGCCCGGGCTGGGCGGAGCGCGCTGCTGGTCGCGCCGACGGGGGCGGGAAAGACTTTGGCCGGGTTCCTCGCCAGCATCTCCGAGCTGATCGAGGCGCCGACGGACGGCCTCCACACCCTCTATATCTCGCCGCTGAAGGCGCTGGCGGTAGACGTTCAGCGCAATCTGCTGACGCCCATTGAGGAGATGGGGCTTGCGATCCGGGTCGAGACCAGGACCGGGGACACGCCCGCGGACCGCAAGGCGCGGCAGCGGGTGCGGCCGCCGCAGATCCTGCTCACCACGCCGGAATCTTTGAGCCTGCTGCTCAGCCATGAGGATAGCCCGACTTTGTTCGCGGGGCTGAAGACGGTGGTGGTGGACGAGGTGCATGCCTTCGCGTCGGGCAAGAGGGGCGACCTGCTGTCGCTGGCGCTGGCGCGGCTGCAGCGGCTCGCTCCGGAGATGCGGCGGGTGGCGCTGTCGGCGACGGTGTCCGATCCCGAGGCCTACCAGGGCTGGCTCGCCCCGCACGGCGATTCGGAGATGGTCGAGGTGGTGATCGGCGATCCCGGCGCCGAGGCCGAGATCGCGATCATGCTGCCCGAGGACGAGCGAATCCCCTGGTCGGGCCATAGCGGGCGCTGGGCGGCCGAGAATGTGATGGCCGAGATCGACGCGCACCGCACCACCCTCGTCTTCTGCAACACGCGCAGCCTGGCCGAGCTCATCTTCCAGGATCTGTGGACGGTGAACGAGAAGGGGCTTCCGATCGGGATCCACCACGGCTCGCTGTCGGTCGAGGCGCGGCGGAAGGTGGAGGGGGCGATGGCGGCGGGGCGGCTTCGCGGCCTCGTCTGCACCGCCAGCCTCGATCTCGGAGTCGATTGGGGCGACGTCGACCTGGTCATCCAGATGGGTGCGCCGAAGGGTTCGTCGCGGCTGCTGCAGCGGATCGGGCGGGCCAACCACCGGCTCGACGAGCCGAGCCAGGCGATCATCGTCCCCGGCAACCGCTTCGAATATCTGGAGGCGCGGGCGGCGCTCGACGCGATCGAGAATCACGAGCTGGACCCGGAGATTTTCAGGCCCGGGGCGATCGACGTGCTTGCCCAGCACATCATGGCGGTCGCCTGCGCTGGCCCGTTCCGCGAGTCGGAGATGCTCGACGAAGTGCGGTCCGCGGCGCCTTATTCGGGGCTTTCGGAAGAGCTGTTCCGCCAGGTGCTCGCTTACATCGAGAGCGGCGGCTATTCGCTCCGCGCCTACGACCGCTTCCGGCGGCTGACCCGCGAGGCGGACGGGACCTGGCGGGTGTCGCACCCGCGCTTCGTCCAGCAGCACCGGATGAACGCCGGGATCATCGTCGACGCGCCTCTGCTCGACGTGCGCTTTCGGCGCGGGAGGAAGCTCGGCACGGTCGAGGAATATTTCGCCTCCACTTTGTCGCCCGGCGACACCTTCTTCTTCTCTGGCCTCGTGCTGGAAGTGGAGAAGATCGACGGCACCGACCTGATCGTCCGCGCCACCACAAAGTCGGCGCGGATCCCGACCTATGTCGGGACGCGGATGGCGATGTCCACCAACCTCGCCGAGCGGGTGCGCGAGTTCCTGTGGGACCGCGACCAGTGGCGGCGCTTCCCGGACGATGTGCGCGAATGGCTGGAGGTGCAGGACTATCGATCGATCCTGCCGCGGCCGGACCAGCTCCTGGTCGAGACCTTCCCGCACGAGCACCGCCACTACATGGTCGCCTACAGCTTCGAAGGCTGGAACGCGCATCAGTCGCTGGGAATGCTGATCACGAGACGGATGGAGAGCGCGGGGCTGAAGCCGCTCGGCTTCGTCTCCAACGATTATGCCTTGGCCTGCTATGCGCTGGAGCCGATCGAGGATCCGGCCTCGCTGTTCTCGCCCGACATTCTCGAGAACGAGTTCGTCGAATGGGTGCAGGGATCGAACCTGTTGAAGCGCGCCTTTCGCGAGGTGGCGGTGATCGGCGGGCTGGTCGAGCGGCACCATCCGGGCAAGCGCAAATCGGGGCGGCAGGTCACCTTCTCGACCGACCTCATCTACGACGTTCTGCGGCGCTACGAGCCCGACCATCTGCTGCTCAAGGCGGCGTGGGACGATGCCCGCGGCAAGCTCACCGAGGTCGGGCGACTGGCGCGGCTGCTCGACCGGGCGCAGGAGACGATGGTCCATGTCGAGCTCGACCGGGTGTCGCCGATGGCGGTGCCGGTGCTCGTCATCGTCGGCCGCGAGGCGACCGCGACGGGGCATAGCGAGGACGCGATGCTGATCGAGGCGGAGAGTTTGGCGGAAATGGCCATGCGGCGGGACTAGCCAGTCGGCGCGATTTTTTTGGGCATATATTGGCGGTCGGACACTAACACTTTGTCGCGGCGGCGGCGCCAGAATTTGAAGGCGATCCAGCCCCCGGCGGCGAGCGCGAAGGCGGCGTCGGTTCGGCGGGAGCGGGGCGCGGGCGCCGGAGCGGGGGATGGTGCGGGCGGTGCTGCAGCAGGGGATGCGGCGGCGATCGCGGGGTCCGTCTTCGGCGGTGCGGCTTCGGGTGGGGCTTTGCCTTCGAGGGCTTGCTGGCGTTCCAGCTCGGAGTTCATCTCGCCGCCCATCAGCACGATATAGGCGCTGAGGTAGAGCCAGGTGAGGAAGACGACGACTCCGCCCAATGAGCCGTAGGTCGCGTTGTAATTGCCGAAATGGGAGACGTAGAGGCCGAAGCCGAGGCTCGCCAGCAGCCAGAGCAGGGTTGCCGCGGCGGAGCCCGGGCTGACCCACATCCAGGGCGCGTCGGGCCGGTTCGGCGCCCAGCGGTAGACGGCGGCCAGGCCGAGGCCGACGGCTGCGATCGCCGCCGCCCAGAACAGGATCTGGAGGAGGATGTGCGTGGCGCCGGAGACGCCGGGGAGGAGCTTCTCGATCGCGGCCATGGCCGAGATCGCACCCGCGGCGATGACCAGAACGAGGAGGCCGCCGACGGTCATCACCAGCGACAGCAGGGTCGTCTTGATGAAGCCCCTGTCCTCCTTCACCTCATAGGCGATGTTGAGCGCAGTCACGATCGCGCCCGATCCCTTGCTTGCGCCGTAAATGGCGATGGCGATGGCGACCAGCAGGCTCCAGCCCTTGGCGCTGTCCGGGCTCTCGGTCATGCTTTTCAATTGGTCGCCGATCAGCGCGGCGGCGTCGGCGGGGAGGACCTGGAAGAGCTTGCGGATATGCTCGGCGACGATCGGCGGATCGGCGACGAGGCCGTAGATCAGCACCGCCGAGGCGAGCAGCGGAACGAAGGCGAGGAAGGCGTAGAAGGCGACTCCGGCGGCGAGGAAGCTGACATTGTCGTCGCTCGATTCGCTCCAGGTGCGGGTGAGGACTGCGCGCCATTCTGAAAGCGCGGGCCAGCGGACGGGTTGGATTGCCATGCGCGCGAGAACTGTGCGGGAGGTGGGGCGGTTCCCGGTGGGCTGAGGATTGGCCCTGCCTCGTTCAAGGCCTCGGCCCGTCATGCTGAACTTGGTTCAGCATCCAGGGGAGTGCAGCGCTCCCTTTGTCCCAGGGCACCCGCCGGCACCGGTGCGGCGCGACCCTGGACCCTGAAACAAGTTCAGGGTGACGGCGGTGGAGGTCTCAGACCATCGCGCGGGGGTTGGTGAAGATGCGCTCCACCTCCGGCCGGAAGCTCTCCAGCGGGTCGACGTCGAAGCCCGGGTCGAACGCGGGGGCGTCCCAGTCGTCGACGAGCTTTTCGGCGAGGGGGTACCAGCTCTCGTTCTGGAAGCGCTCGCGGCCTTCGGGGTCCTTGCCGAGATGCTCGAAATAATAGCGGCCCTGGAATTCCTGGTGCCAGTAGACGGCGTGGTAGACGTCTTCCGAGACGTAGGGCTTCAGCATCTCGGCGGCGATGGGGCCGTGATTGGGGATGGAGAAGAGCTTGCCGATGTCGTGGCAGAGCGCCGCGACCACTTCTTCCTCGGACGCTCCGGAGCGGCGGGCGAGGGTTCCGGCCATCAGGCTGTGGGTGAGCTGGTTCGCCGCGAAGCCGACCTCGATCGCCTCCAGCCGGCGAAGCGCGTCCATGATCTGGCCGGCGGCGGTCGAGCGCTGGTGCTTGCCGTGCTCGGCGGCGATATGGGCCCAATCCTGGGCGGTGCCGTGGCGCATGTCGGTGAACATCAGGCGATCATAGCAGTCCGGCTGCTTCGGCGGAAGCGACCGGCGAATCTCCCGATGGGTGGAGATCGGACGGTGGCAAACCGTTCTCACCAAAGGCTGAACCAGTGGCATTGTTCTTAAATTTTAACTTAGGTAAGGTTCGCCATCCCCGCCACTTTCCGTCGGCGGGTCGGAGACCGGGAGACGCACTTCCTCCGGCGCCAGAGGAAGGGGGTCTCGTGTCGCAATCACCTCCTGAATGCGTAAGCGAGCTTAGCTCAGCTTCGATTGCGCCACTCTCCAAAGAGTTTGAAATCAGTTCGCAATTCAACGAGCTGCTCCCCGCGTTGCTCGATCAGAGTTTGGATTGCGTCAAGCTGATCTGCCGCGACGGCCGGGTACAGTATATGAATCGAAATGGCCTTTGCGCCATGGAGATCGACAACCTCAGCGACATCATGGGTCAGCAGTGGATTGATCTATGGCCGGGCGAAGCCCGCGAGTTGATCCAGAACGCGCTCGCGAACGCAGCCGTCGGTCCTGTTCGGTTCGACGCTCATTGCCCAACGGCGAAAGGCAGTCCGCGCTGGTGGGATGTTTCTGTTTCGCGTGTTGAAGATAATGAAGGGCGCTGGCTCGGTTACCTCTCCGTCTCGCGCGATGTCACCGCTGCGCGGCTGGCGAAGGAGGTGGCAGACATATCGGCAGCTGAAATGAGGCATCGCCTCAAGAACAGCTATGCGATGGTCAGCGGTTTGCTATCGTCGCTCGCTCGGGGAAACGCCGAACGAGAGCAATTCGTCGGGGAGATCAGGGACAGACTTGCAGCCCTGGGCGTCGCTCAAACGCTCTTCGTCGCCAGCGAGAATGCCCCTTGCGACATAAGAGAGCTTCTCCCCGCGTTGCTTAACCCATTCAGCCACGCTCAGTGTCCAATTGCCGTCGCATCGCTTCCCGAGGCCGTGGTGAACCAGGGCCAGGCTGACGCTCTCGCGCTGGTCTTCGGAGAGATGGCCGTCAATTCGAGTAAGCACGGAGCACTCAGTTCGAACGGCACAATTGCTGTCGAAGCCGATGTCGCTGGGGACGAACTGCTGATCAGGTGGTCGGAGCGGTCGTCACGACATGTTGATGCTCACTCTCGCACTGAAGGGCAAGGGCTGCGACTCATCAACCGCATCCTGACCGCGCGTGATGGCAGCTTGAACGTCGAATGGGTGGACAACGGGTTGGACGCGCTCATCAGGCTGCGCGTTGCATAAGTCGTCGAGACGACGACGAGTTTGTGGGCGCTCACCGGCTTTTCGAGACAATCTTCAGGTTCCACTCCAATGGGTGGAGAGCGGGCTTCAGCGTGTCCGGTGACGGAGCGCCTCGACCAAAAGCGCGAACGCCTGGGGCGGTTGCCGGCGGCTGGGATAATAGAGGTGGTAGCCCGGCTGGGGCGGGCACCAGTCCTCCAGAACGCGCACCAGCCGGCCCTCGGCAATGTCATTGGCGACGAAATCTTCCGGTAGATTGGCGAGGCCCGCACCATCGATGGCTGCTCGACGAAGCATAATGATGGCGTTGAAAGCGACCGGCCCGTCGACCCTCACCTTCGGATGCCGCCGGCCTTTCTGGAACTCCCAGATATAGTGGCCGCGCGCGGCGGACAGCCTGAGGTTGATGCAGCTGTGGCGGACGAGGTCCTGAGGAAGCTTTGGGCGGGGATTGTCCTCGAAGTAGGATGGCGCCCCTACGACCGCTGCCCGGAAATCGGGCGCGATGCGGACGGCGATCATGTCCTTGTCGACATGCTCTCCGAGCCGGACGCCCGCGTCGAAACCCTCGGTCGCCAGATCGGTCAGCTCGTAATTGGAGACCACCTCTACCTTCACATCGGGATAGGTTTCCACGAACCGCCTCAAGACGGGCCAGAGGATCGTCTCGGTGGCATGTTCGACGGAGGTGATGCGGATCGTCCCGCTGGGTTTGTCGCGAAGCTCGCCGAGCGCGGCCACCCTGGCGTCGATCTCGCCGAGCGCGGGCGCCAAGGTTTCCAGCAGGCGTTCGCCGGCCTCGGTCGGCGCCACGCTGCGCGTCGTCCGGGTCAGCAGCCGAAGCCCGAGGCGTTCCTCCAAGCGGCGGATCACCTGGCTCAGCGCGGATTGGGAAATGCCCATGTCCGCCGCCGCCCGAGTGAAGCTGCGCGCCTCGGCGACGGCCAGGAAAGCGGTGAGGTCGGCCATGTCGTCGCGCCGCATTGATGAATCCCGCTAATAGGTCTTTGCAGCTTTGACCCTCTAATCGCTCAATGGTCCGCCGCCTACCTTGTTGCCTGCACCCACTAGAGAGGCGACGCACATGACCATGCATTATCGAAAGCTCGGAAGCTCGGGCGTGTCGGTTTCAACCCTGACCTTGGGCACGATGGGCTTCGGGACGGAGACGCCCGAGGACGAGGCGTTCGCGATCCTCGACGCATTCCTGGAAGCCGGCGGCAACATGATCGATACGGCGGACGTCTATGGCGGCGGCGCTTCCGAAGAGCTGCTCGGCCGCTGGCGTGCGAGCCGTCCGGACGCGACCAGCCGGCTGGTGGTGGCGACCAAGGCGCGGTTCGGAACGGGAACCGACGTGAACGACGCGGGCACGTCGCGGGCGCACCTCCACCGCGCGCTCAACACATCGCTGCGCCGGCTCGGCGTCGAAGCGATCGACCTTTACCAGATGCACGGCTGGGATCCGCTGACCCCGGTCGAGGAGACGCTGTCGTTCCTGGACTCGGCGGTGCGTGCCGGGAAGATCCACTATGTCGGCCTGTCCAACTTCACCGGCTGGCAGCTTCAGCTCACGCTTTCCACGGCCCGCGCGATGGCCTCCAGGTGCCGATCACGCTCCAGCAGCAATATAGCCTTGCCTGCCGGGAGATCGAATATGAGGTGATCCCGGCGGCCCTGCACAACGGGATCGGACTGCTTCCCTGGTCGCCTTTGGCCGGTGGGTTTCTGAGCGGAAAATATGCTCGCGGCGGCGGGACCGACGAGACCCAGGCTCGCTACACCGATGCCAATCCCATGTTTCAATATATCGGCGAGAAGCTTGCCGGAACCGAGCGGAACTGGGCGACCCTCGCCGAGGTCCGGCGGATTGCGGATGAGGCCGGCGCGACGCCCAGCCAGGTCGCGCTCAGCTGGGTGACGAACCGGCCGTCGGTGTCCTCAACCATCATCGGTGCTCGCACGATGGAGCAACTTCGGGGCAATCTCGGAGCCACGGCTTTGCAGCTCGACGAGGGGGCGGTGGCGAGGCTCGACGCGGTCAGCGCGCCGAAGCCTGACGAATATCCCTATGGCCGCTTCGGTTCATTGCAACGCCATCGCTATGTCGACTCGAGCGACCAGGCATTGCGCGAATTGTGATCTCGCTCGCGACGTCCGCAGCGGGGGAACTCGTCAGATGAAGAGGGCGGCCGTCACGGGATCGATCGGGGCGGTGGTGCCGAGACCGAAGACGTAATCCGCACCCGCCTGATAGCCCGCTTCGCCGTTGGCATCGACGACCAGGAAGATTTGCCCGGAAAGATCGCCGGCAGTGGCGGTGAACAGGGCCGCATGGCCGGCGCCGAGCGCGGAGGCGCCCAAAGCGGAGGCGAGGTTCGAATCGAAGCTGGCGGCGGAGAGGGTGCCGCTGACGCCCGCGTCGACTCCGGTGACCGCAGTGGCGAGATCGATATGGTCCTGCGCGGCGTTGAGACCGACGAGCGTGTCGTGGGCGGCGCCGTTCGATTCCGATGCCGAGTGGTAGACGAAGGTGTCTGCGCCCGCGCCGCCGGTCAGCCGGTCCGCGCCGAGGCCGCCGGTGAAGCTGTCGCCCTTGGCGCCGCCGGTGAAGATATCGTTGCCGGCGCCGCCCTTGAAGATGAAGGAGCCGTCCGTCTCGGCAGAGCCGTCGAAGCGGGCGGCCTTGTCGGCACCGAGCGCGCTTGCATCGATGGTGAGGGTGCCGCCCGCGGCGACCGCCGAATCGGGCGAGGCGAGCGTGAAGCGGGAAGCGCCGTGGAGGACGATCGAGCCCATCGCCCAGATCGTCGGATGGTCCATCTGCGCCATGGCGTGGAGCGCGGCGATCACGTCCTGCTGCGCCTCGCTGCCGAGATCGGGCTTGGCGGCCGCGAAATCGGGGGCGGAGTCGCTATGGCCGGCGGTGGGTGCGGGATCGGCGGCGTGCGCCGGGACGACGGGCGTGAAGCCCGCGGCGTAAGTGATGGTGTGGTTCTGCGGGGCCGGCTGGGCCTGCTCCTGGTCGAAGACGATCGCGGGCTCGTCGGTGGCCAGCTCGAACACGATCGCTTCGGCGGTGGCTTCGGGGGCCTTGTCCGCGGCCGGCTTGTCGCCTTCCGCGACAGGTTCAGAGACCGGCGTGATCGTGAAGTCGGCGAAATAGTGGGCGAGCGCGGCAAGCGAGCCGAGGCCGCGATCGGTGCCGCCGTCCTGGGCGAAGGCGTTCTCGTCGGACCAGAAGCGAGACTGGTAACGCAGGAAGGACAGCAGATTCCGGCCGGACATGATGTTGGAGACCCCTTACCCCTTGATTCCACGCGGGATAGCATAGACGGCGGCTCCGATCCAATCCTGCGCAGGGCCGCTTCATTTTCGAGCCGAGAGGCAGTGGACTCTTCGCAAGCCGGGGCTAAGGCTCCCCCGAAAGACGATGCGAGTGACGATGCCCGATACCGCTGAACGCGACCTTCCCTTCCTTCGCGACGGCGGCGAGATGGGCGAGCGACTCCGCCGGTTCGACTGGGCACGGTCGCCGCTGGGGGAGCCGGCGGGTTGGCCGGCGGCGCTCAAGACCGCGGTCGGCATCCTGCTCGGCTCCAAATTCCCGATGTTCATCGCCTGGGGGCCGGAGCTCCGCTTCCTCTACAACGACGCTTATGTGGACGTGCTCGGAGGCAAGCATCCGGCGGCGCTCGGCCATGCCTTCGAGGACGTCTGGGCCGAGATCTGGCCGGACATCCGCCCGATCGCCGAACGTGCGGTGGCGGGCGAAGCGAGCTTCTACGAGAATCTGCCGCTGACCATGACCCGCAAGGGCTATGAGGAGCAGACCTGGTTCACCTTCTCCTACAGCCCCTTGCGCGACGAGAGCGGGGGCGGCGGGGGGATGATCTGCACCTGCATCGAGACCACCGAGACGGTGCTCGCCCAGCGCCGGCGGATCGACGAGGCGCAGCGGCTGAAGCGGCTGTTCGACCATGCGCCGGGCTTCATGGCGGTGCTCCGCGGGCCCGACCATGTGTTCGAGATGATGAACGCCTCCTTCCAGCAGCTCGTCGGCCATCGCGACCTGGTCGGCCTGCCGGTGCGCGAGGCGCTTCCGGAAGTGGCGGGGCAGGGATTCTTCGAACTGCTCGGCCAGGTCTACCGGAGCGGCGAGGCCTTCATGGGGCGGAGCATGACCATCCAGCTCCAGCGCGCGCCGGGAGCGCCGGCGGAGGAGCGGCTGGTCGATTTCGTCTACCAGCCGATCACGGACGAGAGCGGCCAGGTGAGCGCGATCTTCGCGGAGGGCTATGACGTTACCGAGCGCCACCTTGCCGAGACGGCGCTGAGGGAGAGCGAGGAGCGCTTCCGGCTGATCGCCGACAGCGCGCCGATCCCGATGTGGGTGACGCGGCTCGACCGCAGGCGCGGCTTCGTCAACCTCGCTTATGCGGAGTTCCTGGGCGTTCCCATCGAAGAGGCGATGGAGTTCGACTGGCGTGAGCGAATCCATCCGGACGATATCGGCCGGGTGATGGTGGAATCGCTCGCTGGGGAGGCAACGCTCGAGCGGTTTGCGCTCGAAGGGCGCTACCGTCGCGGGGACGGGGAGTGGCGGTGGCTTCGCTCGATCTCGCAGCCGCGCTGGGGCGCGAATGGCGAGCATGTCGGCTTCATCGGGGTTGCCACCGACGTCACCGAGGCGCGGCAGGCGGAGGCCGCTCTGCGCGAGGTCAATGAGACGCTGGAGCGGCGGGTGGCGGAGCGGACGGCGGATCTGAGCGCCGCGCTCGACCGGCTGCAGGCGGAGGTGGGCGAGCGGCTTCGCGCGGAGCAGGCGCTTCGGCAGGCGCAGAAGATGGAGGCGGTCGGGCAGCTCACGGGCGGCATCGCGCACGACTTCAACAATCTGCTGACCCCGATCATGGGCGGGCTGGAGCTGATCGCGTCGCGGGTCGAGGATGCACGGCTGAAGCGGATCGCCGAGACCGCGCTCGAATCGAGCCGGCGCGGGGCGAAGCTGACTGGGCAATTGCTCGCTTTCTCGCGCACCCAGCGGATCAGCATCGCGCCCGTCGAAGTGAATGGCCTGATCGACAATATGCGCACCCTCATCCGCCATTCG
>VBAE01000157.1 GCA_005882415.1 Alphaproteobacteria bacterium | reverse complement strand
CTCGCCCGGGGTGACGAACAAGGAGGGCGTCCACACCGTCCCGTCTTCGTACGGGTTCGAGGTCAGGACCAAGAACCCGTTCACGATCGACTTTCTCGGCCTGTCGATCGGCGGCTCGGTCAAGATCGCCTATAAGGGGAGCACCGGCGGCGGGAATGCGCTGCTCGCACCGCCGCCCCCGCCGCCGCTGCTGCCGCTGTCGGCACGCGCGCACCAAGCGCTCGCCCGCCGAACCGGCTTTCCGGTCCGCCTCGCCGCGCCGGCCGATTCCGGCGGCGGCTATACCGGCCACCTGACCCTCCAGGCTTTGTGGAAGGGCGTCGGCCTCGACGTCACCTACGATTTCGCCACCGCCACCGGCGGCAAGAGCCAGTCGATCACCGTCGCTTTGCTGCTCGACGCCAACCCCGTCGCCCACGCCACCGTCGACAAGGCCGAGGGCAAGAACACCACCGCGACCTTCCAGTTCGACAGCGACACGCTGGGCGGAGTCGTCGAGACCTTCGTGTCCTGGGCGACGGGCCAGCGCTTCAGCCTCGGCGCGCCCTGGGACCTCCTGGACCACATCCCGCTGGGCGGGTTCAGCGTCACTTTCGACTTCACCGACAAGACGGTGACGTTCAGCGAAAGCTTCGGCCCGATCGTCATCGGACCGGCCACGGTGAGCGGCATCGGCCTCAGCTACGACACGGTGACCAAGAAGGTGAACGTCTCGCTCG
The DNA here is from genome assembly GCA_005882415.1 of Alphaproteobacteria bacterium. GTDB lineage: Bacteria > Pseudomonadota > Alphaproteobacteria > Sphingomonadales > Sphingomonadaceae > Allosphingosinicella. Next base: position 6,034 of record VBAE01000157.1, on the reverse strand, counting down.
AGGGCACCTTCCTGTGGCAGGTCGGCGACGTCAACAAGCCGGTAAGGTGGGACGCGACCGACCCGAGCTCGACCCCTGCCCCGCCCGGCGGCGGCAACAAATATTTCGACCTTCGGCTGCTCGCGCTCGGCCAGCACCTCGCCATCACCAGCAAGAGGATCGACAGGGTCGAGCCGCTGATCGCCGGCCTCGGATCGCTGATCCCGCCGGGCGACAGCGGGGTGCCCTCGCTGCCGCTGACCTCGAGCGGAACGGGCGAGCCGTTCACCCTCGACTACGACGCCGGCGCCGGCTGGCTGGTCGCGGCCGATTTCGGGCTGCTGAGGATCGGTGAGGATAAAGCGAGCGGCTATACGATCCAATTCTCGGCGGTGTTCGACGATCCGGTACTCTACGCCGCCCGCCTCGCGCTGGCCGGCAAGTCCGCCAAGATCTTCGCCGGCCTCGCCTTCGAGATCATCTACCAGCAGGTCTCGCCGACCGTCGGCGTGTGGCGCTCGCGGATCAGCCTGCCGACGGCGATGCGCAACTTCAACGCCGGCGCGGTCGCGGTGACGCTCCCGGATTTTGCGATCGGCATCTACACCAACGGCGATTTCGAGGTCGACGTCGGCTTCCCGTGGAACCAGGATTTCAGCGTCTCCTTCACCGTCCAGGCGCAGGCCGGGCCGCTGCCGGTGACCGGATCGGGGGGCTTCTATTTCTCCAAACTGTCTTCGGCGACGCAGAGCCAGGTGCCGCCCGGAACCAGCGTCCCGACGACGACACTCGGCACCTTCAACCCGATCATCGCCTTCGGCTTCGGGGCGCAGTTCGGGCTCGGCAAATCGGTGTCGATGGGCATCCTCCAGGCGGGCTTCTCGCTCACCGCCTTCGGCATCATCCAGGGCGTGCTCGCCAGGTGGAACCCCTATCAGATCACCTCCCACCCCGGCAGCGGCGAGGGCGAGCTCCAAGGGGAATATTATTTCCAGCTGACCGGCACGTTCGGCCTGATCGGAAAGCTGTGGGGAAGCATCGATTTCGCGATCGTCAGCGCCAGCCTCGACATCGACATCAAATTGTTCGTGCAGATCCGCTATACCAGCTATCAGCCGATCGTGATCTCGGCCGTCGCCTCGGTCGATGTCGAGCTGACCGTGTCGATCAACCTGGGGCTGTTTTCGATCCACATCCATTTCGGCTTCTCGGCGACCGTCAAGGCGACCTTCCAGCTCGAGGTCGGAAGCACCGACGCGCCATGGGACCAGAATTCCGGATCGTTCCTCCAGGCGCCGCCGCAGACCCGGCTGTTCGCCTTCACCAATGCCGAGCCCGGGGCTCCCATTCCGGTCAATTGGGCGGGGCAGCTCCAGGACACGCCCTCCTCGGGGCGGCCGGCGCTCAGCGGCTGGTTCGTGCCGACGCTGACCGCGAGCGGCGACGGCGCCACCGCGCCCACCGGGCAGCAGGCCTGCTATGTGACGATGCTGTTCCTCGACGCGCCGGCGCCGGTCACGCAGGACGCGCCGCAGCCTCCGGGCGACAGCAGCTTTGAGCAGCTCTGCGCTTTGGTCGGCGCCTGGATTGCGGCCTCGGTGCAGAGCGGGACCAACCTTCCGCTCGGCACCGTGCTCGACAGCCAGGTCAGCGAGGCCCAGCTGCACGCGATCGTCGACCAGCTTTCCGGCGGCGACCCCTATCGCTTACCACGCCGACGGAGCCGCCGAAGGGCGTGGTGCTTCCGGCGCCGCCGGGGCTGTCCCTCTCGGCGCCGGGCCTGTCTTATGCGCTGGGCGGGCTCACCGTCACCGGCAGCGCCTATCTGAAGGCGCTGAAGGCGCTGTTCAACCAGCTCGCCGTCCAGGTCGAGCAGGAGCAGAAAGGCGGCGAGGCGGAGGCGATGCTGGCCGCGGCGGATCCGCAGGATTCGATTGCCGGCTTCGTCTACGGCGCCTGGTTCGCGATGCTCGCCCGCCAGATCGCGCAGGCGATGCTTCAGGGGCTGCGCAGCTATCATTACCAGCCGGCCACGCCGGGCGAGACGGTCAGCGCCTCGCTTGCGGCGCTCGCGACGCAGCTCGGCAGCGGGATCGATGCAGCCACCTTGTTCGAGGCCAATCCGCGCCACCCGCTGGCCCCCGGCGCCACGCTCCAGGTCGGCGGCGCATCTTTGACCTCGGGTACCGCAGAGACCTTCGCCGCGGTGGCCGGCCGGGCTTTCGCGCCGGGCTCCACCTATTTCACCGGGACGGCCCTCGCCCTCGCCAATCCGGATGCCTTCCTGGTCGGCGGGAAGCCGTTCACTTATAACGGTGCGGCGCAGGCCAGCGCACCCGGGGACACGCTGGCATCGGTGGCAAAGCGGCTTGCCACCGACGTCCCGGGGCTGGTCCACGGGTCCGACATCGCGTCCACGGTGCCGCTGATCGCGGCCTCTCCGCTCACCGCGCCTGTATTCGCTTATCCGGCAGCCGCCGGCGACACGCTGGAGACGCTTGCCGCCCGTTTCTCGGTCACCGTTTCGAACTTCGCGGCCGCCACCGATCTCGGCCAGAGCCTGTTCCTGTTCGACGCCAATGATGGCTTCCTCGTCCTGCCGCACCTTACCACCGCCAAGGCCGGCGCACTGATCGGCGAGGCGGCCCGGGCAGGCGCGTTCCGACATGCGTCTGGGATGGTGTCGCGCTTCATGCTGCACGGGCTCCGGCTGCCGACGGCAGGGGTGACGCCGACCGCTGCGGCGCTGTTCACCCAGCCATCGGGTTCGGGATACGCTTACACGGTGCCGGAAGCCGGGCTGTTCGCGCTGACCGGGCAGCAGATCGGCCTGCCCAACCCGCTGCCCGGCGACTATGCGATCGGCCTCGCCTCGGCGACGCCGTGGCTGACGCTCGGCGGGGGCGCGCAGATGGCCTTCAAGGTCGCCGATTATGCCCATGAGGCGGACCGGATCGCGACGCTGCAGCAATGGCTCGGCGGGAATATTCTCCAGGTCCAATTGGACTCCCTGGCGCCGAAGCCTGCGGTGAGCTTCTCGGCGGCTTCCTACAGCGTGAAATCGGGAATCTCCTGGACCAATCTCGGCAAGGTGACGCTGCCGGTCGGCGGGACGGTGGCCGCGGCGGCGGGGCTGACCTTGCTTCAGCTGCCGAGCGAGGTCGGCGATCTCGGCGCGCAGACCCTGACCGTCGGCACGGGCGCGAACGCCAGGATCGTGACTCCCGACGCACCGCCCGCTTTCTCGCTCGACATCGTCCGCTACGACGAACCGACCGGCGAGAGCTTCAGCGAGCCCGCTTCGGCCTATGGCTGGGGCACGATGATCGCGCTCAAGCTGCGCCGCGCGCAGGGGACGAACGCGGCGGCCGACACCTATGAGCTGGTCGGGGCGGACCAGGCCGGGATCATCCTGCTCGAGCGGCTGCTCGAGGCGAATGGCGACAGCGACGCGGCTTTTGCCGGCATGGCGGTGCTCTACGGGAGCGACGTGCGCTCCTCCACGGGCCTGATCAGCGACGACATGGCCACGGCCCAGGCCGGCCTGATCCAGGCCAATCTGACGACGGTCACGCTGCCCCCGGCTTCGCTCGCGGCGATGGCGCAGGCCGGCGACGGCGGCCCGGCGTGGACGACCGTCTACAATCCCAAGCTGATCGAGCTGCTGCGCTTCGTCTGGGAAGCGAGCATCACCCGCTCGGGCGGCTTCTACCTCTATTATTTCGACGAAGGGCGGCAGCAGGGCCTGCCCGACCGCCTGTTCAACGACCATGGCGAGGCCACGGTCCAGCTGCTGGTCGCGCATAACGACCCGGCGAGCGTTCCGTCCTACGCCAATGTCGCTTTGCTCGGCCAGGGGATCGCCGGCGGCAGCCTCGCCGTCACGGCGACGGCGAGCCGGCCTGCGGTCACCGTCAGCCTCGCCGATACGCTGGCGGCGATCGCCCTTCGCGCCTATCTGTCGCCGTCGGCGGCGGCCGAGCAGCTTGCGGCGCAGCCGCTGGCCGACGGCAGCGTCCTCAGCGTCGCGGGCGGGGTCTATCAGGTCCAGTCGGTGGCGCCGGCCAGCGGCAGCCCCGGCGCCGACCCGGCGGCGGTCGCCGCCTGGTTCGGGACGAGCGTGAGCGCCCTTCAGGCGGTGAACCCGAACGTCCCCGCAAGCTGGTGGAGCGGGCTGCCGCTGCTCTCCGCGATCAGGCTTCCGACCGTCCAGGCCGCCGCCAGCGCCGCCAGGGGGCTCGGTACGCTCGCTTCGATCGCGGCCTATTACGGGACCACGGTCGAACAGCTCGGCGCCGACAATAAGGACGCGACCGGCCTGTTCGCGGCCGGGACCAGCCCGCCGCTCGCCGCCGGCCCGGTCACCGCCAACGCCAACCAGCCGCCGGGCGTGGTCGGCTATCTCGCCGAACGTCCGCCGGCGCCGACGCCGTCGACCGATCCGACCCAGTTCGATGCGAACGTCCTGCTCCAGTCGCTGTTCACGATGCTCGGCTATTCGGTGTTCGGGAACCAGGATTTCGTGACGGTGCAGGCGCTTCCCGCCGGGCCGCAGAACGCGACCTCGACCGGCAAGGGCAAGATCCGCGCGGCGGTCGCCACCGGGGACGACTGGCGCTATCTGCTCAACATCCCCACCTACCGCTGCCTCGCGGGCTGGACCCCCGACCAGCCCGACAACCCTTATGCAGCGCTTGCCCGGCTGCTGCAGGTCGACCTCCACTGGCAGGACGTGTTCGGCAACAGGCTGCTCCAGCCGGCCCCTGACCAGCCGATCGGCGCGGGCTGCTACAACCGGCCGCCGGTGCTGACCGGCTATACCGACCGGCTGATCGGCGCCGGCGGCTGGCCCTCGGTCGGAGCGTCGTGGCAGGTGACCAAGCCGGGCCAGCTGACGGTTCGGCTGACCTTCAACCTCGAGCGCTACCAGGCCGGCAGCAACCCGCCCGATCCGCTTCCCGATTATGTGAAGATCGCCGCCCGCGACCTCTCGGTCTACACCGACGTGCTGAGGCAGCTCGGCGACCCCGCGGGCGTTGCGTTCAGCGTCCAGACGAGCCTGGCCGCGGCCGGAACCATCCCACTTTCCGACGGCGGGCAGGCGATCCGCAACTGGCTCGCCGCGATCGTCCAATATCTCGGCGCGATCGCGGACGGCACCGCGCCGACCGCGCCGACGAACCTGCTGTCGTTCGACGTGCCGCTCGGGGATCTCGCCGCGAATGACGTGAGCGCGGTCGGCGTCGCTTTGGTCATCGCGCGCAACCCGTCGCTGGTGCTCGGCGCCGCCGACGATGTGCCGGGCGTGGCCACCGCCTCGACCATCCTGGCGCCGGCGATCAACAGCCGTCCCAACGCGCCCCCCGATCCGCTCGAGCCGCCGCCCCCGCCGGCCAACAGCCTCGCCGAGTTCGCCTCCGCGTTCGAGACCGCCCTGTCCACGGCGTCGACGACCGTCAAGCTCGCCGCCGGCCCCGACCGCTATTCGGGCAAGGGGCCGCAGCAGCTCTGGACCGTGCGGGTCGCCGCGTCCGGCGAAGGCATCGGCTATCAGTTCGCGAACTGGCCGGGATCGAGCGGCGGCAGTGCCGGCCGTCCGATCGTCTATGCCCGCAGGCCGATCTCGCGCACCCTCGAATCGCGCCCGGCGGTTCCGATCTGGCCGTTCGATCCCACCAAGCTGCTCCAGCCGGGCACGGCCGGCTATCAGAGCAGGGCCTTCTCGCAGATCGACATCGAGACCTGGGCGCTGACCTATTGCGACGCGTTCGACCGGATCCTGACGCCCTCCTACGCGGCGCCGGCGCTGATCCTCGATCATCTGCAAGGCACGGCCAGCATGAAGCGGCTGCGCGACGCCAAGGATCTGGCGGCCGGCGCGCTGTCGCGGCTGATGCTGCCGGTGTTCAACGACGACCCGGTGCTGGCGCTCCCGGAAGGCCCCTCCTCGCCGCTGTCCCAGGCGCGCGAAGCCTATCGCCAGACTCTGCTCGGCAAGCTTGCCAACGGCTTCGTCAGCGACGTCGTGGTGCAATGCCCGGCAATTGTCGCGGCG